>JAVHVY010000494.1:0-30169 GCA_032160305.1 Actinoplanes sp.
CCCGTCCGCGCCGAGGACGAACAGCGTGACCGGTGAGTGCCGAGTCCCGGTCTACGACCCAGTAGCGCGGGATCCCGGCGACCGCGTACTCACGACGCTTGACGGACTCATCCATCGCCACCGAGCCCGGCGACACGATCTCCACCACGAGCAGGAGATCGGTGACCGAGAGCCAAACTGTCCGGGGTTGCGGGCGCGCCCACAGCGTCAGATCGGGAATGCGACCACCATCGAGGTCCTGACCGGCGATGCGAATGCCGGCAGCTTGCAGAATCTGCTCCGCCGGCCACCCGGCCACTGCGAGCCAGACGAGGAGACGGCTGGCAATCGCGGCATACTCGGAATCCGGTGCCGGCATAACCGACAAGGCTCCCTCGGGACTCAGTTCGTACCGATGGCCGTGCTGGTCAGCCGCATTCATGGCGGCCAGGTGTTCGAGCGTGACGACCGCTGGCAGACACCTGCCGAATGCCTCAGCGCTCTTGGCTCGATGCTACCTGGCCGCTACCCCGCAAAGCTGCCCCGCGCCCAGTCAGGCCTGCGTACGTGGATCAACCGTCCCGCCCGGTTCCCTGGTCCCGCTGCCCCCCAGCCGTTGCCGCGGCCCGTTTCAGCTCTTTGCGGCGCGGCGCCCATCGGCCGGGCACTGTAATGCGGCGGCCAGGACATCGGCGAGCGCCCAGCGGCTGGGGACCTGCCCGCCGTGTCCGGGACGCTGACATAGAACCCCGTCGATCCCGCTGGCCGACGAGTCGCGGCAAGCTGCGCGATGAGCCCCGTTGGACTACTGTGCACCCGTGCCCGAGTCTGTGGACCTGTCGAGTCCGGCTCTGCGTCGGGAAGCACTCCGGATGGTAGACCTGGATGACCCTCGTCCCCACCACGCAATGCTGCGGGAGATCTTCGACCTCGAACGGACCTGGCGCGAAGGTCCGGACAATGGCGAGAACGATGAGTACGAGCAGATCTACCTGACAGCGTTCCTGCTGTTTTTGATCGGCGATCCCGCAGACTCATGCCGGCTGCATGCCGCGAAATTCAACACGGGTGACATGGATTTGGGCATCTGCTTCGACGCCCAAGCCATCTTCGGAGCGGGCCGGCACGAAACGCTTCAGTGGCTCTTAGAGAACGGGTACACCGACGAGCGCGCGCATCTTTCTGAGTGGTTGTTGCACTCGGAAGACCCGACGATCGAAGACTGGGCTCGCAATGTACGCGATTACTTCTACTCACCGGATGGCGTTCTACTTCTGGATGAGCTCTAATTCCGCCTCGACAGCGCCCGCCGCCACGCTCAGCGTGTTGTCGATCAGGTCCGCGCACTTGACGGCGAATTCAGACGTCACCCGCACGTGCGCCAGATACGCCGCCCGGCCCTGATCGCTGAAGCCGTCTCCGTCGATTAATTCGGGACGGATGCCCTGAATATTTCGGTGACGGCGAGACCGCAGGCCACAATCGCGGCGCTGATCTCCTGCTCGACAACGGACAGGGCTACCCGCGACCCGTCGTCCACCAGCAGGTCAACGTTCCAGATTGGCGGGTGGGAATCATCGTCGCGAGCCAGTTGGATCTCCACCTGGCCGTAGTCCGTATGGGCCACGCGTTCACCGAAGATCTGGTCCCAATCGTCACTGATCCGGCCCTCCGGTTTCAGCCGAAGCTGCTCCCGCAACCCATCCAGCGTCGGCTGGTCAATCGGCCCTGAGACCTTGAACGAGACCGCTCGACGAACCACCATTCCACTTACCCCTTTCCTGCCTCGATGATCCAGTCGTCGACCAGTGCCAGAACCCCCGAGGGCTGACAACGAACGTCGATCAATTCGGGGCAGGCGCTCTGATCACTTGGCTGACGGCCAGCCCGGACGCCTCGATCGCGGCGCTGACCTCCCGTTCGGCAGCGGACAGCGCCGCCCACCGCAGCCCGTCCTCCAGGTAGAGATCGACGTTCCACATCGGAATGTCTGTTTCGTCGTCGTTGCGGACCAGCATGGTCTTCACCGGGCCGTAGTCGGTGCTGACCTCACCACGACCAAAAATCTGCTCCCAATCATCAGTTATCCGGCCTTCGGGCTTCAGTTGAAGCCGCGCCCGCAAGGTGTCCATCGTCGGTTGATCGACCGAGCCCGACACCTTGACGGAAGCCCCTCTACGAGATGGCATTCGTCTTCCTTCTCATGACTCGATGATCCAGTCGTCGGCCTTGAAGTGTGACGGTCCACCCAGTTCTCCGGCGGTCCTCCGCAGCGCCTCGGGATCGTCCGAGATGTCGTCTCAGGGTGGCCAGGCTCTTGGGGCTCGCTGGAGAAGAGAATCGGGCGGACAAACAGGTCAGCTGTCAGCCTCGACGTCCGGGATGGCGAACGGCTCGCGGTCGCCGAAGAGCCGCCGGCGCCGCTCCTCCTCACGCTGCTTGCCCTTCGCGACGGTCTCGGCCCACGACTCCCGGTCAAAGCCCTTCGCGAATTCTGCGATCTCCGCCTCGACGGCGGCCTGCCGGTCTTCCTCTTCGCTCATCGTCGTCCTTCCGCCCAGGGCTGCCCAGTGGCGGTGTCGATGCTCCCGGCCAGCCTCGTCCACGCCCAGTCAACCAGACTGAGCAGATATGAACCGGTCGCCGGCAGCCTCTCGAAGGCCGCCGAGTGCAGCACGTCCCGCGTATCCGTCCCGATCGGCAGAAAGAACTCGCGAACCCACCCCAGACCCAGATCGTGTACGCCGTACGCCACGCTGAGCGTGTTGTCGATCAGGTCAGCGCACTTGATCACGCGAGCCTCGTCGGGCATGACCTGGATGTGCGCCAGGTACGCCGCCCGATCGTGGTCACCGGTCTCGTTCGTGAGGTCGCGGATCCAGCCGTCGACCCGGGCGCCGAACTCGGCCCGAACTGCCTCGGGTGACACGGAAGTGTCTTCGTAAAGATCGTGCCCGTATGCCGCCAGCACCAGATCATTAGCGGCGTCGGCGCCCAGGATGCCGCGCTCACCGCATGAGGCGAGCGCGGCCCGGCAGATGTCGGCCACCGCGTCGGTATGCACCCAGTACGGCACTCGCCCGGCGTTGCGGGTCTGCCCATCGTGTGCGGACCGAGTCAGCTCCCGCATCCGCCGAAGCCGATCGGCCGGCGGTGTTCGCCGGTCCTCGTCAGCCATCGGAACCACCGAACAGGCCGCGGTAGTAGTCGACCCACTCCCGATACTGCATCCCGTCGATCCCCGGGCCGGCCGAGCGGGGCAGCTTCGGCGCGTGCGCGAACTGCGCCGACCGCTCCTGCGGATAGTCGGGCAGTTCGTAGCCGTGGCGCATGAGCACCCAGGCCGCGATCGCCTTGGCACTCTTGCCGCAGCCGTCGGCCCAGGGATGGTCGGTCATGTCCATTCGGTATTCCACCCACGCCGCCGTCTCCACCGCATCGGCTCTCGGGTCGCTGAGCCGCTGGTGGAACTCGGCGAAGAACTGCTCCGTCGAGGCGGGGAGGTCGGCCACGGCCGTGTACGAGGGATACCTCGCCGAGTCATGCTCGCGATACAGCACGCCCTCCCGCAGGATCCCGCTGTTGATCTCCCGGACCTTCTGTTCGACCATCTCCCGAAGCGCGGCCGGCGAGCTGAGCTCTATGTTGCGCTCCGCGTACAGCTCGGTGAGTACCCCGCGGTAGTTGCCGAGCGCCATTGCGGCGGCGCGGTCGCCGGAGAGGTTGGCTGCCAGCTGGCCGGCCTTCTCGACCGAGGCCGAGGTGTCCACGGTGCCGGCGGCGGTGCGGCTGGTGCGGCCCAGGTTTTCCATGGCCTGGTCCACGTACTGCTCGCCGGTGTGCGGTGTAGGCGACGGCACGATCTCCCGCGGTCCGGGGAACAGTGATGCCGGATCCGCCGCGTGCGGGTCGAGTTCACCCTTGTGCTGGAAGGCGCCGTACCGTTCGGGATCCAACACCCGCAGCTCGTCCCCTGCCACCTTGATCGCCACGGGCACCGGTTCGCGGCCGTTGGTGTCGTACAGCCGCGCGGAGTCGGCCATTTCGGCGTACGCCTCGAAGCCACGACTGAAGCCGCGGTGCGCGATGAGCTGCATGTCGATCGGGACGTAGCGCCCGGACTCCGCGGCCCGGCTGGAGTTGCGCAGAACGGCGACATCGGCGTCGGCACTGACCCCGAACAGCCGGATCTCGTACCCCTCCGACCGGAGCCGCTGGAGAGTGTCGAACGCCTTGCGCGGGTCGCCGAGCGTCACGTCATAGACGATGCTGGCTCGCCTATCGATCGCACCGGCAAGGATCCGTTTTGCCAGCGTGCTGCTCTCCTCGTGCACGACCGCAGCAGCACGGCTGTCACCGGCCTCGACGATCCGCTTGTACTCGGGGATCTTGTCCGCCTTGATGCCGTCCGGGTCGAGATGGACCACGTTCTCGGTCGGGATCGTGCCGGCCTTCTGTAGCTCATCGAGGACGAATCCCTTGCCCGACGCACCGCCGCCGCCCATCAGGTAGACGACCGGCCGACCACTCTCCGGAGCGTGCGCGTCCCCCAGAACCTCGTCGACGAGATTCCGCCGAAACGCCTCCCGCTCCGGCGTGTTGATCGTGTCTGTCGGCGTGAGCAGTGGATGCCCTTCGGGCAGGCGCAGCGGGAACTCCGGAATACCCCACGAGGACGGCACATCCGCCAGCGGAGCCTGCTCGGGCACGGGCTCGGCCTCGCCCGTCTCCTGGGCCTGAGGCTCCGGTGCCGTCTCCTCGGCCGGGGTCTCGCGTCCGGCCTCCGGCTCGCGCTCGGTCGGTCGGTCGTGGGCTCGACCGGGCTGCTCCGCGTTGCGGGAGGCCGGCTGCTCGATGTGCGGCGAGCGCGACTCGCCGACCGGTTCGGCGGACGCGTCAGCAATCCGTCCGGTATCGGTGGCCTCGAAAGTGCGCCATTCACCGTCCGGCGGATGCTTCGGCACCCATCGGCCGTCCTTGAGCACCGCGGAGGCGAGCCGCTCATTGCCCTGCCGGTCGGACCACATCCGCTCGGTCGGAGCCGTCACCGGATGCCCGGACTCGCGCGCGAAATGGGCGGCCGGTGAGTCATGGCCGCGCGCCACATCGCAGGCACTCAACCGGATCGGCTGGTGCTCCCCCAAAACCAGACGGCCATCCGCCCGCAACGCCTCCACCGACCGGGCGAACTGCTCACCGGTCAGAATCCGGCCATCGATATGGAACCCCGCAGCCGACCCGTGCACGTCAAGGTTGACAACCCCCTCGATCCGATGCACCGCCTCCGCGTACGGAAGAAGCGGATCACCCTCCGGATAGAAGGCATAGCCAGACGGGGTCTGCCGCGCGTTGTCCCGGACCAGTTGCAGGGCCTCGTCATCGCTGACGAACCGCGACCGCTCCGGCAGCTCGGGCGCCTGAGCCTGAGCCCCGCCCGGCGTTTCCGGTGAGACCTCGTGCGACGGGTCGGCCGGGGTCGCGGGCGGCGCGTCGGCACGGGACTGCTGGTACTCGGCGGCGTCGCCCGGCGGCGTGCCGCTGGTCGGTTGCTCCCCCTCGCGGAGGAAGGGGCCGACGAGATCCGCACGGACCGGCTCGCTGATTTTGGGCGTGCCCTCCGGAAGCCGGATCGCGGCGGCGCCCTCAGGTCTCGCCACTTCCGCGAACGTGACGTCCGCGCGATCTCGAACAGTTTTCCTTTCGATCGGATCGGTGGTGGTGCGCTCGATCTCCAGATCGTGGTGCGTCACCGTCTTGGCGACGAAGCTGTCCGGGGTATGGATCTGCACCTCGAACGTCTGACCGGTCGCCCGGTCCAACCAGAACGAGTTGATCCCGACGTAACCCTTCTCCTGACCCCAGAAGTTCTTGAAATTCACCTGCTCATAGAGCGGATTGCCGTGCTCATCACGAGCGGCGGCAAGGTGGTGCACCACCTGTTGTGCACCGCTGACATACTTCTCGGGCGGAAGCTCAACGGTGTACCGGACAGCGTCCTTCATTTCGCTGAGGCTCGCTTCTACCGGTCTCGATTCGTTCTTGTCGTCGGCCAACTGATCGGCGAACTTGCGTTTGAACGAATCCGGTGTTTTGAGCGCGTCCTGAACGCCTTCGAGATGGCCACCAGCGCTCTTGGCGAGTGCGTCCATTTCTGGGGTGATCTTCCCCGCCGACTCGGCAGCATGGGCGAGGAATCGATCTGCGATCGCGTTCTGGGCCGGGTCGAGGGTCCGGCCCTCCCCGCTCCAGGTCAGTGGCGCCTCGCCGCGAGCCGCGAGGTCGGTGTCGGTGTCGAAGTGGGGCTCGGTTCCATGATGATCGGCCGTGGTCGCCGGCGGGTTCTCATCGGCGGGTCGGTGTTGTCGCTCCGCGGAGTGTTCGGTGCCGGAGCCGGCCGGTGGTGTGCTCGGTCGGGCTCCGTCTGGTCGGGAACTGTCCGGCCGCGTGTTCTCGGGCCGCGTGCTGTCGGGGCGGCCACCCTCCACGGCGGGCCCGGCTTCTCGACTAGGGCCTCCGGGCTCTACGAACGGCGGGTAAGTGGCGCTGCCCTGTACCGGGGCGGACGGCTGCCGGGCCGTGTCGGTCGGCTCCGGTCGCACTCCCGGCTCTGCACCGGTCATCGGCGCAGTAAGCGTGTCAGCACTGGCCAGGCTGGTCGACGCTGGACGGTCCGGGACGGTCGTGTCGATCGGATGGCCATGGGTACTCGTGGCGCGGTCACCGTGGTCGGTGAGGTAGTCGACCGGATGATCAGCGGTGCTGGTCATGACGTGATCGCCGTGTTCGGCAACGTAATCGACCGGATGATCAGCAGCGCTGGTCACGACACGATCGCTGCGATCAGGGACCAGATCGACCGGATGATCGGTGGTCCTAACGCGATCGCTGTGATCGGTAACCAGGTCGACCGGATGGTCAGTCGTCGTCGTAACCCGATCGCCGTGATCAGTCACCAGGTCGACCGGATGATCCGTGGTGGTCGTGACGCGATCGCCGTGATCAGTCACCAGCTCGATCGGACGGTCGCCGCTGGTACCGGAACTGTACTCGGCGACCGGCTCCGGAGCGCCCGAGAGCACATCGAAAATGCGATCCGAACTCGGCACCGCCGGGTGATCACCGGAGACGGCCAAAGGGCCAGTCCGATCACCGGCCGGCTCCAGCCTGACCTGTTCCGCACCCGACGACACCAGGCCCGGCGACCGGGTGCCCTCAGTCAGATTCACCGGGTCGACGTGCGGGCCGTCACCGCCACCAGGCTCACTATGGAACGCCTCCGCCTCACCACCATGGCGCTGCGTTTGCGGACCGAGGGACATCGCCACCCCGGCCGTCGCGGTCTTCGTCAGGTTGTCGAAGGTCAGCGGCTCACCGGTTGCGGCGGCGATACCCACCGACCCGGTAACGTTGACCGCCGCACCCTCGACCAACTTGCCGACGAAGGTCTTCGCGAAATCGGGGGCGACCTTCGAGCCGCCGACGTGCACCGCCCCACCGGCCGCCCCGAAGATCGCACCGTCGACAGCACCCGTAATCGCCGCCTGCACCGTCTTGGACGCATCAAACGACGCCCGATGCCCCTCACCGATCTGCACCGCCTGAATGACCGTGTCACTCAACACGTTCTGCACCACCATGAAGACCATCGTGCGAATGATGTTCTGCGCGACAATCCGAATAAACGACTGAGTAGCCACCTCCGCAACCGGAATCGCCGCCGTCGACGCCCCAAACGACGGCGCCGCCATCGCCAGCAGATACGCAATCTGAATCGCCAACACAATCAACGCGATAATGAACTGATACTTCGCATACTCAATCTGCAACGCCGTCTGATCACAATGCTCCGCCAACGCAGCACACAACGACGCCAACTGCGTCAAATACGCCTGATCACCCGCACTGAACTTATCCCAGAAAGCGGTGAAATTCTCCGCTACCGCACCGTCAATCCCCGCCAACACCCCGTAATAAGCAGTGTCACCGTCACCAATCAAGCCACCGATATCCGCAGCGGCACCAGCCCAGGCATCCTTCAACCGCCACAGCGAATCCTCATCACCCTGCGGCCAATCCGAGCCCACGACCCACTGCAACCAACCCAACTCGGGCGGCAACTCCATGCCCATACCCGACCGCCCTACCCTCTCCGCTCGGCCTGCTCAGGGAAGAAGCTCGCTGCGGCCCTCCTGGCAATGATGTCTAGGGCACGCGCGGCATCCCTGGGCGAGAAGGGATCGAGATCCACTTCTCCACTACGCCGGTTCGAGACGAACCGACTGGTATTTCGCCATCCAAGGATGCCGAAGGGTGGTGCGGCCACGGCGGGGCTTTCGCGGCCAGATCGCTGCAAAGACTCTTCGTGTTCGTACCCCTGCGGATCAGTCCAGATGCGGAAGATCCCCCTGGGATTGTCGACCGAATATCCACTGTCGGTACGCAAGTAATATTGGATGTTGCGGGTGTCGGGCGGCCGGGTCCGGTTCTGGTCCAGGACGGCATCCGCCGCGGCGTCCATGACCCCGCCGGCCAGTGTGGACGGTGGCGTGTAGCCGGTGCGCTCGATGTGATCGAGGAGGTCGTCCTCAGGCGCCACCCAACGTTCAGCCACGTAGTACGCCGTCGCTTCCTGCCATACCCAAACGCCGTCCGACCGGTAACCCACCGGGACAGCCGGACCGCGGCCCGGATCCAGCGGATCGGCTTCGAGCCCCGGCGCACGGACCACCAACGGCGCCCCGGTTAGATAGCGCACCAGCGCCGCCCGTCCATCCGGATCGATCACCCGCACCCGATCGGGGGTGAAGAACGGCACACCGTCGACCTCACCATCGAATACCGCCGCCACCCGTAGATCATCTGGCGTCATGGTCTCCCCCGGTGCGCTGCCGTCGATGTCCTGCCGTCAGTCATTTTGTCGTGAACTTCTCGTGGGTGGCGTCCTCACCGCGATCGGCGGTGTCGGCGGTCTCGAGGAGCCCGGCGGCCACGTCGTGCAACCCCTTGGACAGCTGGGGGAAAGTGTCGAAGGCATTCTGCTTCGGATCCTGGTACTTCTCCTCGAAGGCCTGACCGTACTCGTCGCCGCCCCAGCACGGGCCCTCCGCGCTCAGCACCGCCTGCAGGTTTTTGAAGATCCCGTCGAGCCGGTCACCCAACTCGGTGAACGCGGGTGCCGAGGCGCGAACCTGGTCCGAGTCGACCCACCAGCCGCCGGTCACGGCTTTGCCTCTCGGGCACCGGGGATGTCCTGCGGGTCGGCCGGGAACATCCGGCTGAAGTCGAAGTCGGTGCCCATGCCGGACAGCCCGGCAGACTCGGGCACGTTCGGACCGACCACATCGCGCACCTGCTGGGCGACGCCCGAGGAGGCCTGCTGAACGGTACGCACGATCACATCCGCGAGGGAGGTGGAGTCGATCGAGCGCACCAGCCGCGGGTTGAATTCGAGCTTCGTCAGGCTGCCCCGGAAGTCCACCGTGGCCTTCACCAGGCCGTCCGGCGACTCCGCGGTCGCTGTCTGCTCGGCCATCTCCCGCTGCATCCGGCCCAGGTTGTCCCGCACCTCGCGGTACTGCTCCAGCATCGAGTCGATGTGTGCCTGCCACTCGGCTCTCATGTGCTCACCACCTGCCGTCGACTCTGTTGGCGGGGCCCGGGCGTGCCTTCGGCCGGGTCACCGCCTTGACGATGAACACCACGAGCAGGATGACCAGGACGAGCGGGATTCCGATGATCAGTATCTTCATCAACGGCGTCACTGACGGTTTCGTCCTGACCGGCGTCCAGGCCGGGGTGGTGTTCGCGGCCGCCGCCGCGCCGCCGAGCGGGTTCGCGGTCACCGATGGCACCGTTGCGGTGAGCGCCGTGACCATTCGCACCGTGCCGTACCCGAAGTACGGGTCCCGGCCCGGCTTGCCGTTGTCCTTGGCGGTACTGATCACGCGGTTGATCACGTTGGCGGCGTCGAGGTCCGGATACCTGGACCGGATGAGCGCGACCAGCCCCGAGACGAGGGCCGCGGCGCCGCTGGTGCCGTCAGCGATCATGTACCGCGAGGGATCGGACGCCCGCGGTGCGGTGCTGATCAGCCGCTCGGCGGGCGCTGCGACGACCACCTGTTCGCCGCTGGCCGAGAATTCCCAGAAGTTGCCCGACGTCTGGATGCCAGCGACGGCGATCACGCCGGGGATGCTGGCCGGCGATCCGACTTCAGCGCCAGTCTCCGGCGTGTTACCGGCGGAGGCCACCACGACGATGTCCTTGGACAAGGCGTAGTTGACTGCGGCGATCTCGTCGTCGTTTGCCTGGCCAGGGTGGGCGTTGGAGATGTTGATGACATCGGCTCCATGATCGGCCGTCCAGCGGATCCCGGCTGCGACCTCCCGCGAGCTGACGGTGGCCGATATGGCGTACGGGAGGATCTTGACCTTGGGCGCGATGCCCAGCATGCGCGTGGGCCCGCCGCCTTGGCCGACGATCAGACCCGCCATGTTCGTGCCATGGTTTTCGGCCGCGGTCGAGCCGGTGCCGTTCGCGGAGCCGCCGCCGGCCCCGGCCAGGATCCGGCCGGCGAGGTCGGGATGGGTGCTGTCGACCCCGGTGTCGACCAGTCCGACGATGACGCCCTCGCCTTGCGAGATCTGCTGCGCCTTGGCGATGCCCATCGGAGCCAGCCACCACTCGGCCTTGCGGACCTCCACAGTCGGCGCGGCGAGTGCGGGACCGCCGCCGAGGAGCACGGCGATCAGGATCGCGGCCGAGGTCGTGCAGATCCGCAATAGGCGGCCTCCCCGGAACGGCTCAGGCACCGAGCACCCCCGGTGGCGCCGTCGAGTCGCCACCCCACGGATCCTCGTCCTCGATCAACCAGGTGCCGCGCTCGTCGTCGGGCGCGTGGCCGCCGCTGCCGTGCGAGCCACCCGGGGCGCCCGTCCCAGGGCGCCCGGCAGCCCGGCCTGCCCGGTTGGCGCCGGCGCCGCCGCCGAGGCCGCCGCCGAGGCCGCCCAGGCCGGCATCGTTCATCAGCCCGGCCGTGCTGACCGGCCGCCCGGCGACCGAGCCGAGTCCGCTCGAACCGAGCCCGGATCCCGCACCTAGCCCGGACCCGGCGCCGCTCATCCCGCCGAGGCCGCCCGCCCCGGTGATCGGGCCGCCGGCCCCCGCCAGCCCGGTGCTCGGATCCTTGAACCCGCCGCCAGAGCCTCCTCCGCCGGTGCCCAGGTCGCCGGCATTGGGAGCACCGACGCCAGGATCGCCGAAGCCGGGACTGCCGTCTCCGGTGCCGTCGCCAATGCCTGGGACCGCTCCGGCGTGCAGTGACGGGTTTGCCGTACCGGGGTTGAACCCGGACCCCGTTCCAGACGTCGGCGGCGCGCTCACGCCGCTGCCGGGGCCGCCGGTCGAATAGCTGGGCGAGGTGGGGTTCAGCTCGGTGCTATGTCCTGTCGAAGTCGGGCTCGGCAATACCAGGTCGGCCTGCTGGAAGGAACTATCCACGTTGTCGTAGTAGGTGCGGGCCTCTGCGGTCATCTCGCCGTTGAAGTCATCCCACATCGCGGTGAAATGACCGAAGAGCTCGCGGCCCCATTTGCCGACGAACGAGTCGGCCAACGGCTTGACGAAGGAGTCCGGAAGGAAATAGGCCCCGACGAACGACAACCCGAGCGTAGGGATCGCGCCGGCCTCGGCGATCATGGTGCGGGCGCCGGCGTCGTTGGCGCTGTCGAGGGCGTCCCGGCGATTCTGCACCTCGTTGAGCATGTAGTCCGGGACCGGCATGCCATCCTGCGCGGTCTTCAACGCGGCCTGAGCGGTCTGCAAGGTGTCCACGATCTGTTTGTTGTCGGTCTCGAACTGGTCGATGGCGTCCGCGATGGCCAGGATCTTCTTGCGATAGTCGTCGCTGGCGGGACCGGTCCATGTCTTGCCCAGGTCTTTCATCCCGTCGCGGAGACTGGCGGACACCGTGCCGGCGTTGCGGAAGACCGCCTGCCACTGCCCGGCCAGACCGTCGATCTGCCCGGGCCGGCCGGCGACACAGACCTGGTTGACCATGGTTTCCCAGTCGAGTTCACCGCTCATTGCGCGATCGTCCCGGTCTGGTCCGGCGACGTCGACCCGGCGGAATCCGTCGTCGTGGAGCCGGCATTGGTCGTCGTGGAGCCGGCATTGGTCGTCGAACTTGCAGTAATCGAACTGGCAGTCGTCGTCGAGCCGGCAGTCGTCGAGCCGGCAGTCGTGGCGGAACCGGACGAATGGCCCGGGCTCGACTCGCTCGCGAAGGTGGTGTCGACCTTCTGGACGGTGAGCAAGTTGTTGTGCTCGGCGTCCTTGTAGTTCTGCACGATGTCCTTGGTGGCGCGGCTGGCCACATCCAGCGACTTGGCGATCGCCCGGTAGGAGTTGACCGCGCTCTCCACATAGCGCTCGTGCTTGCCGGCAACCGCGGACGCGCTGCCGAAGGTCCCGAATATGACCTTGGACTGCTGATCGGTGACCGCCATCCGGACGACTTCCTTCCTCAGGGTGGTCTGCAGGTAGGTCTTGAGACCCTCGAGCCAGGGGATAGCCAGCGCCAGAGTGTCGACGTCGACCTCGGTCGGCCCGCCCGCGGGCGGCCTGATCTGGATGAATGTGCCGGTTGTCTGTCCATCGTCACCACTCATGCCGAGTCCCCCGCGTTCGTTGCCCCGTCTCGCCTGACCTGCTCGCTCGAGGCACCCCGCCAGGTTACTAAACTTTCGCGAAGAAAATTGACCCGGATGAGTGCGCCGAACGGGGCACCGCACTCCTGCGTACACGGGCATGATGCTCGTCGGGGTTCACCTGGCCGGACCCCCACGTCGGATGAAGGGAACCTCCGTGCACAAGCGATCCACGCCGGGCACGCGACTGGTCGCGGGAGCGTGCAGCGTCCTGGTCGTTGTGCTGGGCTCCCTCGGGTCGGCCGGGCCGGCTCGGGCCGACGACGTGCAGAGCAAGCAGTGGTACCTGTCCGCCCTGCACGCGAAGGAAGCTCAGAAGATCAGTACGGGCAAAGGCGTGGTGGTCGCGGTCATCGACACCGGCGTCCGGGCCGATCACCCGGATCTGGCCGGACAGGTGCTGCCGGGAGTGAACTGGCCGCCCGGCGCGGTGAATGAGGACAAGGGCTGGAACGACGCCACCGGTCACGGCACCGCCGTGGCCGGCATCATCGCCGGGCTCGGCGGCCACGACCGCCTGCTGGGGCTCGCCCCCGGCGCGAAGATCCTGCCGGTCGAGATGGCGGAGGCGCTGCCCGCGGTGGCCATCGGCCCGGCGATCATCTGGGCGGTCGACCACGGCGCGAAGGTCATCAATCTGTCGGTGGTGGCGGAATCCGATCCACCGGGCATTGTGGACGCGGTCCGCTATGCCCTGGCCCACGACGTCGTGGTGGTCGCGTCCGCGGGCAATCTTCCGCTGGACACCGCCGTTCATCAACCGGGCAGCATTCCGGGCGTTCTCACCGTCAGCGGGCTCGATGAGCACGGGACGTTCTGGACCGGCTCGACCAGCGGTCCGGAGGTGGCGATCAGCGCGCCCGCGGTGAACATCTATCTGATCAGCAATCATCAGCCGGACGGCAGCCCCGGCGGCTACGCCCGGACGCCCGGCGGGACGAGCGCGGCCGCCCCCATGGTCGCGGCAGCGGCCGCCCTGGTCCGGGCCAAGTATCCGACGATGACCGCGCCCGACGTGATCAACCGGTTGATCCGCACCGCCGACGATGCCGGCCCCGCGGGTCGGGATCCCCGGTACGGCTTCGGCCGCCTCGACATCGTCCGGGCGCTGACCGCCGACGTCCCGACGGTAGGACAGGTGAATCCGCTCGGCGCTCCCGCTGCCTCGCCGCCCCCGCAGGCCGACGGAATCGGTAAAATGCCGCTCATCCTGGCAGCCGCACTCGCCGGTCTGCTGCTCGTCATCGCGGTAGTCGTGATCCTGGCCGTGGTGCTCGGCCGACGGCGCCCGAGATCCGGATAGCCAGGTCCAGGAGGTGTCCATGCAGACGGCCGCTGTCGGGGGCAGGCTTCGCCGTCGCTCTGCTGCCGGGGTGGTCGGTGTGCTGGTGGCGATGCTGACGGCGACCGGCGCCTCGGCCACTGTCCCGGCGGTGCGAAGCGCCTGCGGGCCCAGGTTCACCAACGCGCTCCCCGCGCTGCCCTGGCCGCTGCACCGCCTCGACCCGCAGGCCGCCTGGCCGCTGAGCCGGGGCCGCAACGTCGTCGTCGCCGTGATCGACTCCGGGGTGTCCGACAGTCACGTGAAGCTGGCCGGCAAGATTCTGCCCGGCCGCGACTTCGTCACCGCGGGCGGCGACGGCACCTGCGACGCGGACGGGCACGGTACCGCCATCGCGGGCATCATCGCGGCCAGCGATACGGCGCCCGACAACGGCGCGCGGTTTTTCGGCATCGCGCCGGACGCCCGGATTCTGCCGGTCCGGGTGTTGCCCGACAGCAAGCAGAGCACCGATGAGACCCTGCCCGGCCGGATCGCGTCGGCGATCCGGTATGCGGCGGACAGCGGCGCCGGCATCATCAACCTGTCGCTGACCACACCGGACACGCCGGCCCTGGCCCGGGCGGTCGCCTACGCCCGGTCGAAGGATGTGCTGATGGTGGCCGCTGCCGGCAACGAGGGCGGCACAGTGCGCGACGACCAGCCGGTCTTTCCGGCGGCCTACCCGGGCGTGGTCGCCGTGGCGGGGATCGACCGCGACGGCAAGCACGTCACGACGTCCACCACGGGTGACTACGTGGCGGTGGCCGCTCCGGGGCTCGACATCGACGCGCCGGCGACGCAAGGCAACGGCTACGTGACGGATGTCAATGGTGGCACCAGCTTCGCCGCCGCGTACGTGTCCGGGGTCGCCGCGCTGGTCCGGTCGTATGCGCCGCGACTGACGGCGCCGGAGGTGGCCCGCCGGATCCGGTTGACCGCCGACGCCCCGCCCGACGGGCAGGACCGGGCGGTCGGCTTCGGCGTGGTCAACCCGTACCGGGCAGTGTCGGCCGAGCTCGACTCGCACGACGTTCTGGTCGCCCCGGCCACCGGCGCCGCGCCCGCTCTGCACCGGCCGGTGGATCCGCTGACGGGTCAGAAAAGGGTGGCCGCGTGGGCGGCGTCGATCGGGGCCGTGCTGGCGGCGACGCTGCTGCTGATCGCGGGGATACGCCGGCGGAACCGGCAGACGACACCGGCAGCAGCAGCGGTGCCGGGTGCGCTGGCCGGGCGGGCCGGGGTGCTGGACGACTTCGTCCCCGTGGTGGGCCGCCGGCTGACGATCGCGACGCCGGCCACCCACCGGCCCGCCGCGCCCCCGCCTCCCGGGCCCGGCCACCGCTCCTGAGATCCCGGAACGTCGATGGAGATCCCGGAACGTCGATGGCCCGGACCGGATGCGGTCCAGGCCGTCGAGGGCACGTCGATTCGGTACGCCGATTCGGCTACCAGAGTTTGGAGTTGCTCATTTCGGTAGTCATGTAATTCTCGCGGGCCACGCCCACCGCATTCGCGATCTCGTTGAGCACCTGGTTGAGGTCTTGAACGGCCTGATCCCACTTCGCCTGGTGCTGCTGGTACGCGACCCGGTCCTGGCCTTCCCACTCCATCTTCTGCAGACCGGAGCGCAGGGTGTCCAGCTTCGTGTCCAACGCCTTGGAGATAGCCTGCATCTGCGAGTGGGCATGTTCCAGAACCGCGTAGTCGACCTTGATCTGCGTCATCTCACCCTTCCCTGCTGGTTGTGAAAGCTGTTACGGATTCAGGGCCGAGTGGAACTTGTCGAGCAGTTGCTGCTGCTGCTCGTCGTTGACCTGGTGGTGGGTGGCCGACTTGTCAAGCAGGTTGGCGATGTCGTCCATGGCCGTCTCGAGCGACGTGACGTCGTCGTTCCAGCGCTGCATCAGCCGCTGGAAGCCGCCGGATGCCTGCCCCTTCCAGGCGATGGCCAGGTCGTCGACGACGCCCCACAGCTTCTTGAGCTCACCGTCGACCTCGGTGCGAGTCGTCCGCACATCGTTGGCCGCGGTGTGCAGTGTGGAATGATCGACCTCGAATGACATGATCTACCCTCCCTCGTGGCGAATCGGACCTCGGTTTCCGTACCCCGTTGTCTCGATATCCACGGTAGCCGAAGAGGCGAACCCGTGGGGGGCACCCTCCCTGGTGGACAATGGGTCACCGCATCGCTGAACGCCGATGGCGGCGATGCGGGCGGCCCCGTTTACGCTTCACTCCATGCGGTTTGGATGAGCTGGACGCCGTCGCTGCGCCGGACCAGCCGACCCCGCCCCGGCGGCTGCGGTCCGGGCCGCAGATCCCCGACCAGCTGCCCCTCCTCCCTGTTCCCGGACATCAGCAGCACCGGGCAGTCCAGCTCGCGCAGCCGCTGGAGCACGGGCTCGTACATCGCTCGGGCGGCGCCGCCGACCCGGCGCGTGATGATCAGGTGCAGTCCGATGTCGCCGGCCTGCGGCAGCAGCTCCAGCAACTCGGTCAGCGGGTTGTTGCCGCCGGCGGCGACCAGGTCGTAGTCGTCGACCAGCACGTACAGCTGCGGGCCCCGCCACCAGGAACGATTCCGCAGCTGGGCAGGGGTGACATCCGGTCCGGGCAGCCGGTTGGTCAGGGCCGAGCGGATCGAGCCGAGCATCTCGGCGAACGCCGCCCGGCTCGGTGCGTACCCCAGCAGGTGGTCGCCCTCGACGGCGCCGAGCAGGCCGCGCCGGTAGTCGGCGATGACCAGCCGGGCCTCGTCGGGGGTGTGCCGCGCGACGATGCCGCGAGCGATCAGCCGCAGCAGGTTGGTCTTGCCCGACTGGGCGTCGCCGAGCGCGATCAGATGCGGCTCGTCGCCCGGATCCAGATAGACCGGCGCGAGCTGAGCCTCGTTGAGACCGATCGGCACGCCCGGCTGCCGCGGGTCGGCGAGCTCGGCGAGTTCGGCGGCCGGCATGGTGCGAGGCAGCAGCCGCACGGCCGGGGCATGCCGGTACGGCCAGCCGGCGCTGACCGTGGCGACCAGCTGTGCGGTCGCGGCGCCGAGGTCGTCGACCCCGGACTTCCCGTCCACCCGGGACAGTGCGGCGAGGAACTGGTAGGCGTCCTGGGTGAGGCCCCGGCCGGGCGACTTCGCCGGCACGTTGGTCGCCGCCCGCCGATCGATCTCCGACTCAGCCGGCTCGCCCAGCCGCAGCTCGATCTTCGTGGCGATCAGATCCCGCAGGTTGGAGCGGACCTCCGCCCACCGGCCGGCGCTGATCACCACGTGCACGCCGAAACCGAGCCCACGGCCAGCCAGGTTGGTGATGACCGGCTCGAGCTCCTCGTACTCCTGGCGCAGCGTGCCCCAGCCGTCGACGACGAGGAACACGTCGCCGAACGGGTCGTCGGCGCTCCCGCCGCTCGCGCGCCGCAGCCGGTACGCGGCTATCGAGTCGATCCCGAGCGTGGCGAACCGGATCTCCCGCTCGTCGACGATCGCGGCCACCTCGGCCACGGTGCGCCGGACCGACTCGGCGTCCCGTCGCGCCGCCACGCCCGACAGGTGCGGCAGCCCGTCGAGAGCGCGCAGGGCGCCGCCGCCGAAGTCCAGACAGAAGAACTGGACCTCCAGCGGACTGTGGGTCAGTGCCAGCCCCGCCAGTAGGCCGCGCAGCAGGGTGCTCTTGCCGGATCGCGGCCCGCCGACCACGACGACGTTGCCGCCGGCGCCGTCCAGGTTGAGGATCAGCGGATCGCGGCGCTGCTCGAACGGCCGGTCGACCACGCCGATCGGCGCCTGCAGTTTGCCGCGACCCGGCCAGCCCACCGGATGCAGGCCGAACCGCTCGTCCATGTCGAGCGGCGGCAGCAACTGGTCCAGGCTGGGCGGTTCGGCCAGCGGTGGCAGCCAGACCTGGTGGGCCGGTACGCCGTGCTGCCGCAGCCGGGAGACGATGACCTCCATCATGGTCGTCTGCTTGCCGTCGGCGTCGTCCGGCGCCTCGTCGACGGCTGCCGGCAGCGGGTCGGCCGGGATCGGGACCGGGCTGACCCGGTACGGCACCACCTGGTGCGCGACCTGGCTGGTGGTCCGGCTCGCCGCATGCGCCGCGCGGTACGTCCCGGACACGTACGCCGCGCGGAACCGCAGCATGGTATTGGTATCGATCTTGAGATACCCATGGCCGGGCGCCTGCGGAAGCTCGTAGGCGTCCGGCACCCCGAGCATGATCCGGCTCTCCACCGGGCTGAAGGTGCGCAGGCCGATCCGGTACGACAGATACGTGTCCAGGCCGCGCAGCTTGCCCTCCTCGAGGCGTTGCGAGGCGAGCAGCAGGTGGACGCCGATCGACCGGCCGATCCGGCCGATCTGGATGAACAGCTCGATGAAATCCGGCCGGTTGGCGAGGAGCTCGCTGAACTCGTCGCAGATGACGAGCAGCGAAGGCAACGGACTCAGCGGCGCCCCGCCCCGCCGGGCCTTCTCGTAGTCGGAGCGGTTGACGTAATTGCCCGCGTCGCGGAGCAGCTCCTGGCGGCGTACCAACTCGCCGGCCAGCGCGTCGCGCATCCGGTCGACCAGGGGCAGCTCGTCGGCCAGGTTGGTGATCACGGCGCTGGTGTGCGGCAGGTCGTCCAGCGAGGCGAAGGTGGCACCGCCCTTGAAGTCGACCAGGACGAAGTTCAGCTCCTCCGACGAGTGGGTGACCGCGAGCGCGCTGACCACCGTACGCAGCAGCTCGCTCTTGCCCGAGCCGGTGGCGCCGATGAGCAGGCCGTGCGGCCCCATGCCCTCCAGCGCGGCCTCCTTGAAGTCGAGGTCGACGGTGCTGCCGTCCGGGCCGATGCCGAGCGGGACGCGCAGCTGCTCGCGGATCGGACGGTGTCGCCAGGTGATCTGCGGGTCCAGCGTGGCCACGTCGCCGATACCGAGCAGGTCGGGCAGTTCCGTGCTGCGCGACAACGGCTCCTCGGCCCAGGTCTGCTGGGACAACCGCCACGGCGCGAGCTGCCGGGCGAGCCCCTCGACCTGGGGCGTGGTGAGACTGTCGGGCCGGCCGAGCGAGAGGTTGCGCTTGCCGGCGCTGACCTCGATCGTGTCCGCCGCCACGTCGAGGCAGAGCAGCCACCCGCCCGCGTCGCGGGGAACCGTGCCGGACAGGTCGAGCACGGTCGTGCCCTGCGGGCCGGCGCCGCGGAGCTGGCAGTTGCCCGGCACCTCACCGCCGTCCAGGAGCACCAGGACGTGGGGCATGGTGGTCAGCGGCTTGGCGTTCGGGCTGTGCCGCGGCCGGGCGGTCAGATCCTCGGCGATCAGCTCTTCCAGGTCGGCCATCGAGTCGAAGACCAGGCGCAGTGCGCCCGCGCCGTCGACCTGCCGGGTGCTCTGGTTGTGCGGCAACCATTTGATCCAGTCCCACTGGTCCTGCCGTTCCTCGGCAACGACGGCGGCGACCAGCAGGTCGTCCGGCGCGTGGAAGGTCGTCAGCTCGCCGACCATGGCCCGGGCCACCCCGGTGACGGCCGTGCGGTCGCCCCGGAGCACGACCCGGCTGAATGCCCGCAGCGACACGGCGATGGGCAGATCGGGCACCGACGAGTGGGCCCGGACGAAACGGCGCAGCGCGACGGCGGACATCGGCTCCAGATCCTCGACGGGCTTGGTCTCCGGGGTGATGATCTTCACCGCGAGCTGCTGCGACCCCATCGCCACCCGGACTTCGCCGAAGTCGTCGTCGGTCGCCCGCCGCTCCCACATCCGGGGAGACGGGATCAGCGACCACAGCTCCGCCGGCGCCGGGTGCCGCCACTGCAGGGTCGCGCGCTGCTGCGCGGCGGCCCGCCGGGCCTGCCGCCGGACCTGGGACAGGAAGCGCATGTAGTCGCGGCGTTCGCCGTCGAGCTCGGCCTTGTCGTTGCCCCGGCCCATGCTCCCGACGGCCATGCCCAGCATCGACACGCCGAAGAGGCCACCGGCCACCATGGTCATCGCGCCGCCGCCACGACCGGCGTAGAGGAACGCCATGGCGCCGACACCGCAGAGCATCGGCAGGATCATCAACATCTGCCCGATGCCGCGGGGTAGTTGTTCGGCCAGCTCCGGCGGGGACTCGAGGACGAGTTCGCCGCGGGGCAACTGCGGCGCCGCCCGGCGGGCCGGGCGGCGGAACACCGAGGTACTCATCGTCGGGAGTTCCTGTCCTGCCTGTGGACCGGCCGCTGGAGGGGCCATCCTTACACAACCGGCGTGAATGTTTTGCCCGGTGCACAGGGGGCGTCGCGGTTCTGGTTCCATCTGGTCGGCGGGGCACCATCGTCGATCCGACCCTGGGTACTCTCGCCTCACCACCGGCAGGTGGCAGTCCATCACCGGCTCGAAACGGGGGGAGAACTCATCGTGGCCAGTCCCCTGGTAGGCGGCCTCACCCGGGTGACCATCGTGGCGCCGCGCGGCCAGGCCGACCTCGCGCTGCCGTCCGGTGTCGCCCTGGCCAGCCTGCTCCCCGTACTGCTCATGCAGACCGGCACGGATGTGCGCGCGGGCGGTCCGGAGAACGCCTGGGCCCTGTCCCGGCTCGGCGGTCAGGTTCTGGACACCGGCCGGACGCCGGCCCAGCTCGACGTGCGCGACGGCGAGTTGCTCTATCTCACGCCGACGGACAAGGTCGCCCCGGAGGTGGTCTTCGACGACGTGATCGACGCGGTGGCCACCGCCACGCAGCGCCGGGCCGGGCGATGGGGCCTCGTGGCCACCCACCGCTTCTCGGCTGCGCTAGGTGCGATCGGGCTGCTCGGCGTCTCGCTGCTCCTGCTGCTGGCCGGGCCTCCGCACCGCACCTCAGCGGTCGCCGCCCTCGGCACGGCGGTGTTGCTGGCCGCGGTGGCCATGGTCCTCGCCCGGACCGGACGCAGCTCGCAGTTCAGCACCGTGTGCGCGGCGTTCGCGGTCCTCGACGCCGGGATCGGCGGGCTGCTGCTCCTCGCCGGCGACCGGCCGCTGTCCGGGCTGTCCGCACCGGATGTGCTGCTGGCGGCCACCGCGATGGTGGTCTGTGCGGCCGCGGTGACTCTTGCGGTCGCGGTGAACAGCTCGCTGTTTCTGAGCGCGGCGGCGGCGGGGGTGGTTCTCGGCCTCACCGCCGTGGCCGGTCTGACCCTAGATGCGACCCCGGCCGCGAGCGCGGCCGTGGTCGCGGCGGTGTCGTTCGCGGTCATCCCGCAGCTCCCGATGATCTCCTACCGGCTGGCCCGGCTGCCGATCCCCTCGGTGCCGACCGGGCCCGAGGATCTCAAGACCGACACCGAGACCGTGAACGGCAGTTGGGTCATGGCGCGCACCGAGCGCGCCTACGAGCTGCTCACCGGCTTCTTCGGGGCGATCGCCGGGTTGGCGCTCGGCTGCGAGGTGGTGCTGGCACTGACCGGCGGGGTGGCCGGCCTGGTGCTGTGCGCCGACATCGCCCTGCTGCTCCTGCTGCGGGCGCGCCCGATGCTCAGCGTCGCGCAGCGGATCCCGGTGCTGTGCTCCGGCGCCGCCGGGCTGGTGCTGGTCGTGGCCGGCGTGGCCGTGGCCAGCGGGCCCGCCGTCCGGGCGAGCCTGCTGGTCGCGGTGGTGCTGCTCGCGTCGCTGCTGACTCTCTGGTACGGCACCGTGGTGGCGGGCCGGCGGATCGCCCCGACGTGGGGTCGCCTGCTGGACACGTTCGAGGTCGTGCTGGTTCTCGGGCTGGTGCCGTTCGCCGGCTGGGTCTGTGGCCTGTTCGGCGCGATCCGCGGGCTCAGCGGCTGAGACGGGGAGACGGACATGCAGACCCGTCGTGAGCAGGTCCGGGCCTACCGGTTCGTGACCCGCCGGATCGTGTCGTCAATGGTCTCCGGGGAGCCGGAGACCGTCGAGCAGCCGATGCGGCGCTTCGGATTGTCGATGCTGGGCAGCGTGCTCGTGGCCGCCCTCGTGCTCGGCATCGTCGGCGCGTACGGATTGAAGTTTCCCGGCGGCAGCAGGCCGGATGACAACTCCCTGGTGATCGAGAAGGAGACCGGCGCCCGGTACGTCTATGCCGGTCAGCGGTTGTACCCGGTGGTCAACTACGCATCCGCCCGGCTGATCCTGGGAGTGGCCGAGCCGCGGGTGAAGATGCTGGCCCGCGCCTCGTTGCGTGGTCTGGCCCGCGGCAATCCGGTCGGCATCGTCGACGCCCCGGATTCGTTGCCGGCGCCCGGTGCGCTGATGGGACTGCCGTGGAGCACGTGCAGCGCCCCCCGGGACGCCGACTCTGAGGTGCCGGTCGGCCGGCTGCTCATCGGGACCGAGCCCGCCGGGGGCCGGCCACTGGGCAGCGACTCGCTGCTGGTCGCGGTCCCCGGCGACGCCGACAAGTACCTGCTCTGGCACAACCGGCGCCTGCGGATCAGCGGCAACACCGCGCTGGCCGCGCTCGGCCTGGCCGCGGCCACCCCGGTCGCGGTCACGACGGCACTGGTGAACGCGACCACGGCCGGTCCGGATCTGGCCCCGGTCACGATCGACCATGCCGGCCAGCCGAGCGGCCGGCAGGTGGCCGGCCGGGAGGCGGCGCTGGGCGCGATCTTCCACGACGACCACCGGCAGCACTATGTGATGACCCCGGTGGGACTGTCGGCGATCGGCGCTCCGATGGCCGAGCTGATGCTGGCCGGCGGCGGCGCCGACACGGCCATCCCGGCCTCCGCGGTCGGCGCGGCCCTCACCGCGACCAAAGTGGAGCCGGCCGGCTTCCCCGATGCCACGCCGCATCTGCCGGCCTCGGGTTCGCCGCTGGCAGTCTGTGCGATCTACCGGCAGCCGGGCAACGCGGCGGATGCCATCGAACTGCGCAGCTACGACACGGTGCCGGCCGCCCTCGATCCGCCGGCCGCCGACGGCAGCACGCAACAGGTCAGCAACGGCATCCGGACAGCGGACACGGTCACGGTCCCCGGCGGCCGGGGCGCTTTGATCCGCGCCCTGCCCGGGGTCGGTGCGGACGCCGCCGGCGGCACGGTCTACCTGATCACCGACCGCGGGATCAGATACGCGCTGGCCACCGCTGGGAGCGATGCCCTGACGGCGCTGGGCTATTCGGCACCGCAAGCGGTCGGAGTGCCGGCTGCTCTGCTGAGTCTGGTACCGAGCGGCCCGACGCTGGATCGAGCCGCGGCGGCCCAGGAGGTCGGCGCGCACAGTCCACTGTCGCCGGTGTCGCCGGGCGCGGTGGGCTCGTCTGCCACACCCGACCCGTCAGGGACGCCGCACTCGTAGGGTCAATGCGTATGACCAATGTGTACTAGCCTGAGCCCAGACACCGATGCTTTCATCGCCGGCCCACAGATGGGCCGGTCGGCGTGGAGGACCGCGAGCACGGACGGGGATCAGCAATGGCTGGAAGTGGCACGTCGATCGACGTTCTGACGCTGGAGGAGTTCAGCGCGACGTTGACCTCCCGGTTGAGTGAAGCTCAGGCGTTGTTGACCAAGCTCGATACCGATCTTGCGGGCCGGGCGCCCGCACTGGGCACATTCGTCGACGGCCTGAGTACCGCCCGGCATTACGCCGATATCCGTCGCGCCAGCGTGCGGCGGGTCGAGCGGCTCATCGACGCCATCGTCGCCGTGCAGACCGCGACCGGCACGATCCTCGACAACTACCGCACCACCGAGGCACGCAACCATGCCAATGCCGCCGACATCGCGCGGGTTCTCGGCGACGTGCCCGCAGTGCTGAACGGAGGCCCGATCGATGGCTGACGAATTCGTGGCCCGTTACCAGGGTGCCAGTCACCGCGATCTCTACCGCCAGCTGATGGCGGGCGACCCGGATCAGGTGGAGGATCTGGCCGCACACTGGCGATCACTGAACGACACCGCTGCCCAGCTGACCGCCACGCTGACCAAGGATCTGGGCGATCTCGGACCGAGCTGGGACAGCGACGCGGGTCGGGAGTTCCAGCACCGGGTCGCTCTGGTGGCCGACTTCTGCACCGCGCTGGGCGGCGACTTCAGCACGATGAGCGGCACGCTGACCACGATGGCGGGACCGCTGCGCGAGGCCAGGAAGCACGCCGAGGACCCCGCGAATACCGATGACATGGACAAGACCCTCATCGACGGAGCGATCGGGACCGCGATCGCCGGCCCGCTCGGTACGGCGGCCGGCGCCTGGTTCGGCCACCAGCAGGATGAGGAAGAGCAGAAGAAGGCCGCCGAGCGCATGGTGCAGCTGGTCGCCGGCCTCGCCTCCACCTACGCGACCCGCAGCTTGGCGATGCCGGTGGTGACCGGGGAGCCGACCGGTCTGCCCGGCTCCCGCTCGGGCGGCCGGACCGACCCGGTCGGGGTGGGCCGGCCGACCTCCGTCGGGACGGTGGGCTATGGCGGCACGGCGACCTTCACGACCAGCAGCGTCCCCGCTCCGGCGCCGGTCTCCGACGGTCCGGGCTCCGGCATCGGAGCCGATGGCGGCGACACCCCCGGCGCGATCGACGACCCGACCTCGCTGCTCGGCGCGGGCGACCTCACCGGAACCGGCGGCAGCACGATGTCCGGCGTCCCCGGTGCGGGCACCGGCGGCGGCCTGGGTGCGGGCGGCGTGGCCGGCGCGGCCGGGGTGATCGGGCTGGCCGTCGGCGGCCTGGCCGGCGCGATGATGCCCGGCGGCGCCGGCTCGCTGAGCGGGACGGGCAGGTCAACCGGTGCGGCGGGCGCGCGAGGGCCGTTACCGTCCGGCTCGGCGGAGTCGAACGCCGGCCTGAACAGCGGCAGCGGCAAGGCCGCCGCGGGGCTCAGCCGCCGTTCCGCCTCGGGCACCGGTCGCGGACACGAGGAAGCGGACGAGACCGACGACCGGGTCACCTGGCTCACCGAGGACAACATGGACTGGAGCGGCGTGTCCGCGCCGCCGCCGGTGCTGGGCGCGGCGACGCCCGGCGAGGACGAGCCCGCTTCGGAGATCCCGGAAGGGCCGCCCACCGGGCAGCAACAAGCCTGAGCCGGGTGAGGCCCGCCCGGCCGCACCACCCGACGACCCGGGTCGGCCGCGATCGACAGCGACGTGAGCTCGCAGAACGCGGCGACATCAGCCCTTGAGCAGTTGCCGTGCCATCACGATGCGCTGGACCTGGTTCGTGCCCTCGTAGATCTGGGTGATCTTGGCGTCGCGCATCATGCGTTCGACCGGGTAGTCGCGGGTGTAGCCGTAGCCGCCGAGGATCTGGACCGCGTCCGTGGTGATCTCCATGGCCGCGTCTGACGCGAAGCACTTGGCCGCCGCGCCGAAGTAGGTCAGGTCCGCGTCGCCTCGTTCGCTCTTGCCGGCCGCCACGTAGGTCAGGTGGCGGGCCGCCTCGAGTTTCATGCCCATGTCGGCGAGCATGAACTGCAGGCCCTGGAACTCCGCGATCGGCTTACCGAACTGCTTGCGTTCCTTCGCGTACCCGAGGGCGAAGTCGAGCGCGCCCTGCGCGATGCCGATGGCCTGCGCGGCGATGGTGACGCGGGTGTGGTCGAGGGTTGTCATCGCCGTGGCGAAGCCGGTGCCCTCCGCGCCGATCATCCGGTCCAGCGGGATGCGCACGTTGTCGAAGTAGACCTCGCGGGTCGGGCTGCCCTTGATGCCGAGTTTCTTCTCCGGAGCGCCGAAACTGACACCCTCGTCGGATTTCTCGACGACGAAGGCCGAGATGCCGCGGGAGCGGGCGCTCGGGTCGGTGACGGCGAAGACGGTGTAGTACTCCGACACGCCCGCGTTCGTGATCCAGCGCTTGACGCCGTTCAGCACCCAGTAGTCGCCCTCGCGGACGGCTTTCGTGGTCATCGACGCCGCATCGCTGCCGGCCTCGGGCTCGGACAGGCAGTACGAGAACATCGCCTCGCCGGAGGCGACCGGGGTCAGATAGCGCGCTTTCAGCGCCGAGCTGCCGGCCAGGATCAGCGGCGTCGTGCCGAGCTTGTTGACCGCCGGGATCAGTGACGAGGAGGCGCAGGCCCGGGCCACTTCCTCGATCACGATCGCGGTGGCCAGGGCGTCCGCGCCGGCTCCGCCGTACTCGACCGGGATGTGCGGCGCGTGGAAGTCGGAGGCGCGCAGCGCGTCGTACGAGGCTTTGGGGAACTCGCCGCTCTCGTCGGCCTCGGCCGCGTGGGGGGCCACCCGGGCGTCGCAGACCTCGCGCACAGCGGCACGGATGGCCTCGTGGTCGTCCGGCACTCGGTAGACGTCGAAAGCAGACATGACTGGCGCCTTTCCTCTGCGACTCCCACAGATGTTACCGATGCGTAGGGTACGCGCACTATCCTCGCCGGTGCGGCGAGATCCGGCATGAGAAAGTGAACCCCCCGAAGGCACCTGAGCGGAGACTTTCACCCGTGACGATTCCGTACCCCACCATGACCCCGCAAGTACAGGCGTACCCGCAGGTGGAGCCGCCTTCGGGAGCCGCGCGGCCCCGGCTGGCCTTCCTAGGCACGGGCTATCTGGGTGCGACCTACGCGATCTGTTTCGCCGAGCTGGGCTACGAGGTGCTCGGTTGCGACGTCGACGAGGCGAAGATCGCCAAGTTGCAGGGCGGCCAGGTGCCGTTCCACGAGCCCGGGCTGGACGAGCTGCTGCGCGGCAATCTGGCGTCGGGCCGGCTGCGCTTCGTGACGAGCTATGCGGAGGTCGCCGACTTCGCCGACGTGCACTTCATCTGCGTGGGCACGCCGCAGCGTGGCGACGGCATGGGCGCCGACCTCTCGTACGTCGAGACCTCGGTGTCGAATCTCACACGTCACCTCAGGCGCCGGGCGCTGATCGTGGGCAAGTCGACCGTCCCGGTGGGCACCGCCGAGTGGATCGAGCAGCTGGTCGCCAAGCACACCGACCCGGCGCTGCAGATCGAGGTGGCCTGGTCGCCGGAGTTCCTGCAGGAGGGCTTCGCGGTCGAGGACGTGCTGCGACCCAACCGGATCGTCGTCGGCGTGAAGTCGAAGTGGGCCAACGCCATGCTCTACGCCGCGCACAAGGGCGTCTTCGACCTGGCCGCGACCGAGGACCGCGAGGTGCCGCTGGTGGTCACCGACTTCGCGACGGCCGAGCTGGTCAAGGTCGCCGCGAACGCCTTCCTCGCCACCAAGATCAGCTTTATCAACGCGATGGCCGAGATCTGCGAGGTGGCCGGGGGCGACGTCACCCAGCTGGCCCGCTCGATCGGCTACGACCCCCGGATCGGCAACCGTTTCCTGCAGGCCGGCGTGGGTTTCGGCGGCGGCTGCCTACCCAAGGACATCCGCGCCTTCCAGGCCCGGGCGCAGGAACTGGGCGCGGGCGAGGCGCTGCGCTTCCTGCACGAGGTCGACCTGGTCAACATCCGGCGCCGGGGCAAGGTGCTGCAGCTCGCGGCCGAGCTGCTCGGCCGCAAGGCCGGCCCGGCCGGGCCGGACCTCTCCGGCACCCGGATCGCGGTGCTGGGCGCGGCCTTCAAACCCAACTCCGATGACGTACGCGACTCGCCCAGTCTCGCCATCGCGGCCGGCCTGGCCAAGGCCGGCGCCGACGTGCGGATCTACGACCCCCAGGGCATGACGAACGCGAAGGAAGCTCAGCCAAGTCTCACGTTCGAGCGCTCGATGGCGGACGCGGTGACCGACGCCGAACTAGTCTGCGTGCTCACCGAGTGGGCCGAATTCCGCAACGCCGACCCGAACGCTCTCGGCGAACTGGCCGCCGGCAAGCTCGTCATCGACGGCCGGAACTGCCTGGACTCGAGCCTCTGGGCCCGGGCCGGTTGGCAGTACCGAGGCATGGGCCGCCCGCACCCGGCGCTCTGAACCGGCAAGTCTGCCGCTTTCGCCGCCGTTTCCACAGATCTCGACCCGGTTGAGACTGTTCTAATGAGGTGTCCTACCGGCATGCTCTAAATTGGCGTGCGACCGGGCCGGGGTCGCACGTGGCTTCGTAGCACCCCGTTCCCGGCCGGTCGAGGAGGTGCCGTGGCGCAGGCTGAAGGGCCCGACAGCTACGACGAAGAGCTTGCCCGCATCGAAGCCTCGATCGCGGATCTGAAGGTCCGCGACCTGGCCGCCGCCAAGGAGCGGACGACCATTGCGAGCAGGATCCAGGCCGCGCAGTTCCAGCGCGACATCCTCGCCCACGCCAACCAGCAGAAGGCCAAGAAGGCGGCCCGGCCCAAGCGCGTACGCCGCCCACCGGCCGAGACCCCGCCAGCACCGCCGGCCGCCAGCGCCCCGCCGGCCGCCGGCTCCCGGCCGCCCGGGCCGCCGCCACGCACGCCGCGCAGCCAGCCGCGCGGCGCGGTCTCCGACGGCGTCACGATGCTGCTGGACGACCCGCCGCCGAGCGGCCCCGGCCCGCGCCCCCGCGTCGGCGACCGCCCGCTGGAACACCCGCCGGAGACCTCCACCCAGTCGGTGCAGAACATTCTGCTCGCCGTCGGCGCGCTGCTGCTCGGCGTCGCCGCGGTGGTCTTCGCCGGGATCGCGGTCAGCAACCCGTTCGGCCGGTCCGCGATCCTGGCCGTCGCGACGGCGACCGCGCTCCTGCTCGCCCCCGGCATCGCCCGGCGCGGGCTGTCCTCCACGGCGGAGACGGTCGCCGCGGTCGGCCTGATCCTGCTGCCGATGACCCTGTACGCGCTGCACGGCAGCCGGATCACCGGCGGGCCGGGCACCCCGGTGCCGCTGTTCCTCGGGGTCACCTTCGCGATCACGGCCGTCGCCGCCTTCGTCTACGCCGGGTCCACCCGGCTCTCCGCGCCCCGCTACGCCACCGTCGTCGCCTTGCAACCCGTGCCGCCGCTGCTGGCCTTCCCGGCGATCGAGAGCCCGGCCGGCTGGGGCACGGCGCTGACCGCGGTGGCCGTACTCGACCTGCTGCTGCTCACCACGGTGATCCGCAGCGGGCCGCTGGTGCCGCGCTGGCCGTTCGGCCGGCCGGTCGCCGCCGACCGGGAGTCCGGGGTCGATCCGCGCGACCTCGGCGCGGCCGACTTCGCCGGTCGCGACGCCGATCTGGGCGACCCTGCGGTGTACGAGGACGATGCCCCGCCCCGGCCCGAGTCCCGGCCCGAAGAGCCCGACCTGATCTTCCGCCCGCTGACCGGCCGGGGCCGGCGTTGGCTGCCGACACGGATCTTTCCCGGCCCCCGCCCGGCCGGCGCCCCGGCCGCGGCCTCGGTCCCACTCGAGCCGGGCACCGTCCCGCCGTCGGCCCGCTGGCTGCGCGAGCTGACCTTCGCCCTGCTCTGCCTGGCCGTCGCCGGCGCCCTGCTGCAGGCCGGCGGCGCCCTGATCGGCGCGGGCGCCGTGTCCGACGCGGTGCGTTCCGGCCTGATCCTGGTGCTGGCCGCGATCTGCTCCTCGGCGGCGGCCCGGATGCTGGGCCAGGTCGCGGTCCGCAACGTCGCCGGCGGTGTGCTGGTCCTGGCGATCATCGCGGCCTGCGCGCGGGTCGCCGATGTGGCCGCGCCGCGCTGGATGCTCGCGATCGCCGCCCTCGCGGTCGGCCTCACCGGAGCCGCCGTGCGCCGGGTGCCCGAGGAGGTGCGCCGCGGCCCGCAGTGGGCCTCGGCCGGTGCGCTCATCCTGATCGGCGTCTTCGCCGGCGTCGCCGCCCTGCGCGCCGCGCTGGCCCCGGTCGAGGCGGCCCGCCCGATCTGGCACGCCGACACGGCCGGCTACGCCCAGACGATGATCGAGGCGGCCCCGGCCGGCTGGCTGCTCGCGCTCAGCGCCCTGATCGCCACGCTCGCCGCGGCTGTCGCGCTTCCCACGTCCGTACGCCAGGAGGGTGCCGTCGCCGGCGTCGCCGTCACCGCCCTGGCCGTGCCCGCCGCGCTGCGGATGCCATGGGCCGAGGCGCCCTGGCCGCTCGTCCTCGCGGCGATCGCGCTCGGCGCGACGGGTCTGCTGGCCCGCACCCGGCGCATCGCGATCACCCACATCGCCGCCGCCGGAGCAGTCGGTCTCTTCGGCGCCGCCACCGCGCTGAGCGCCTCCTGGCTGACCGCCGCCGTGCTGACCGCACTGGCCGGTGCCGGGGTGATGGTCGCGGTCGCCGCCCGGCAGATCCCGATCAAGCTGTACGCCTGGCTGGTCGGCGACTGGGCGGCCGGCGCCGCGGCCCTGGCCCTGCCCGGCGCGGCCGTGTCCGGCGTGCTGG
>JAVHVY010000500.1:0-23051 GCA_032160305.1 Actinoplanes sp.
ACTGTCGATCTGTTGGTTGCGATGCCGCCGTTCGTGCAGGAGGGCGACGTGTCGTGGCTGCCCGCGGAGTTCAGCGAGCATCAGCCGGAGCAGGCGATCTTCAGCGGCCCGGAAGGCCTCGACGTCACCCGGCACATCGTGACGGCGGCCGCACGGCTCCTGCGCCCGCGCGGCACCTGCGTCATCGAGCACGGGCCGCTGCACGGCGAATCGCTCCCGGAGATCCTGCGCGATCAGGGCTCATTCGAGAACATCACGGACTACCCCGACGCCGCCGGATGGCCCCTGTACGTAGCGGCGACCCGGACCACCGCGTCGCCGGACCCCCACCACGGAGGATCCGCGTCCTGACCGTTCCAAGCTGACATGCACGCCGGCCATGCGAAGCCGGTGCGTGCCGGGAATTCCCTAGACCGCCGCCGGTCCGGCCGGAACCCAGCGCCCTTCTAGGGATTATCCGCTCCGCGGTAGCCCGACAATGCCCCATCACGCAATTGCCCGGCATCGCCTGGCCTCGGGTGTCGAAGAGGTTCCGATCAGCTGATGAACCGCCCGTCGTCCGAAAGCCCCGGCATCACAAGAGCTGGCATCACAAGAGAGGGAGCGCTGGTGTCCGACTCCACGGTGGATCCGTCCGAGCGACCGATCCTCTTCGCGGGTCTGCCGGAGAGCGGCCTGCTCAACCCTCTGCTCGTGCTGGCCGGGGAACTGGCCCGCCGCGGCGTCCCGGATCTCTGGTTCGCCACCGATGAGCACCGCCGCAAAGACGTGGTGCGGCTTGCCTCCACCTCGGTGGTGGGCTTCGAATCGCTCGGCGAGGTGGCCACCGAGCTGTCCGCCGTGACCTGGGACGACAAGGTATATCGGCAGGTGACTCAGAAGTCGCGGTTCAAGGCCTTCCGGGCAACGATGCGGCAGTCGCACAGACCCTTCGTCCAGGTGGCCAAACGGGCTGCCTTGAACGCTGTCGTCGATCGGGTCCAGCCGGCTCTGATGGTCATCGACTGCATGTGCTTCTACGCGATCGACGTCGCGCTGAGCCGCGGCATCCCGTACGTGCTCAGCGTGCCCTTCGTGCCCAGCAACGTGCTCACCTCGCACATCCCGTTCGGCAAGTCCTGGACACCGCGCGGTTTCCCGGTGCCGAGCTCCGGGCTGCCGGCGACGATGACGCCGCGGCAGTGGACGGCCAACCGGATGTTCAAGCTGCGGGGTCTGCTGCTCGCCTTCGATCCGGTGCTGGGCAGGACTTTCCAGCAGGAGGCCAAGCTGCGCAAGGCGGCCGGTCTGCCACGGATCACCGAGATGACCCGGATCCAGAATGCGGAAATGGTGCTCTGCAACTCGATCGCCGACCTGGACTACCAATTCGCGATCCCAGAGATCATGATTCTGGTCGGCACGATGGTGCCGCCACTGCCGGAGGTCAGTGTCCGCGGCCCGGTCGACGAGTGGCTCGACGCGCAGAATTCGGTCGTCTACCTGGGTTTCGGCACCATCACGCGACTCACCGCCGCCGAGGTCGCGGTACTGGTCGAGGTGGCACGCCGGCTCGAGGGGCGGCACGAGGTGCTCTGGAAGCTGCCCGATGAGCAACAGCACCTGCTCACCGAGGCCGGCCCGCTGCCGCGCAATCTGCGGATCGAGGGCTGGGTGCCGTCGCAACTGGACATCCTCAACCACCGGAAGGTCAAGGCGTTCTTCACCCACGGGGGCGGGAACGCCTACCACGAGGGTGTCTATTTCGGGAAGCCGCAGGTCATCCGTCCACTCTGGGTGGACTGCTTCGACCAGGCCGTCCGTGCCCAGGATCTCGGCATCGGCCTGAGCCTCGACGACCCCTGGACCATCACGGTCGACGACGTCCTGGACAAGCTCACCCGTGTTCTGGAAGACCCGTCCTACGCCGTACGGGCCCGGGAGCTCGGCCGGCAGCTGCGGGCCGCAGGTGGACGGCAGACGGCAGCGGACCTGATCCTCGGGCTGCCCGCGCTGGCCGGCGTCGGCAGCCGTCAAACATCGCGGCCCGCGGATGCTGCCGCCCCGACCGTTGCGAGGAAGTCATGAGTTACAAATATCCGGTCTCCCGGCCCAGCCTCTCCGGCTCCGAGCTCGATTATGTCAGCGCCACGATCGGCGACGGCTGGATCTCCTCCCAGGGCCCGTTCGTCAGGCGCTTCGAGGAGGCCTTCGCGGCCTGGAACGGGATCGCACACGGCGTCGCCTGCTCGTCGGGCACGGCCGCGCTGACCCTGGCCCTGCGCGCGCTCGGCGTCGGCGTCGGCGACGAGGTGATCGTCCCCGAGTTCACCATGGTGGCCAGCGCGTGGGCGGTCACCTACACCGGCGCGACGCCGGTCTTCGTGGACTGCGCCGACGACCTGAACATCGACGTGCGCCGGATCGAGGAGGCGATCACCGCGCGCACCAAGGTGATCATGCCGGTGCACATCTACGGCCGGCGCTGCGACATGGACGCCGTCATGGACCTGGCGCACGACTACAACCTGCGCGTGGTCGAGGACTCGGCCGAGGCGCACGGGGTCCGGCCGGTCGGTGACATCGCGTGCTTCTCGCTCTTCGCCAACAAGATCATCACTGCCGGTGAGGGTGGCATCTGCCTCACCGCCGACCCGCGCCTCGCCGCCCAGATGGAGCACCTGCGCGGCATGGCGTTCACCAAGGACCACAGTTTCCTGCACAAGAAGCTCGCCTACAACTTCCGGATGACCGCCATGCAGGCCGCCGTCGCGCTCGCCCAGGTGGAACGCCTCGACGAGATCCTCGCCGCTCGCACCGAGATCGAGCGGCACTACGACGAGGGTCTGCGGGACGTCCCGGGACTCACCCTGCTGCCGAAGCGCGACGTGCTCTGGATGTACGACCTGCTCGCCGACGACCGCGAAGGACTGCGCGAGCACCTGGCCACCGAGGGGATCGAGAGCCGGCTGTTCTTCAAGCCGATGAGCCGCCAGCCCGGCTATCTCGACGCCCGGTGGCCGGCCCTGAACGCGACCCGGTTCAGCGACGCCGGCTTCTACCTGCCGACGTACACCGAACTCACCCGCACCGACCAGGAGTTCATCATCGACCGGATCCGCGAGTTCTCCGGCCGCGGCTGTTAGGAGGCAGCGCATGACGACCACCACCGATCCCAGCACGGTCGAGTTTCCCGTCCGGGTGCCGGGCCGGCCCTTCCCGCCACCGGAGTACGACGACCTGCGCACCGCCGGAAGGAGTGAACCGTGACCAACAAATGGATCATGCGATTCCACCCGAACCACACCGCCGGGGTCCGGCTGGTCTGCTTTCCGCATGCGGGTGGGTCGGCCAGCTACTACCACCCGCTTTCGGTACGCTTCTCCGGCCACGCCGACGTGGTCGCGCTGCAGTACCCCGGGCGGCAGGACCGCCGGCTGGAGCCCTGTATCGACGACCTGACCGTGCTGGCCGACCGCGTCGCCGAGCAACTCGAGCAGTTCGAGGAGAAGCCCACTGTCTTCTACGGCCACAGCATGGGCGCCATCCTCGCCTTCGAGACGGCCTGCCGCCTCGAGCAGCGCGACCTTCGCGCCTGCCAGTCGCTGGTCACCTCCGGCCGGCGGGCCCCCTCGACCCGCCGTACCGAGACCGTCCACGCGCTGGACGACGACGGTGTCATCGCGGAGCTGCAGCGGCTCGGCGGCGCCGACCTGCGGATGATCGACGACGAGCTGCTGCGCATCGCCATGCCGTCGATCCGCGCCGACTACCGGGCCATCGAGTCCTATGCCCCCGCCGCGGACCGCACGGTGTCCTGCCCGATCGTGGCGCTCACCGGCGACGCCGACCCGCTCACCTCGATCGCCGAGAACGACGCCTGGCGCCGGCACACCGACGCCGATTTCCGTAGCACGGTCTTCCCTGGTGGCCATTTCTTCATCACGAGCAATCTGGCCGCGGTTCAGCACGAAATCGCCCGCGAAATGGCGGCGGTCCGCCTGCTCGCCGCCCTGTGAAGGACTCACGATGCGCACTCTGCTGGTCGACAACTACGACTCGTTCACTTACAACCTGTTCCACTACCTTGCCGAGGTCAACGACCGGGATCCGGTGGTCATCGCCAACGACGACCCGGACTTCGACCTCGACCTGCTCGAGGAGTTCGACAATGTCGTGCTCTCGCCCGGCCCGGGGTCCCCCGAGAAAAGCGCGGACTTCGGCATCTGCGCCGACATCCTCGCGTACGGTGACCTGCCGATCCTCGGGGTCTGCCTCGGGCACCAGGGGATGGCGTTCGTCCACGGCGGCACCGTGCGCCGCGCGCCCGAGCCCCGGCACGGACGCACCTCCGCGGTCCGGCACGACGGCATGGGCCTGTTCGCCGGGCTGCCGTCGCCGCTGGAAGTGGTCCGCTACCACTCGCTCGCGGTCACCGACCTGCCCCCGGAAGTCGAGGCGACGGCCTGGTCGCCGGACGGCGTCGTGATGGCGCTGCGGCACCGCACGCTGCCGCAGTGGGGCGTGCAGTTCCACCCCGAGTCCATCGGCACGTTCGGCGGGCACACCCTGCTGCGCAACTTCTGCCGGCTGACCGAGGAGTTCAACCGCACCGCGCACCGGGCCCGCCGTCCCGCGCCCGCCGTCGCCGCGGGCAGCCCGTCGCGGCCGGCCCCTGCCCGGCGACGGCATCTTCGGGTGCTGGCCGAGCAGGTCATCACCTACTGGGATCCCGAAGTGGTGTTCGACCGGCTGTTCCGTGGCGGCGAACACCCGTACTGGCTGGACAGCAGCCGGATCGGTGGCCAGTTCGGCGAGTTCTCCATCATGGGTGACGCCTCCGGTCCACTCGCCCGGATCGCCAAGGCCGACGTGTCCGCCGGGACCGTCACCGTCACCGAGGGCGCGACGAGCACGGTCGTCACCGAGCCCTTCTTCGACTGGCTGGACCGCGACCTGCGCAATCTGGTGGTCGACGCTCCGGAGCTGCCCGGCGAGTTCGCGCTCGGCTGGGTGGGCTATCTCGGCTACGAGCTGAAAGCCGAGTGCGGAGCGACCGCGGCCCATTCGGCCCGGACCCCGGACGCCGCCATGGTCTTCGCCGACCGGGCCGTCGTCTTCGATCACCGGACCGACACGACGTATCTGCTGGCGCTGGCCGAGGACGGCGACGCCGCCGCGGCGCGGGTCTGGCTCAGTGACACCGTGGACAAGCTCGTCGGCATGTCCGCCGTGGAACCGGAGCCGGCGCAGGCCCTGAGCCCGATCCCCACGGACCGGCTGCGACTGCGGCACGCGCGGGAGCCGTACCTGGCTCTGATCGACACCTGCCAGGAGGAGATCAAGGCGGGGGAGACCTACGAGGTCTGCCTGACCAACATGGCGACGGTCGAGGCCGAGGTCAGCCGGTGGCAGGCGTACCGGTTTCTGCGCCGGTCGAGTCCCGCGCCGTTCGCGGCGTATCTGAGCTTCGGCGGCGTCTCGGTCCTGAGTACCTCGCCCGAGCGTTTCCTGCGCGTCGGCCGCGACGGCTTGCTGGAGTCGAAGCCGATCAAGGGCACCCGGCCGCGTGGCCGCACCGCCGCCGAGGACGTGCTGCTCGCCGCGGACCTGGCGACCAGCGAGAAGGACCATGCCGAGAATCTGATGATCGTCGACCTGGTCCGGCACGACCTCGGCCGCTGCGCGACCGTCGGTTCGGTCATGGCCGACCCGGTGTTCCAGGTCGAGACCTACGCCACCGCCCACCAGCTTGTCAGCACGGTACGCGCGGAGCTGCGCGATGACTGCAGTGCCGTGGACGGTGTGCGGGCCGCCTTTCCGCCGGGCTCGATGACGGGTGCGCCGAAGATCCGCACGATGGAGATCATCGACCGTCTGGAGGCCGGCCCGCGGGGTGTCTACTCCGGAGCCATCGGCTACTTCTCGCTGACCGGGGCGGCTGATTTCAGCGTCGTCATCCGGACCGTCGTGCTCTCACCCGGCCTGCTGAGCTACGGCATCGGCGGCGCGATCATCGCCCTGTCCGACTCGGAGTCCGAATACGAGGAGATCGCGGTGAAGGCGACACCGTTGCTGCGCCTGCTCGATGCCGATTTCCCCGGTCGGCGTCCGCAGCCGATGCTCATGCAGTGAGTCGTGCGCAAAGGCCGCCCCGGGGTTTCCCCGAGCGGCCTTTGCGACGTGCCCTTTGACAGTTCCGCAGCGCGCGAGACGGCCGCCGGAAGTCTGTCATCCGGCGGCCGTCGGTGCTTCGCGGGGAATTGTTCAGGATGCTTGATCGAGACCTCCTTCGAACTGCCGGGCGTGGCTGACGGAACCGTTGCGGCGGGCCCGCCACTGGTCGATCCAGCGGAGGACGGCCATCCGATCGGAGTTCCGCTCCTGCGTGTTGATCGGCGCGAACTCCGGCGACGAGTACGGCTTGGACAGCGGAAGGTTGTGGTTCTTGCTGGCAAGCGTCGACAGCACGAGGGGGAAGCGCAGCCTTTGGTGCAGTAGGCCCTCGGCCTGGTTGAGATAGAGAGCTCGGCGGGCATCGGGAGAGTTGTTTTGATCCATGAATCATTGATCCCACATTTCACACCAGGGTTTTCCCTACTAACCTCGATCCGTGGATCGGCTTGGGTTGATCGCGGGATCGGTTGAGGTCGGTCCTGATCGGTTGGGGCGCGGCTGTCTTGCTGGACGGCGGTCAGGTGGTGCCGGCGGGTGCGCGACGCGCCGATCGTCAGTTCGTCGATACTAAGCGTTTACCGGCCCGCTTTGCATTTCACTCTGGGCATATGAAAGACCTTTCCAGCTACGAGATCATCGGCGCGCTGCGGTCCGTTCTCAAAGAGACGGAACGGCTGCGCTGGCAGCATCCCGCGCTCGTCGCCGCCGCCGCGGAACCCATCGCGATCGTGGCTATGAGTTGCCGGTTCCCGGGCGGGATCACGTCGCCCGAGGTGCTGTGGCGGCTGATTGCCGACGGCGCCGACGCGGTCGGTCGGTTCCCGACCGACCGGGGCTGGGACGTGCCGATGCTCGCCGGCGGCGGCTACCCGGCGATGGCGGGCGGATTCCTCGCGAACGCCGCCGACTTCGATGCCGAGTTCTTCGACATCGAGCCCGCCGAGGCCGTACTGATGGACCCGCAGCAGCGGCTGCTGATGGAGACCGCATGGGAGGCCTTCGAACGCGCGGGCATCGACCCGGCCACTCTGCACGGCAGTTCCACCGGGGTCTTCATCGGCACCACCGGCCAGGACTACGCGGGGCTCACCGCCGACCCGCCCGAGGACGGCGCCGCGGGCCTGCTCTCCGGCCGGCTGTCGTCGTCGTTCGGGCTGGAAGGCCCCGCCGTCACGGTCGACACCGGCTGCTCGTCGTCACTGGTCACCGTCCACCTCGCCGCCCAGTCCCTGCGCAGCGGCGAAAGCAGCCTGGCTCTCGCGGGCGGCGTCACGGTGATGGCCACCCCGGCGATGCTGATGGAGGTCAGTGGGCAGGGCGGCCTCCCGGCGGATGCCCGGTGCCGGGCCTTCGCCGAGTCCGCCGGCGGGATGGGCTGGTCCGAGGGGGTGGGCCTGCTACTGCTGGAACGGCTGTCGGACGCCCGGCGCAACCGGCACGAGGTGCTCGCCGTCATCCGGGGCAGCGCGGTCACTTCCGGCGGGGTATCGCCCGACCACTGCACACCGGACAGCTCAAGCCAGCAGCGGCTGATCCGGCAGGCGTTACAGGCGGCCGGGCTGGAGGCCGCCGACGTGGACGCGGTCGAGGCCCACGGCATCGGGGTCCCGGCGGCCGACGCGGTCGAGGCCCAGGCTCTGCTCGCCACGTACGGGCGGGACCGGCCCCACCCGCTCTATCTCGGGTCGGTCAAGTCGAACCTCGGGCACACGCAGGCCGCCGCCGGTGTGGCCGGGGTGATGAAGATGGTCCTCGCGATGCAACACGGTATCCTGCCCCGCACCCTGCACGTGGACCGCCCGACGTCGGCCGTCGACTGGACCGCCGGCACCATCCAGCTGCTCACCGAGGCTGTCGACTGGCCGCACACCGGCCGGTGCCGCCGCGCGGGCGTCTCGTCGTTCGCGGTCACCGGCACCAACGCCCACGTCATCCTCGAGCAGCCCTACCCCGCTGCCGCCACACCCGTGCCGCCGGGCCCGGGTGTCGTGCCGTGGGCGGTGTCGGCCAAGTCGGCGCAGGCGCTCACCGATCAGCTGGAGCTCCTCCGCCCCCTCGACGACGCCCCGGCGGACGTGGCCTACTCGCTGGCCACGACCCGCGCGGAGTTCGCGCACCGGGCCGTGCTGCTGGCCGGGCAGGGCGAGCCTGTCCTGGTCGCTCGGGGCGTGGCCGAGCCCGGGAGACTCGCCGTCGTCTTCGCCGACCAGGGCACCCACTTGCTCGGCGCCGGTCGCGAGTTGTACCGGCGATTCCCGGTGTTCGCCACGGCCTTCCAGGAGGTGCTGGCCGGGCTCGGCGACCCGACGGCGGTCGAGGACCTGAGGCAGGCGAAGGTCTTCGCGGTCGAGGTGGCCCTGTACCGGCTGCTCGAATCCTTCGGCGTACGCCCGGACTTCGTCGCCGGGAACCGACTCGGGGAGATCGCGGCTGTGCACACCTCCGGGGCGCTGTCGTTACCGGACGCCTGCACCCTCGTCGAAGCCTGGACCCGGGTGGCGCGGACGACGCCACAGAGCGGTCCACCGGGCGCGCGGCTCGCCGACTTCTGCGACGTCGTCCGCTCGCTCACTTTCCGGGAGCCGCGGATCCCGCTGGTCACGGCCGGCGACTACGGCACCGCGGCCTACTGGCTGCCACCCGCCGAAGACAGCGACCGGTTCGCCCACATCCTCGCCGCGCTGGCCGAGGCCGAGGTCACCGCCTATCTCGAGATCGGGCCCGAGACCGAGCTGATCGCCGGGACCGGGGCGGCACTCGCGGTCGCCGCGCTGCGCCACGACCGGCACGAGGCCAACTCTCTGCTGACCGCCGTCGCCGGGCTGTGGACGGCCGGGATCCCCGTCGACTGGGCCGAGGCCACCGCTGGCGGCCGTCGGGTACCACTGCCCACGTACGCCTTCCAGCACCGGCGTTTCTGGCCCCGGCCGGCCCCCCTGCCGGTGCCCGCGGAGCACCCGCTGCTCGGCGCGGGGATGCAGACCGGCTACCCGGACACGGTGTTGTTCACCGGGCATCTGTCGATCGCCGAGCAGCCGTGGCTCACCCGCACCGGACGTTTTCCCGCCGCCGGCTTCGTAGAGCTGGCCCTGCGCGCCGGGAGCCAGGTCGGCTGCGACCGCATCGACGAGCTTACGTTCTTCCGGCCGCTGTCCGTCCCGCCGGGCGCCATGGTCTTCGTGAAGGTCGCGGTCGCCGGCCCCGGCGAATCAGGCGGCCGCCCGGTACGGATCTCGTCGCGGCACGGCGGCGACCCGGCCGGATCGTGGACTGAGCACGCCGGCGGCATCCTGATCGCGGGCGGTGCCGCCGGTGTGGGACTCCCGGGCCGGTGGCCCCCGTCGTACGCGGTGCCGGTCGGCCGGGATGCGCATCCGCTGCTGCGAGGCGTCTGGCGCGACGGCGACGACACCTACGTCGAGGCCGCGCTGCCCACCGGTGCCGGCGACGCCGGCCGCTACGGCATCCACCCGGCTCTGCTCGACGCGATCACCTCGGCCGCGGGTGAGGTCGTCGCCTCCGGTGACACGCCGCTGGTGCCGCTCTGCTGGACCGGGATCTCGGTGCACTCCCCCGGCGAGAGCACACTCCGGGCCCGGATCAGGCGGACGCTCACCGACGAGACGACGATTGTGGCGGTCAACCAGCAGGGCACTCCGGTGCTCTCGGTGGACTCGCTGGCCTGGGCCGCCCCGGTCGAGGACGATCTGCCGCCGAACGCCGCAGGCCGTGGCGACCTGCTGTGCCTCACCTGGAATCCGGTCACCGCGCCCGACGACCCGGCCGACGTGCCGGACGCCGTGGTCGTGCCGATCGAGGGCGGGGGCGCGGACGTCGCCGCTGACGCGAGCACCCTGACCGCCCACGCCCTGGACCGAATCCTCGAATGGCTGGCCGAAGACCACCCGCCCGCGGCCCGGTTGGTCTTCCTCACCCGGTACGCCGTCGCGGCCAGCCCGGGCGATCGGGTCGACGACGCCGCCGCCGCGGCGGTCTGGGGACTGGTCCGGGCCGCCCAGGCGGAACATCCCCATCAGTTCGTCCTTGTCGACCGGGCTGGTCGCGACCTGCCGCCGCTGGCCCCGCTGCTGGCCGCCGGTGAACCGCAACTGCTGGTCCGCGGCGAGACGGTGCTCGCGGGCCGGCTCGTCCGATGTGACCATCGGCCCGCCCTCGCCAGCCCGGCCCCCTGGGATCCGGACGGGACCGCGCTGATCACCGGTGCCCCCGGCGGTCTGGCGGGCGAGCTGGCCCGGCATCTGGTCGCTGACCGCAACGTCCGGCACCTGCTGCTGGTCAGTCGCCGCGGCCAGGAAGCGCCCGGAGCGGTGATCCTGCAGGCGGAGCTGATCGCGCACGGTGTGCAGGTGACGTTCGCGGCCTGTGATCTCGCCGACCGGGGCGCGCTCGCCGGGGTCCTCGCCGCGGTCCCCGCCGAGCATCCGCTGACCGCCGTCGTGCACGCCACCGGCGTGCCGACCGACGGAACCGTCACGTCGCTCACGCCGCAACGGCTGGCCGCCGGGCTGGCGCCCAAGGCGGCGGGCGGCTGGCACCTGCATGAGCTCACCCTCGCCGCGGGTCTCGCCGCGTTCGTCACGGTCTCCTCGGTGGCGGGTCTGCTCGACGCCCCCGGGCAGGCCGCCAACGCCGCCGCGAACGCCTTCCTCGACGCGCTGGCCCAGCATCGCGCCGGGGTCGGCCTGCCCGCGACCGCGATCGCCTGGAGCCGGTGGGAACGGCCCGGCGACCTGCGGCAGGGCTCCGCGCTCGGAGTCGCGTCCCTGGCCGTACCGGAGGCCCTGGCTCTTTTCGATGCGGCGACCTGGAGCGGTGTGCCGAATCTGGTGGCGACCGGTGGCTTGACCGGGCTGCTCGGAGCGGGCGGCGAGATCCCCGCTGTGCTCCGTGGCCTGGTCCGTGGCGGCCGGCGGCGGCTCCTGGCGGATCTCGACGGGCTCACCAGGCCGCAACCACCGGTGAACCGCCCGCTCGACTGGGTCTCCGCGCTGTCGGTTCCCACCGCCCCGGTGACCTGGTCCCTGCGGGACACCGTGTCTGGCGAGGTACTGCCCACGCTGGTTCTCGCCGAGCTCGGCTCGGCACCCGGCGCCGACATCGCCGACGCGGTGCTGGAGACCGCCGGTCGCACCCTCGGCCTGACCCATCAGTGGCTGGCCGACCGCCGCTACGACGGCACGCCCCTGGTCGTGCACACCCGGCACGCGATTGCCGCCACGCGGGACGAGGACGTCGAGGATCTCGCCGGAGCGGCCGCCTGGGGCGTCGTGCGGACCGTCCAGGCGGTACACCCCGGTCGGTTCGTACTGCTTGACGGCGACGTCGACGAGATCATCCTGGCGGCCCTGCCCGGCCTGATCGCGGCCGGCAATGCCCTGTTCGCGGTGCGGGACGGGGCCCTGCTGGTCGCACGCACGGTCAAGGGCTCATAGAGATCTCATCGGCCGGCCGTGGGGCGGGTGCGGCACGCCTGCCGCACCCGCCCCTTCGGGATCAGCCGATGGCGTACGCGCGGAGCGCGGTCACCGCGGCCGTGTTACCGGCCGTGTCGGTGGCAGCGACCCGAAGTGACACATAGCCGGTGGTCGGGTTGGTGACGTGCAGGACCCGTTGGTCGGAGGCGCCGGTGACGGTGGCCGGCTGCCACGTCTTGCCGTCGTCGATCGAGAACTCGGCGGTCAGCGTTCGGTTGGGGCAGGCCGTCGAGCCGGTCGTGCGTTCCACCGTGACCGGCACGGTGAACGCTCCGGTCGGGGCGGCGTTGGCCGAGTTGAGGTGCGGGCCGAATCGTACGGTGGACAACGGCAGCTGGCTGTCGCCGTTGCGGGAGGAGAACGTCCACACTCCGCTGACCGAGGTGCTCAGCCGCACCGGCGCGGCCCGGGTGGCGGACATCTCCAGCCGGTAGTTCGTCGGCGCGGCCGGCACGGTGAAGGTGCCGTGGTCGGAGGGCAGATCGTTGACCAGCGTGCCGTCGGCGTACAGGGCCGTGCGGGCCGTATCGGCCGGCGCGACAGTGGTGTGCCCGGCACTGTCGTCGAACAACGTGGCATTGACCGCGACCGTGTCCCCCTTCCGGGTAGCCACGTCGGTGTCATAATCCAGCGACGTGTCATAAGCCACCGACGGCGCGAAGACCGCCTGGTTCCAGTCCTGCTGGACGACTGTGCCCGGCTGGAACTGCTGATCCGGTGCGATCGCCTCGGTGATCGTCGTCGGGAAGGAGTCCGGATCGGTCTGTACCTGCTGCTTGAATGTGCCCGTCCAGCGGGTCCGGCCGGCGCCGCCGAGGTAGGCGGTGCGTTCGAACGGCAGCGTGAACGGCAGGGCGACGTCGTCCAAGGCGCTCTTGTCGTAGTAGGGCCAGTTGTAGGCCACGCCGGTGGCGCCGTCGGCTTCGCGGGCGAACCGTTGCTTCACCGTGGTCAGCTCGGCCGGCGAGATCCGCTTGTCGAATCCGGTGGGGAACGCGCCGTCCTGCCCGTAGGTCGTGTCGTAGGCGTAGGGGCTGTCGGCGAACTCCTCGGTGTCGTTCTTCCACTGGGCGAACACGGTGTGGACGGTGGATTGGAAGCCGTCGTCCGCGGCCGCCGCCGGGCCGATCTGCGCGGTGTAGAGGTCGAAGGTGTCGGCCGGCGCAAACGATTCCGTCCCCGCGCCCACCTCGCCGTGGTTCCAGGACACGTTGATCTCGGCCAGGGCCTGCCGGGCGTCCGCGCGCGGCGGTGTGACCCGCACTGGCCGGCCCAGCCGGGCGTCCAGGGTCAGTGACGTCGTGTCGCTGATGACGAGTTCGCGCTGTACCAGCATGGTCGTGTCGGCCGTGCCGTAGATCTGGCTGACCACACCGTACGTTCCCGGGATGACCGGGATGGTCTGGGCCTGCTCACCGAGGTAGTACTCGTAGCTGGTGTGTTTCCCGTTCGTCACGTTCAGCCCGACCAACCAGGTGTCGTAGTAGGTGTTGGGCTGACCGTCACGGCCGATGTGGTGGATCGTGACGTCGTGCATCTCCACCCCGCGGTCGACGCCGAGGGGTGTCTCGACCCGGACGTCGCCGGCGGTGGCCACGACCCAGCCACTCTTGAGCCCGTCGGTGCCGGCGCCGCTGGTGTCCGAGGTGACCGTGGTGCTCGCGGTGCCTCCGGCCGGCACGGTGAGGCTGGTGGTGGCCACGGAGAACGTGTCGGTGTCGCCCTGTACCGCCAGCGTCAGCGTGATCGCGGCGGTGCCACTGTTGCGGTACGTGAGGGTTTTGCTGACCGGGGTGTCGTGGTCGTGCGGCCATGCGTGCTGGCCGAAGCTGAGGCTGCCCTCGTCGGCCGAGACGCTCTGACCGACCGCCCGGGCGATGTCGAGGCGCCCGGCGCCCTGCGTGTAGACGCTCGTACCGGCGGTCGGCTGGGCGGCGCCCATCAGCAGGGTCTTGCGCTGCGCGGGTGACCAGCCGGGGTGTTGCTGGGTGATGATCGCGGCCGCGCCGGCCACGTGCGGGGTGGCCATCGAGGTGCCGCTCATGCGTACGTATCCGTTGCCGACCGGTTCGCCCAGGGTCCCGTTGGCGGCCCGCGCCGCGATGATGCCGACGCCGGGCGCGGTGATATCCGGCTTGATGGTCGCGTCGCTGCCGTCGAGCGGGCCACGGCTGGAGTCCGGGGCGATCCGGTCGGCGGAGTCGACCGAACCCACGGTCAGGGCCGCGGCCGCGACGCCCGGTACGCCGATCGTGCCGCTGCCGTTGCGGCCCGCATTGCCGGCCGCGATCACGAACAGGGTTCCGTCGGCCGCGGTGAGATCGTCGACCGCCTGCGTTACCGGGTTGTCGGGCGTGGGAACACCACCGGCCAGGCTCATGTTGACCACGGGGGCGACGTGCGCGGCCCACTGCATACCGGCCAGTACCGCCGATTCGCCGCAGTACAGGTCGCATACCTTGCCGATCGCGAGCTTGGCCCCGGGGGCCACACCTTTGTACTTGCCGCCGGACTCGGCGCCGCTGCCGGCGATGATCGAGGCGACATGCGTGCCGTGGCCGACCGTGTCGTCGGTGCTGGGGTCTTCGGTGAAGTTCTCGCTCGCCACGATCTTGCCGGCGAAGTCCGGATGGGTGGCGTCGATGCCGCTGTCGAGCACCGCCACCGTTACACCGGTGCCGTCCAGGCCTTGCTGCCAAGCCGTGGGCGCCCCGACCTGCTTGTTGCTGACATCGTCGCTGACCTGCAGTTTGCCGTCCAGGTAGACCCGTTCGACGCCGGGGCGCAGGGTCCGGGCAGTGCTCGTGCCGCTGGTCAGCGCGGTCCACAGGCCGGCCTGGGCGGCGTGTGGCGCATGTACCGCGAGCATACCCACGGCGGTGAGATCGCGGCTGACCCGGGTCTTGGTGGTGACCGTGGCCCGCGCGCGGGCGGGGCCTTTGCTTGCGCCGCTCGTCGGATACTGCACCAGCAGCGGGAGGTCCCGGCCACTGGTATAGCCGAACTTCTGCAGCGCGGTGATGTCGAACAACCGATGGTCCAGCCGGCCCGACCGCAGCAGCGGCAGGGCGTCCGCCGGGATCACGTACTGGTCGCCGTCCGTGGTCCGGCGCTCGACGGGGATGCGGGCCCGGCCCGGCGCGGGATCGACCGCGATGCCGTGCGAAGACACGGTTACCGTGTCCCCGGTGATCAGCGTCACGCTGACCGGCGTGGTCTGCCTGGCCTGCCTGACGGGCGTGGCCGACCGGGCCGTGGGCGGCGTCCCGGCTTGGGCCGATGGGACGGTCGCGAGCCCGAGCGCGGTCAGTGCTGCCGCCGTCCCTACGGCCAGCAGCACGACCGAAGGTCGTCTGGGGGTCATGTTCAGGGTCTCTCCTCAGTAGGCAACGAGGAACCAAGTCCTCACATGCAGCAGCAAGGCTGTGAATTGCGAATGCAATTCACAGCCTTGCTGGCGGTCGTTACAGTGGCTTCTTGACGGAGACCGGCACGCCGTAGTCGGACAGCTTCATGACGACGTGCTTGGTGTACCCCGGGTAGTCGCTCGTCTTCTTCTGTACGACGTCGTACGCGAACTCGGAGACCTTGCCCCCGGCGACCTTGACCGTGCCGCTGTAGGCGGCGTTGGTGAACTTGTAACCGTCGGAGGTCTTGGTGACCGTGCTGTCCTTCCCCAGGGTCTTCAGCACGCTGGACGGGTTGGAGGCTGTCACCGACGGCACGTGCTCGTCGCCGCAGAGCATGAAGTCGGCGAGCGTGCCCTTGCCGGCGTCGACCCAGTGATCGCCGTCCTTGCTGAGGTAGTGCAAGCCGTCGACCAGACGCGCCTCGACGTGAATTCCCTTGAGGTACGCGGAGTCGTTGGCCGGGTCGGCCGCGCCGGTGCAGGTGCTCGTCACATGGTCGATCTGCCATTCGGCGAGGGTGAGCGTCGAGTCGATGGAGAACTTGTAGCTGGAGCCCGCGGTCGAGGTGGCCGCGGCAGCCAGCTCAATGGCGGGCGTACGGGCGGCGGCACCGGTCGAACCGAGCGCGTTCGTCGAACCGGTCGCCGACAACGAGACGCCGACCACGGCTGCGAGGGCCAGGGTGGCCACACCGGCCGAGGCGGCGCGGTTGCGGGCGCGCCGCTTCTTGCCGGCCGCGATGAGGTCGGCCACCGGTGCCTCGCCGGCCTCGGTGTGGTCGGCCCAGTCGTTTAGGGCCGAGGACAGGTCGTTCATGGGGTCCTCTCTCATTGGGGTTGTGGCTCAGCCACGGATCTCGAGAAGCTCAGACTCGGAGCGCAACTTGGCCATGGCACGGGAGTGGGTGGACTTGAGGGCGCCGACCGAGCAGCCGAGCACGGCGGCGGCATCCTTCTCGGTGAGGTCGTCGAAATACCGCAGTACGATGACGGCGCGCTGCTGCCGGGGCAGGCGGAGCAAGGCGCGTCGCAGGGCGTCGTGCGGCTCGTTCGGCATCGACCGGCTGTCCTGCGAGTCGGGCGCCTCGGCCACGAGCTTCTCCTGCCGCCGGCGTCGCCAGCGGCTGACGTTGCCGTTGACCAGCATGCGGCGCAGGTACGCGTGCGGGTCACCGGTGCGTGCCAGGCGGTGCCACCGTGTGTAGAGCTTGACGAGGCACTCCTGCAGCAGTTCCTCGCCGTGATACCGGTCGCCGGTCAGAAGACTCGCGGTCCACAGGTGGCGACTCCAGCCAGCCGCTACGAAGGTCGCATACCCGGCGTCGGTCGTATTCATCGGTTCGCCTCGGGAGGTCACATCGGTTACACGCGGCACCCCCGGTCGAAGGTTTACCGAAGATCCGAAAAATTTTCCGGACCGCCGCGGACCCGTATCCGTCGCGCCGCCCCGAGGGTGCCCAGCACCCCTACCAGTACAAACGTTCTAAGAAGTGCCATTGGGCCGATGGGGGTCAGGGCCGGATCAGGTGCAGGGTCTGCAGGAAAGCGCGGAATCCGCGCGGGCGTACCGCCCGGGTGGCCCGGGACCGGACTACCTGCGGGCGGCTGAGGAGCCTCGGGGGCGGCTTGTACGCCCGGTCGGAGGTCGCGCCCGGCGGGGAACCCGGCGCGTACGGCGGTGTCGTCAGCGCGAAGGGAATCATGCTCGGATCGAGCAGCCAGCTCTCCACCTCGTTGACGAAAAGCATCGGGCGCGGCTTCGGATATTCGTCGAAGGTCATTGCTCATTGGTCCCATACCGCGAGCGCGATTCTTCCTAGTGCGTGCTCCAGCGGCGGTCGGAGGGTCCACCGGTCCAGGCGCTTCGCTGGGGTGGCCGCCCGGCACGCCCTCCGGGCGCCGTGCCCCGGCGGCTGGTTCGGATCCTCGATCAACTCTGGGCCCGCGTTCGGACGATTAGGGAAAACGTTGTGACATAGGTCTTAGCGTCACCTCCATCGAGCGATGGAGGTGGTTGTACATGACCGACATTCAGCAATGTGTCACCGTTGACCTGCGGGGCGGGCCAGAAAGTTTTCCGGAGGAGCTGCGGCACCCCCAGGTGCTGACGACCCAGGAGCGTGTCAAGATCAGCTACTACGGCGGCTACGAGCACTTCGAACGCGACACCGAGTCCGACGACGCCGTCTACCGCTGGATCGGCCGCACCCGCGTCGCAGAGTAGGTGTCCCGCCCCCGACCACAAGGCCCGCCCCGATCCGGTGCGGGCCTTGTGCCGCGCTCGACCTGCTGACGTGGCAGGCGGCGCAGCCGTCATCGACCCCAGCCGCGCTCGACCTGCTGACGTGGCAGGCGGCGCAGCCGTCATCGACTCCAGTCGGGCCCGATCGAGCTGAGCCGTGGCCGACGTGTGGTGCGGACGCCGAACCGGGTCCGGGCCTCGGCGACGCGGCGGATGGTCGCGGGAACGTCAGACTTCTTCGGGTTCGATGGTCGCGTATTCGGCGCGGAGGGTGGCGAGGGCGGCGTGTTCCGACGACCACGTGAAGCCGTCGATCTCCCCGATGGCGCGCACGCCGGTGCCGGAGTTGGTGGCGAAGGCGGCTGTCATGCGGGGGAGACGGTCCAGGCTGACCGGTTCGACGCGGACCGGGCCCTTGTGGGCCGTGGTGAGAAGCGCTGAGGTGACGCCCGGGAGGGCTTCGGCGGCGGGCCAGACGAGGGTGTCGCCGTCGAGGAAGCCGAGATTCCAGGTGACCCCCTCGCTGAGCAGGCCGTTGTCCGTCCTGAAGACCGCGTCGTCGTAGTCGGCCAGTTGCGCTTGGCGCCGTTCGAACAGGGGGCCGAACAGGCCCGCGTGCTTCACCGCCGGCACGTCGCGTCGGTACGGGGCGGAGCGCACGCGCAGTGGCGGCAGGTCTTCGGAGCAGGCCGGGCGCGTGGTGACGATGACTTCGGGCCTGCCCTTTTTCGCGGGGCTGACCAGTGAGAACGCCGGATTGCACACCGAGACCCGGACGGTCACCGGCTCGGGACCGGCGAGCGCGGCCCGAATCTCGCGGCGGACCACCTCGTGGTCCAGGGGGCAGCCGAAGAGCAGCCAGCAGTCGCGCGCCAGCCGGTCGAGATGCAGCGTGAGTCCGCGGACCCGACCCTCGTGCACCCGCATCGTGGTGAAGTGGCCGTAGTTGGTCAGGGCGAGGGTCTCCAGCGCGTCTTCCGTCGTCACCCTGCCAGGTTGCGCTCCGCCCGGCGAGCAGTCTCCTAGGATCTCGTCGACGAACACTCGGAGGGAGAACGGTGCGCCTCACCCTCGCCAGCCTCAACCTGCACTGCGGACTGAGTCGCCGCGGCGACCCGTACTCGGTGAAGGCGGCCGTGGCGGCCCTGGCCGCGGACATCGTCGTGGTCCAGGAGAACTGGTGCCGCGCCGGCGGGACCAGCATCGCCGCGCAGGCTGCCGCCGACTGCGGTTATCCGGAGTTCGCCGAACTCGACCTGGTGACCGACACGCCGATGGTCGATCTCGAGATCGTGGGAAACCCACCGGACGAGAGCGGCGCGTGGGGTCTGGCGATCATGAGCCGCCGTCCATGGCGCCGGCTCACCTCGGTGGAGCTCGGCCCGGCCGCCCCGGGCGATGCGGTCGGCCGGCGGCTGGCACAGGTCGCCGAGTTCCCGATGGACGGTGACGTGGTGCTGAGAGTGGTCAATCTGCACCTCACCCACCGGCTCCTGCATGGTCCGGCGCAGCTGCGCCACCTGATCGCGGAGCTCAACGGCGGGGGAGCGCAGCCGACCGTGCTCGCCGGGGACTTCAACATGTGCCGGCCGACGATCTACCTCGCCTGGCCCTATCGGCCGGCCGCCCGCGGGCGGAGCTGGCCGGCGCACCGCCCGTTGGCCCAGCTCGACCACATCCTGACCGGGCCGGGCGTGCGGGGGTCGGGGCAGGAGGCCGGGCCGGGCGTGCGGGTGTCGGGGCAGGCGATCGGGCCGGCGGTCGGTTCCGACCACCGGCCCGTGCTGGTCACCGTCGATCAGTCGCGGTAGCTGCGGTTCTGTTCATCGTCGGTCTCCGAGGGCGCCGGCCACCGGGGCTCCACGCGGGCCGGCCGGTCGGGATCGCGCATCGGAGTACCGTCCACGGGCACCAGGTAACCGTCCGGGCCGGGCCGCAGGTAGGGCTCCGCTTTCCGCCGCGGTCCCCGGACCTCCTCGTCCACCTGGGCGTACGGGTAGTAGTACGGAGGACCGGGTTCCGGCCTGGTGTGCGCCGACTTGGCGTGCGCCGGCCGGTAGTCGTGGTGCCGCAGCTCCTCGGGCTCGTTCTGGTCCGCCACGGAGCGCGTCGTCCTGTCGACGTCGGCCGGGTGCAGGCCGCCCGGCGGCCTCGAACTGGAGCGCAGATCGGCCGGTGTCGGCGGCCGGCCGTCGTGCTTGACGGCCGCCCTGCGCTGGGCTCGCCGTTCCCGCCGGCCCTCGATCATCGTATAGAGCGCCGGGACCAGCACCAGCGTGAGCAGCGTCGAGCTGACCAGGCCGCCGATCACCACCACCGCCAGCGGCTTGGAGATGAAGCCGCCCTCGCCGGTCAGGCCCAGTGCCATCGGGATCAGCGCGAAAATCGTCGCGAAGGCCGTCATCAGGATCGGCCGCAACCGCCGTCGGCCGCCTTCGATGACCGCCTCGCGGACCGGCATGCCCTCGGCCCTGTAGTGGTTCACCAGGTCGATGAAGACGATCGCGTTGGTCACCACGATGCCCACCAGCATCAGCAACCCGATCATCGAGGGCACGCCGAGCGCGGTGTCGGTGGCCAGCAGAGCGCCGATCGCGCCGATGCCGGCGAACGGGATCGACACCAGCAGGATCAGCGGCTGCAGCAGGCTCCGGAAGGTCGCCACCATGACCAGGAACACCAGGGCGATCGCGATGAAGACGGCCAGGCCGAGGCTGGTGAAGGCGCTGGACTGGTCGGCGCTCACGCCGCCGAGCTCATAGCTGGCGCCCCGCGGCAGCCGCAACGCGTCGAGCCGCTTGGTCAGCTCCTTGGTGGTCGCGCCGATGTCCGTGCCGGTCGCGGTGCCGGCGATGGTCGCCGCCCGGTCGCCGTCGACCCGGCTCACCTCGCTGGCGCCCCGGGCGTTGACCACGTCGGCCAGGGAGGCCAGCGATACCGGCCCGTTGGCCGCGGGGACCACCAGCGACCGCAGCTGCCCGACCGTACTCGGCGGCGGGCCGGAGCTGAGCATCAGCGGGATCTGCTTGCCGCCCACGTTGACCTGGCCGATCGGGGTGCCGCGGAAGGCCGCCGCGACCTGCTGGCCGATCTCCTGCTCGGAGACGCCCGCCTGGGCCGCCTCGGTCTGGTTGACGCGGACCTCGATCCGCTGGCCGCCACCGGTCAGCGAGCTCCGGACATCCTTGACGTCCGGGGCACCGGCCATGGCCTTGGCGACCTGGTCGGCGGCCGTGTCAAGGGTCTTCGCGTCGGGCGCCCGGACCAGCACGGAGAGCCCGTTGTCGGCGTTGCTCGCGGACTGTCCGGCCGCCACGGCCATCTTGCCGAGCTGCCGCTGCTTCTTGAACGCGGCTTCGAGGTCGGTCTTCACCAGCGCGGCGTCGACGTGGTCCTTGAGCATCAACGAGTACTGGGCCTTGTTGCCGCCGAGCCGTCCACCCGCCGACACGTCGTACGACTTGAGGTCCGTGCGGGAGTGCAGGATTCTCTCGACCTGCTTCACCTTGCCGTCCAGGGTGGACAGGCTCGACCCGATCGGCAGCTCCTGCGTGACCGTGACGGTGTCCTGGCCGTCCTGGTCGAGGAAGTTCGTGCGTACGTTGCCGGCCAGTCCGAAGGTGAAGAACAGCACCAGGATGCCGGCCAGCACAGTGGTCAGCCGGTGCTTGGTGGCGAACCGGACGAACGGCAGATAGAGCCGCACGAGGAAGCCGTTGAGTTCCTTCTGTTCCTCGCGGGCGCGCTGCTCGTCCAGGCTCAGGTCGCCCTTCGGCGCCTTCAGGAACCAGTACGCGAAGACCGGGATCACGGTCAGCGAGACGATCAACGAGGCCGCCAGCGACACCGACACGGTCACGGCGAACGAAGCGAACAGCTGGCCGACCATCCCGGTGACGAAGGCGATGGGTAGGAACACCGCCGCGGTGACCACAGTGGAGGAGGTGACGGCACCCGCCACTTCCCGTACGCCGGTGAGAACTGCCTCTTTTTTGTCGCCGCCGTAGGCGAGATGGCGTTTGATGTTCTCCAGCACCACGATCGAGTCGTCGACCACCCGGCCGACCGCGATCGTGAGCGCGCCGAGAGTGAGCAGGTTGAGCGAATAGTCCAGATACTTGAGTGAGATCAGGGCGATGATCAGCGACAGCGGGATGGACAGTGCCGTCACGATCGTCGAGCGCACCGACCGCAGGAACAGCAGGATGATCAGGATCGCCATCACCAGGCCGAGTAGCCCCTCGGTCGCCAGGCTCTTGATCGACCGCTGGACGAACGGCGCCTGGTCGAAGGTGACAACCAGCGTCGCACCGGACTTCGTCTTCAGCTCGGCCAGCTTGTCGCGGATCGCCGTGGAGATCGCGACCGGGTTGCCAGCCTGGGTCACGGTGACGCCGATGGCGATGCTGGGCAGTCCATTCGTACGGTTCACCGATGTGGCCGGCACATTCCGCTGCTCGACCAGGGCGACATCGCCGAGCCGGGTCGGTCCGGAGGGGCCCTGCAGCGCGATGTTGCGCAGCTGGTTCAGCGAGGTGATCGGCGTGCCGACCTGCACCGGCAGCGACTTGCCCTGCTGGGTGACCGCGCCGGCCGGCATCGAGATCCCGTTGGCCTGCAACGCCGGGCCGATCGTGCCGGGGTCGACGCTGAACTGTTCGAGCTTCGCCGGGTCGGGGCTGATCACGACCTGCTCGTCGCTGACCCCGCTCAGGGTCACATCGCGGACCCCGTCGATCGCCTTCAGGTCGGGGATCACCAAGGCCTGGACCCTACGGGCCAGCGTATGGAGATCGCCGCCCGGCCCGGCCGAAGCGGCGAGCGTGACCGCGGGCAGGTCGTCCGTGCCGCCGCCGTTGACCTTGGGGGAGACCCCGGCCGGCAGCGACGGCTGGGCCGCCACGACCGCGGCCCGCAGGTTCTCCAGGGCCTTGTCCAGGTCGGTGCCGAACTCGAACTCCGCCTGCACCACCGACAATCCGTCTGACGAGGTCGACGACACGGTCTTGATCCCGTCCACGCCAGAGACGGCGGTCACGATCGGGGCCGAGACCTGCTGGTCGACGATGTCCGGTCCCGCACCGGCGAACGGGGTCGCGATGGACGCCGCCGGGAAGTCCATCGAGGGCAGCAACTGTTGCCGGAGCGACGGAATGAGGAACAACCCGAATGCGGTGATCATCATCGCGAGCAGTGCGACCAACCCGCGGTTGGCCAGGCTGAGTCTCGCAAGACGCGACATGAACTCTCCCTGAGGTGTGGTCGGCGCGGCTGTTCACCATGTCTAGTCCATCGCGGAGTCGGGTTTCCCCCAGTCATTGCGCGTCGACGCGGCGCCGCGGGTCCCCGGCGGCGACGGGACCGTGCCGTACGACTGCCCGCACTGGATGGTCGGATACGCCGCCCGATCGAGGAGTGCGCGCCGCAAACGGGGGTACGGTTTCTGCGATGTGGGCCCATCCGGGCCGGAACCTTCCTCAAGGAGATCTCATGGCTGTCACCGCCGACCTTGCAAAGATCCTGGACAAGGCATACGAGGAGAAGTCGCTGACCGAGCTCGTGGACGCTCCGGTCGCAGCCCTCGCCGGGGTGAGCGATGCCGACGCCAAGCTGCTCGGTGAGGCGTTCAACATCACCACCGTCGGCGACCTGGGCCGCAACAAGTACTTCCGTACGGCCGCCGCGATCGTCGACCTGGCCGGCAGCGCCAAGTAGTGCCGTGCGGGACCGGGCGGCTGCCCGGTCCCGC
>JAVHVY010000502.1:0-15921 GCA_032160305.1 Actinoplanes sp.
CGCACCGGCCACCCCCGCGTCCGCCCACGGCGGTGACGCCCCGGACGCGACCGCCTACCGTACCGAGGTCACCGGCGTCACGGCCCCGGAGCCTGCGGAAGGCGCCCGCGCCGCCGACTATGGTCAATGCATGACTGACCGACTGGCTCCCGGCGACGCGGCGCCCGACTTCACGCTGCCCACCGACAACGGTGACAGCCTCGCCCTGAAGGATCTCCGCGGGCGCAAAGTGATCCTCTACGTCTACCCGGCCGCGATGACCCCCGGCTGCACCACCCAGGCCTGCGACTTCCGCGACTCGCTCGGCTCGCTGCAGGCGGCCGGCTTCGACGTCGTCGGCATCTCCCCCGACACCCCGGCCAAGCTGGCCACGTTCCGCGACCGCGATGCGATCACCTTCCCGCTGGTCAGCGACCAGGACAAGGCGGTGCTGACGGCGTACGGGGCGTACGGCGAGAAACAGCTCTACGGCAAGACCGTCACCGGCGTGATCCGGTCCACCTTCGTCATCGACGAGGACGGAAGGGTCGAGAAGGCGATGTACAACGTCAAGGCCACCGGGCACGTCGCCAAGCTGCGGCGCGAGCTCGGCGTCGACTGACCCACCGGCGTTCCTACGGAGCCGGGTCCCCGCTGCCGATAAGAACGGTGACCACCGTTGTCCCGGCGGTCCGCTCCGGCGACTGACCGGCTTCTCCGCCGACCTGACCATGGTGGCCGGCCGGATGAAGGCGTCCACGGCCGGTTCGGCCGGGCGGGCCACGGCTTCAGCGACATCTCGGCCGTCGGCGCCGCGGTCGCCGACGCCGCCGGGCCGAGACGACGGGCCGAGACGACGGGCCGACGCCGCCGGGCCGAGACGACGGGCCGAGACGACGGGGCTGCCGCGGACACCGCCACCGTGGCGGACGAACTAGCACGCATCACCCACGAAACGCACCAAAGCCTGACAATATTCCAGTATTGGAATATTCGGCGTGAAACAGTCGCCGCACCTCCACCGTCCGGGCCGGAGCCCCGGGCCGCCGACCCACGGCGGCCGTCATGCGGCCTGGATCCGCGCGGCGGCCGCCGTGCCCACGCGCCGTCTCCAACAGCCGACTCGCCCCCGTCGCGGATCGACGCGGGATTATCGAACATTGAGCGAAGCGTCTAGACTCACGCTCACGATCGTCCCGATCCTAAAACGGACAATCATTGCGGGAGTGGCGGAATAGGTAGACGCCCTAGATTTAGGTTCTAGTGCCTCGAAAGGGGCGTGGGGGTTCGAGTCCCCTCTTCCGCACCACCGACCAGCCGGCCCGCCGCAGCGCCGGGATCCCGGCGTCAGTTTCGGCCGGCGCGGCACGCCAGCACGGAGTACGCCGGTCATTGCGGCGCCAGCTTCGGCCGGCGCGGCACGCCAGCACGGAGCGCGCCGGTCATTGCGGCGCCGGAGGTCGCGGGCCGGTGCTGTCGGCGAGTTCGGTCAGGCAGGCCCAGGCGCCGGGTACGTCGAGAGCGCGTGCCGCGTACCCGAGGTTGAGTAGATCCTCGCTCAGGTAGCGGTCGTACTTGTCGTGGTGCTTGGCTCGCACGGTGGCCGCGATGGCGACGGGGTCCGGTGCTGGACCGCTGGCCAGGCTCGTGATCACGTCGAAGAGTCGAGCCGGCGTGCAGTTGCCTACGGTGATCGCCAGGCCGTCCTGTCCCACGGCCAGGCCGTGCATGCCGAGGACCGCGGTGAGTGTGTTCATGATCCGGTCGCCGCGCCAGGGGAACAGCAGGGTCTCGGCGTCCCGGGCGAAGATGCGGCGGGTCGCGTGCCCGTACGCGTGAAAGGCGGCCCGCCCTTCGGCCAGCAGCGTTCGTGCGGTGGCGTCGAGGTATCGGGGGATGTCGCCGGAGCGGTACAACCGGAACATCTCACGCCGTACCTGGTCGGCGATCTCACCGCCGGTGCCGGGGAAGACCGGCGGCTTGCCTGACTCGGCGGCGGTCAGTTCGATCACCCGCTGTGCGCTGTCCACGGACAGGACCCGCCATCGCGCGCCGCTGAAGATGAGCAGCGTGCCGGGGAGGATCGGGCGGTCCACAGGAAGGGAGCCGAGGGTGTATCCGTCGGCGACGAGGCGGTAGTCCAGCGAGGTGTGGAAGGAGGCGTAGAAGCTGTAGTGCCTCAGCAGCCGCTCGCCCTCCTCGCCTGGGAGCAGCGTGCCGTCGGTCTGTTGTTCGAGGAGGCGGTGCCGGCCCAGGTCGCGCAGGAGACGGGCGAAGACGGCCCGGTCGACGCGCCGGAACGGGCCGGTCTCGCAGAGTGTCGCGAAAAGCTGGCCGGCCGTCGCGCCGGCGGGTTGCGCGCTGATCGACAGGATCTGCTGGATCAGCGCGGACAGGTGCAAGCCGGTGTCGTCCGGCGGCTCGTACCAGGCCGCGGTCAGTAGCTCGACCATCGTGACGGTCTGGACCAGTTCGGGGCGCAGGGCGTCGGCCGGGTTGATCCCGGAGGTGAGTGCCGGCTCGGCCACGTACACGCGCAGGACGGCCGGCTGACCCGGTCGGCGTCCGGAACGCCCGAGCCGTTGCCGTAAGCCGGAAACCGTTGGCGGGGCGCCGATCTGTGCGACTGAGTCCACTGAGCCGATGTCGATGCCGAGTTCGAGGGTGGAGGTGCAGATCGCGGTCACCGGGGTGGCGGGATCTTTGAGCCGTTCCTCGACGTGCTCGCGTACCTCCTTGGACAGGCTGCCGTGGTGGGCGAGAAAGCGGGCCGGCGCCTGCGCTTGGCCGGCGCGCTGGGTGAGCATGTCGGCGTACACCTCGACAGCGGCCCGGGAGTTGGCGAAGACCAGGTTGTCGGTGCCGCGCAAGGTTCGGAACAGATGGTCGGCGATTGCGGCGCGGTCGCCGGGTTCCCGGCCCGGTGGCGGCGCAGTGGCCGGGTTGACGTAACCGCGGACCTGGAGCCGGACCTCGCCGCCGCCCTCGGCGGAGGTCACGACGGCGACCTGCGCACCGCCGCGGGGCCGGAGGAATTCCGCCGCCCCGGAGAAGTCGCCGAGCGTCGCGGAGAGCGCGACCCTGGGCACCCGGCTGCCGGCGGCTTGCTCCACCCGGTGCAGAAGGGCCTGCAGTTGGGCACCTCGTTCGGTGCCGATGAACGCGTGCAACTCGTCGATGACCAGGTACCGCAGTCCACCGAAGATCCGGCGTACCCGACCACCGTGCCGGACGAAAAGCGCTTCCAGAGACTCGGGGGTGATCAGCAACAGGCCCTCGGGGGCCCGCAGCACCCGGGCCTTGCCCGACGCCGGCGCGTCACCGTGCCACCGGTGCACGCGCAGACCGAGCGGATCCGCCAGGCCAACAATCCGGTCGTACTGGTCGTTGATCAGCGCCTTCAGCGGGCTCACCGAAAGCGCCGCGACGCCGGCGCCAAGGCCCGCCTCCTGTCGGCGGGCGAGGACCGAGCAGATCGGCAGCAACGCCGCCTCGGTCTTTCCGCTCGCGGTGGCCGAGGCGATGATCACGTCGCGCTGCCCGGCGCTGATCAGCGTGGCGGCGCGTTCCTGGACATCACACAGCCGATCCCAGCCCTGGTCGTAAATCCAGCGCTGGATGGCCGGATGGTAGCCGGCGTACGCCTGCGACGGTGGATTCTCGCCCACCGGTTACAGCCGGAAGGAGGTGAGCTCGTCCTCCTCGGCGCCGGCCGGCGCGAGCTCGACCTCTCCGATCAGGGCGGACCAGTGCAGGTCGGGGTGCTGCTCCAGCAGAGCGAGCAGGTCCAGGAAGCCGCGGATGGTCTCCCGGGGGGTACGGAAGTAGGCGTCCCCGAGCCGCGCGGAACAATGCGCCATGTACGCGGTAAGCGCCTCGTCCGGGACCAGGTATCGGGCCGGGTCGCCGGCGGCGAACACGTGCCGGAGCTTGGTCAACAGGACGAAGACGTCCTCCGGGGTCAGGTTGCCCAGCCGCATCACCGGACCGGAGTGGTCGATCCGGTCGGGTCCGGCGAACCGGTTCGGTGCGAGCCGGGAGGCCAGGGCGGGGTACGAGAACAGGCCGCGCCGGGGGTCCAGCAGGAACTCAGGCGTCCCGCCGAGCAGGAAGCCGAGATGGGCGGCGCTGCCCTGGCTGGTGTCGTTGACGATGCGCAACACCTGCTCGTAGTTGGCATTGCGGGCGGTGGATCCGGTGATCTTGTAGAGGTTGACCATCTCGTCCAGACAGACCAGCAGACCGTGGAAGCCGGCCAGGCGCACGAAGCGGGCCATCAGCCGGAGCTGGTCGTAGAAGCTGGCGTCGTCGACGATCGTCCGTACGCCCAGCGCGGTGCGGGCATCCACCCGGCTGGTGAACTCCCCACGCAGCCAGCGCACCGCGTCGGCGCGCAACCGCTCGTCCCCCGTGTCGTAGCCCCGCCAGTAGGCGCCGATCACCGCCGCGAAGTCGTATCCGCCGGTCATCTCGGTCAGCGCGGCCAGCCGTGTCCGGATCATCACGGCCGGATCGGTGCCGGCGTCGGTGGCCTCGCCCAGCGCGCCGGTGACGAACCGCTCCACGACGGTGGCCAGCGCCGCTCCGTCCGGCCGGGCCTTGGTCGCCAGGTTGCTCATCAACTCGGCGTACAGGCCGCGCGCCTGCCCGGAGGCGCCGTGCAGGCGCCGATCCGGCGACAGGTCCGCATGTACGGTGACCAGCCGCCGTTCCAGGGCGATCGAGCGGGTCAGGTGCAGAAAAAACGTCTTTCCCGAGCCGTACTCGCCGATGACGAACCGGCATCCGGCACCGCCGTCGGCGATCCGGTCGACATCGCGCACCGCCGCCTCCACCTCGGCCGCACGGCCGACCTGGATGTGCCGCTGCCCGACGCGCGGGACCATGCCCGCCCGCAGCGAGGCGACGATGGCATCCCGTTCACGCGGCCGGATCCGCCCCGCCGTGGGCGAGGTGCCGGGTTGTGTCATGCGAGCAGCTCCAGGAGGACGTCGTTGGCCAGCGTGAGAGTATCCTCGCCCTCCACGATGGGGGCTCCGGTGGCGTCGATCGCCGCCTCGTTCAGCGCATCGAGCGCTCCGTCCGGCAGGACGCCGTGGGCCGCCGCAAGGGACTCGAACTCCGCGCGGGTCCACGCCCCGCGTTCGCCGAGGGCGTGCAACAACGCGCCGTGGGCCCGGTCGAGACCCGCGATCGCCGACGGTGGCTCGGCCGGATCCGCCACCTCCTCGTCGTCGAAAATCACGCCGAGGAGCGCGGCGGCCGTGCCGCTGTCGGCGACCTTCTTCCGGATCAGGGAACGGTCGAGCCGGAGCCCGGTGGACGCCGCCCAGGGCAGCGGGTAGCCGCTCGGCTCGTGGCCACCGGACTGGACCACGACCGGTTCATCCGGCCCTTCGGCGCCGGCGTCCGGATCGTGTCGACGGCCCGGAACCCGTGCGACGTCGGCACCGGCGAGCTGGGGCAGGACCGGCGCACCTGCGGTACTCCAGTCGTGGAGTCGTTGGAAGACGAGGTCCACCTGCAGCCCGAGAATCCGGTACAGCCGGGTCAGCGCGGTGACGGTGGCCGGGCCGATCACCGGATCGGCCGTAACCGCCACCGTGACCAGGTAGTGTCCGGCGATCTCCCGCTCGGCCGACGTCATCGTGGTCGTCTGCCGACCGAGCCGGTCGACATCCACCCAGGTGGTCAGCAGCCAGCCCAGCCGCGCCGCCAGCCGCAGGTCCTCCCCGGGTTCCAGGCAGAGGGCGGCGACCAGATCGGCGACGGTGGTCAGCAGCGCGGTCCCGGCCGGCCCTCGAGGATCGACCGGTCCTGCCGCCGAGGCCACCACGGCGGCGCACCGGACGATGGCGGCGGCAGCGGCGAACCGCGGTCCCGGCCGATCGGCCGCCGGCCTGCCGAGACGGAACAGAACGGCCGGGCCCGGCACCAGCGGCGGCGCGCCGAAGCGCACATCCGGCTCGACGCCGAGGCCGAGCTTGGCCAACACGCCCAGAAGGGCGGCTGCCTCGTCGGTCGCCATCCGCTCCGGATCAGCGGCCGACCAGAAGTCCCAGAACTCGGCTGCGTCGATCAACGCCCGCGGTTGCCCGTCGAGTCGCCGTTCGGCCCAGACCCGCACCGCGCCGAGCCTGCCGTGGCGGGCGTCGACCAGCCCGGCCGGCAGCAGCGGCACGGCGGCGAGCGAGCCCTGCCCCTGCGGGAACCGGGCCAGCCACCTGCGGTAGGGGTCCAGGGACGCGGCCACCTCGTCGCGCAGCGCCGAGAGCGCGCGGATGCGGCGTGGCTCGGACAGCAGATCGGGCAGGTCCGCACGCCAGACCAGAGTGGCGGCCAAGCCGGGGTTGGACGGGCGGTAACTCAGCCGGATGCCGGTCCCGTCGCCAGGGACCACGATCCCGCGGCCGTGCCGTTCACCGTACCGGACCGTGAACAGCCGCTCGAACTCTGCCGGGCAGTCGTTCTCGCTTCGGCGCGGGGTGAGCGACGGGTGATGCCGTATCCAGGCGCGCGCCCAGGCAGCGGGCATCGGGGTCGATGAGACAGCGAAACGGGCCAGCGCGATCCGCACGCCCATCGGGGTCTCGCGGTCGGGTCCGGCCGTGGGTGCGTCGCGCGGGGCCGTCAACAGGCCCAGAAGATCGAGCAGGTGATCCAGGGCGTTGCCCAGTGCTGCGGCGTCGTCGCCGTACCGTGCCCGCAGCCGGCGGACTTCGGCGGTGAGTGCCGGCAGCTCCTGGTGGACCACGGGATCGTCGTTCCCGTCGACGAGGATCCGCCGTTCGAGGCCGGCACAGAAGAGCAGAACCAGGCCCGGCATGACATCCGTCCGCCGGCCGCCGGCCTGCCAGTCCAGGTACGCCTTTCGGGCGACGGGCGAGAGCAGCTGATATGCCAACCCTTGGCCGCCCGCCGGCACCACGCAGCGATCGGCGGAGGCGGCAACCGGCAGGTCAGGATTGAGGAGGGACGATTCGGGCGCGCCGGGAAGGCGCCGGCCGAGGTAGATCGAACCGCCGGGGATAATATGGCCACCGACCACCGCCGGCTCCCCGGCAGGAACCCATCGCCCCGATGTGGAATGCAGTGTCCCGACCACGTATCACACTGTATCCACTGGGCGATGTCGTGATTCCGGGCAGCCGCTACTCTCCGCAAGATGGGATCCCCTATCGTGTCAAACCCGGATCTCGTTGAGATGATCGACGAAGTCGACGCCTCTGCGGGCCAGCCCGAGTCGTCTGAGAGCGTCGAGTCCGTACTCGTCGCCACCGAGCGGGCGTTGGACGACGCGTTACGCGGCGCGAACGCCACCGTGCGGGAGCTGAAGCGGGCGCTCGGCGCCGCCCGGACCGGTCAGGTCCGCGACCTGCGGAAGGCGCTGGCCGCCGCGCGGGCAGCAGCCGACGGGCTCACGACGGGCACCCGTGCGCTCGGAGACACGTTCGACTTCGACGAGCGGGCATACCTCGCCTCCGGCGCGTACGTGAAGGAGTTGCTGGCCGAGGCCGCGGTCCAGGGACTCGCGATCGTCGAGGGTGACGACGACCGGCTCCTGTGCTACCCGTCGCTGCTGCGGGTTCTTCCGGGCGATGCGGCGATCGAGATCGACAAGGTGCGAGACCGGCGGCTGCGCCCGTCAGTGCTGGTCAGCGCATTGGCTCGGGCGCAGGAGCGGGGAGCCCGCTTCAAGGCCGAGCAGTTTCTCGACAGTCTGCGGACGGCCTACGAACTTCGCGTGGCCGCCGACGGCAAGCGCGCCGACGCCGTGGTCCGGCTGGTCGACATCTGGACGGTGCTGACCATGATGCCGGGCCAGCGTTCCCAGTACTCGCGGCAGGAGTTCGCCCGCGACCTCTACCTGCTGGACCAGAGCGGCGTCATCCGCTCCGAGCGGAGCCCGCGGATCCTGCGCTGGTCGGCCAGCACCGGTACCAAGGGCTCTGGAGTGCTGACGACGGTGGCGCGCAACGGTCAGGAGCAGCGGTACTGGGGCGTGTCCTTCACCACCGAGAGCACCGAGCCGGAGCAGTCGTGAGCGCGGAGCTCGACGTAGACGACTACCTCGAGTTCGTAGCTCGGGAGTACCTGGCCGGCTACATTGCCCGCGGCGGCGCCTCGGTCAAGCTGCTGTGCCCGGCGGACGACGCCGTGCGGGACCGGCTGGCCGCCGCGTTCCCCGAGCTCGGCGACGGTTTCGCGTACGCCGAGGTGGATGCGGCGCGCACCCGCATCCACCTGGTCGACCAGGTGTTCACCACCGTTGCCCGCCAGTTGGACTGGGTCGGGCTGGCCGCTTCCGTCGTGCGTGCGGCCCTGGATCACGCGGGCTTTCCCGCGCCCGCCGACATCGACGGCATCGATCTGGGCGCGATCGCTCGGCATCATGACGTCGACGCCGCAGAGCTGTACCGCAGTGTGCGTCGCGCTGTCGAGCAGTCGGTGTTGCGGGACACGGAGATGAGCCATGAGTTCCGGGTGGCGATGCTTCGGCTGTGCCAGGAACGCCTCGGCAGGGGCGACGTCACCCCCGACGAGCGGGAAACGGTGATCGGATGGCTGTGCGGTGAGCGGTTACCCGCCGCGGACCTGCGCCGGGTGGGACTCAACTCCAAGGTGAACCGCTACAACGCCCGGCCGCTACTGCTGTCGTTGACCCGCTGGCTGCGGGTCGCCGGCCGGCCCGGCCTGGTGCTGCGGCTGGACCTGGACCGGCTCGCGGTCACCCGCCGGCCGCCGGCGGGTCTGCGTGACGGGTTCTACTACACGAAGGCCGCGACGCTCGACGCGTACGAGCTCGTGCGTCAGCTGATCGATGCGATCGACGAGATCGAGGGACTGTTCGTGGCCGTCGAGGTGCCGCCCGTCCTGGTCCACGACGAAGCACGGGGCCTGCCCGCATACACGGCACTGCAGCTGCGGGTCGCCGACGAGGTACACGATCGCCGCCGGCAGAACCCGTACGCGGCGCTGGTGCGTATCGGTGCCGACTCCGCGGAGGTGTCCTGATGACCGGTGCTGACAACGGGAAAGCCTTCGCCATGGTCGCCCGGCGGGCCATCGAGGCGTTGCGTGCGGGGGTGCCCAGCCGGGACGCCGTCGCGACGCTGGGCAGCGGGCAGGCGGCGATCGAGGACCGGTTCGAGGCCATGTGCGCCTCAGTTGCGGCAGGCTCGCCCGGCAGCATGCTGATCGGCGGCGGGTTCGGTGCGGGGAAGAGCCATCTGCTTGAGCACCTCGCCCGGCTGGCGCTGAACGCCGGCTGGACCGTCAGTCGCGCGGTCATCAGCAAGGAGACGCCGCTGCACGACCCCGCCAAGGTCTTCCAGGCGGCGGCTGAGTCGGCCTCGCGTGCCGGGCAGGCCCGACCCGCGATCATCGAGGCTGCCGCCGGGCTCGACCTCGACGGCCGTTCCTACGCCGAGCTGCTGCGCTGGGCCTCCTCGAGCGGATCCGAGCTGAACGAACGGTTCCCGGCGACCCTGACGCTGTTCGCCCATCTTCGCGAGCGGGATCCGGCCTTCGCGGAGACGATCCTGCGGTTCTGGTCCGGCGATCCGATCGCGGTCCCCGAACTGCGAAAGCGGCTGAAGGAGATCGGCGAGCAGCGGCCCGTCCTCCCGCCGGTCGCGGTGCCGGAGTTGGCCCGGCAGCGGATGCGGTTCGCTGCCCGGCTGCTCGCCGCCGCGGGCTCGCCCGGGTGGCTCGTCCTTTTCGACGAGGTCGAGCTCATCGGGCGGTATTCGCTACTTCAACGCGCCAAGTCGTACGCGGAGCTGGCTCGGTGGATGCGGGGTGAGCACGGCAGAGGCGTCCCGATGGCCACGGTGTTCGCGATGACCGACGACTACGAGGCAGCCGTCATCACCGGGCGCAACGACCGCCATGTAGTTCCGGAGCGGCTGCGGGCCAAGGGCACGCCGGAAGCGGCCGACCTCGCGGCGGCCGCCGAACTCGGTATGCGGATCATCGACCGGGAGACGTACCTGCTCACGCCGCCGGACGACACCGAGCTCAAGCAGGTGTACGTACGGCTGCGCGAGTTGCACGGGCAGGCGTTCGGATGGCAGCCGCCCGACGTGGCTGGGCTGGAGCGGCTGGGCGCCACCCGGATGCGGCAGTACGTGCGGGCCTGGATCAACGAGTGGGACCTGGTCCGGCTCGACCCCCGCTACCGGCCGGAGACCGAAGCGGTTGAGGTGCCCAGCGACTACCGCGAGGATCCTGATCTGGAGCACGCCGAACCCGAGTGAGTGCCACGCAGCCCCGACCCGCGCTGGAAGAGGAGTCGTTCAGCGGCCGGGCTCCACTGATGTAGATTGCATCTACGTAGATCCGGTCTACCTAGATGCCGTCTACCCGGGGAGGCCCATGTTCGTCGGTCGACACACCGAACTGTCTCTCCTGGTGAAACGGACCGATCACATCACGCGAACCAGGACAGGACTCGCTGTCGCGGTACGCGGCCGTCGCCAGGTCGGCAAATCGCGCCTGGTTCAGGAACTCTGTAACCGTTCCGGCTTGCCGTATCTGTACTTCACCGCAGTCAAAGGTGCGTCGGTCACTGAGTCGACGGCACAGTTCCTCGCGGCCTTGAGCGAGTCGGATCTGCCGAACGACCACGCATTGCTGCCCAGCATGCCACCGGCTGGCGGCTGGGGTGACATGCTGCGTGTTCTTGCCGGCGTGCTACCGGACCAGCCGTGCATCGTCGTGCTGGACGAGTTGCCGTGGCTTACTGAGCAGGACGACACGTTCGACGGGCAGCTGCAGGTGGTGTGGGACCGGCTGCTGTCGCGTCGACCGATCCTGCTGCTCCTTCTCGGCAGCGACCTGCACATGATGCAACGCCTCACCGCGTACGACCGGCCGTTCTACGGCCGCGCCGACAACCTTGTCCTCGGCCCGCTGAACCTGGCAGAAACAGCCGCTGCGGCGGGTCTGGCGGGATCCGACGCTATCGATGCGCACCTGATCACCGGCGGCCTGCCAGGCATCCTGCTGCGCTGGCCGGGCGGGACACCTGCCGACGACTACCTTCGCGCCGAGTGCGCCGACCCGGCCGCGCCGCTGTTCACGGTGCCCGAGCAGTCCCTGGCATCGGAGTTTCCCCATCCAGACCTCGCCCGGCGTGTCTTTGAAGCAATAGGCGGAGACGCCCGCGCCTACGCGAACATCGCCAGTACCGCTGGAAGCCGTGGCGGTTCGGTCAGCTCCGGGACCCTGTCCCCGTTGCTGCGCCAGCTCACCGACGACAAACAGGTCCTGGCAGCCGACCAGCCATTGTCGACCCGCAGCGGCAGACCAACGCTGTACCGGGTCGCCGACAGCAACCTGCGGCTCTACCTCGCCATCCTGCGCGATGTTCACAACCTGGCCCAACGCGGCCGGCCCGACACCGGGTACGCCTTGTTCCAGAACCGGTGGACCAGTTGGCGCGGTCGGGCCGTCGAACCATTGATCCGTACGTCACTGGAACAGGCCGCGCTCACCGGCGCGCTACCGTGGCCGGGTGCCCAGGCCGTCGGTGGCTGGTGGAACCGGCAGTTCAACCCGGAGATCGACCTGGTTGGCGCCGACCGAGCGCCCGTCGCATCACAGATCCATTTCTGCGGATCGCTGAAATGGCTGGCGACACCGTTCGACAGCCATGACCTGCACCAGCTACAGGAAGGCGCCCGCCAGGTCCCTGGCTTCGACGCCTCGCGGACCGGGCTGCTCGCAGTCACCCGATCCGGAGCGAACCTGCCGGCCGATGCCGTGAACGTGGTCTGGGGTCCAGACGATGCCGTAGCGGCCTGGCAACCCTGATGCCGAGTCGTGACCTGCGTGCGGGTCTGGACCTCGGCCCGCCGCTGCGGGTCACCGGCGACGGTGCCGGGCGGTGGAATCCACGACAGCGTCACCCACCTGGACCATGCCGGTCCCGCCTGCGCCGAGCTCCTACCACTCACCCGCCGTGTCGGGTGCAAGCCTTCCAGGTGAGGTGGAAGGTGTTGGGAACGAGACCGTCGGTGGAGTCCATAGCGATGAGGTCCGTTGCCGCTCCCGTGGACGTGCTCGTCACGCTGAGCTCGCTGTCGACGTCCAGCACGTTCGAACCGTTGCACTTGCCCGTCACCAGACCGCCCTCGGCCGCGTCCCTGGCCTGCCAGTCGTCCGAGAATGGCCCGGCCAGCCGAAGCGTCGCGGACTCGATGTGGGTCGCACCGTGGAAGCCGTAGGTGGCATTCAGTTCGGCGACCGAGCCGGTCGCGACGTGCGCAAAGCCGCGGTAGTCCACGGACGTAATCGTCGGCGCGTATCCGGACACCGGTTCGACCTTCAGGTTGATCCGGCAGTTTTTGCTGACCACCTTGGTGGCGCCCGCGGCGGGCACGACGTACTCGCTGTAGAGGATCGTGAGCGCGGTACGGTCCGGGGAGAGCGCCGCCGTGATGGTGTTCGGCCGACAGCCCGATCCGGTGACGTTCAGCACGACGATGCCAGGCGCGGCCGTTGCCGCGGCCGCACCGGCCGGGGCGACCAATCCGGACGCCGCGAGGAGGGACGCTGCGGCGAGAACGGCATGTACTGACATCGAGAACTCCGGCCTATATCGATGCATGGGAATGCCTGCCGATACTGCCACAGTCCTGTCCGGTACGACACAGCATGGTCGGCGCGCAGTCCGGCGGTGCGGGCGATCCGGCAGACCAGCGAGATGGTGGTGATGCCGTCGATGACTAGTCGGCGCGGCAGTTGGCGCCGGCAGGCGTGGTCTGAGATCTCCAGGTCGTTCGGTGTGCGCACAGCCCCTGGCGTGTGAAAGTTTTTATGCATACGCTGTGCGGGTGAATGGGTCAGCTGTCAGCCGGGTGGGGGACCTCTTCCAGGGCGCCCGCCTGACCCCGATCCAGCGACGGATCGCCCAGGCTCTCGTGCGGCACGCCGCGACGGCGGCCTACCTGTCGGCGGCCGAGGTGGCCGTGCTGGCCGGGGTGAGCCAGCCGTCGGTGACCCGCTTCGCGACGGCGCTGGGCTACGGCGGCTACCCGGCGCTGCGCCGCGAGCTGCGCGCCCTGGTCGACGTCGGCCCCGCCGAGCCGGCGGCCGGCAACGCCACCCAGATCGCGGTACGGGCCGAGGCGCAGCACCTCAACCGGCTGGCCGACCAGCTGGCCGACCTGACCACCGTGGCCGAGGCCGCCGCCCTGCTGAACGCCAGCCGGCCCCTGCCGGTGCTCGGGCTGCGCGCCGCCGCGCCGCTAGCCGGCTATTTCGGCTACTTCGCCGCCAAGGTGCACCCGGACGTGCGGGTGCTCGACACCGGTGGCACCCAGCTGCTGGACCGGCTGGAGCAGGCCCGCGCGGCCGGCGCCGGTGCGATGCTGGCGATAGTGCTGCCCCGATACCCCCGGGAGAGCCTGGCGGCGATCCGGGAGGCCCAGGCGATCGGGATCGACGTGGTGGCGATCACCGACTCGGCGGTCAGCCCGGCGGCCGAGCGGGCCGCCGTGGTGCTGCCCGCGGCGGTCGGGACGCAGCTGGTGTTCGACCTGCACACCGGGCCGATGGCGATGACCATGGTGCTGCTGCAGGCAATGTGCGACGCCGCGCCGGAGCCGGCGCAGCGCCGGTTGGAGGAGTTCGAGGCTACGGTCGCCCGACGGCACGTCTTCGAGGCATGAGGAGTTGCGGACCATGGTGACAGCGCCCCGCGGGACGTCGTACACGGCGAAGGGCTGGCCGCAGGAGGCCGCCAAGCGGATGCTCATGAACAACCTGGACCCCGACGTCGCCGAGCGGCCCGATGATCTGGTCGTCTACGGCGGGACCGGGCGCGCGGCGCGGGACTGGCCGTCGTTCCACGCGATCGTGCGCGAGCTGGACGAGCTGCGCGACGACGAGACGCTGCTGGTGCAGTCGGGCCGGCCGGTCGGGGTGTTCCGCACCCACAAGTGGGCGCCGCGGGTCCTGCTGGCGAATGCGAACCTGGTGCCCGACTGGGCGACCTGGCCCGAGTTCCGGCGCCTGGAGAAGCTCGGCCTGACCATGTACGGCCAGATGACCGCCGGCTCGTGGATCTACATCGGCACCCAGGGCATCCTGCAGGGCACCTACGAGACGTTCGCGGCCGTGGCGGCGACGAGGTTCGGCGGGGATCTGGCCGGGACGCTGACGCTGACCGCCGGCTGCGGTGGGATGGGCGGCGCGCAGCCGCTCGCGGTCACGATGAACGGCGGCGCGTGCATCGTCGTGGACGTCGACGAGTCCCGGCTGCGCCGCCGGGTCGCCAACCGCTACCTCGACGTGGTCGCCGACAGCCTCGACGACGCCGTCGAGCGGGCACTCACCGCCAAGAACGCCCGGCAGGCGCTGAGCGTCGGCGTGGTCGGCAACGCCGCCGCGGTCTTCCCCGAGCTGCTGCGCCGGGGCGTGGCGATCGACATCGTCACCGACCAGACCAGCGCCCACGACCCGCTGTCGTACGTCCCGGTCGGCGTCGATCTGGCCGACGCCGCCGAGTACGCGCGGGCCAAGCCGGAGGAGTTCACCGACCGGGCGCGGCAGAGCATGGCCCGGCACGTCGCGGCGATGGTCGGCTTCCTGGACGCCGGGGCCGAGGTCTTCGACTACGGCAACTCGATCCGGGGCGAGGCGCAGCTCGGCGGGTACGAGCGGGCGTTCGCCTTTCCGGGCTTCGTGCCCGCGTACATCCGGCCGCTGTTCGCCGAGGGCAAGGGCCCGTTCCGGTGGGTGGCGCTGTCCGGCGACCCGGCGGACATCGCCGCGACCGACCGGGCGGTGCTGGAGCTCTTCCCGGCGAACGAGCCGCTGGCCCGGTGGATCAGGTTGGCCGAGGAACGGGTCGACTTCCAGGGGCTGCCGGCCCGGATCTGCTGGCTGGGCTACGGCGAACGGGACTCCGCCGGGGTCCGGTTCAACGACCTGGTCGCCTCGGGCGCGGTGTCGGCGCCGATCGTGATCGGCCGGGACCACCTCGACGCCGGGTCGGTGGCCTCGCCGTACCGGGAGACCGAGGCGATGCTCGACGGCTCCGACGCGATCGCCGACTGGCCGCTGCTGAACGCGCTGATCAACACGGCCAGCGGGGCCAGCTGGGTATCGATCCACCACGGCGGCGGCGTCGGCATCGGCCGGTCGATCCACGCCGGTCAGGTCTGCGTCGCCGACGGCACCGCGCTGGCCGGGCAGAAGATCGAGCGGGTGCTGACCAACGACCCGGGGATGGGCGTGATCCGGCACGTGGACGCAGGTTACGAGTCGGCGGCGGCCGCCGGCGTACACATTCCGATGCGGCGGGAGCTGTGACCGCGACCTTCGCGCGGCTCTGGGGCGAGATCGCGCCGATCGGCCGCGACCCGTCCGGCGGCTACCTGCGGTACGCGCTCAGCGACTCCGAACTGGTGCTGCGGGACTGGTTCCGCAACAAGGCCGACCGGCGCGAGATGCCGGTCACCGAGGACGGCAACGGCAACCTCTTCGCCTGGTGGGGCCGGCCCTGGGGCAACGGGACGGTGCTGACCGGCTCGCACTTCGACTCAGTACCGCACGGCGGCGGCTTCGACGGGCCGCTCGGCATCGTCAGCGCCTTCCTGGCCGTGGACCGGCTGCGCCAGCGGGGTTTCGTTCCCGACAAGCCGATCGCCGTCGCCGCCTTCGTCGAGGAGGAAGGCGGCCGCTTCGGCCTGCCGTGTCTCGGCTCCCGGCTGCTGACCGGCGTGATCGATCCAGACCAGGCGGTCGCCCTGCGCGACCGCGACGGCGTCACCTTCGGCGAGGCGCTCGGCGCCCGCCCGGCCGGGGCGCTGCCCAAGCTGCAGAAGCGGGTGTCCGCCGTCGTCGAGCTGCACATCGAGCAGGGCAGGGCACTGTGCGAGCTGAGCGCCCCGGTCGGGGTGGCCAGTGCGATCTGGCCGCACGGGCGCTGGC
>JAVHVY010000503.1:0-13382 GCA_032160305.1 Actinoplanes sp.
CAGATTCGCTATTACGTATATGCATATCTTTACGTGCTTTTCGCCGTCGAGGCGGTGTTCCTCTTCCCGTGGGCGGTGATCTTCGACCGCCCGGGCTTCGGCCTGGTCACGGTCGCCGAAATGGCGATCTTCGTCACCGTCCTCGCCCTCGGCATCGGGTACGCCTGGCGCAAGAAGATCCTGACCTGGATCTGACCCCCTAACGTCGTCACGCTTTGCCACCGGGTGGGGTGGCGGACTCGCCACGCCGCGCCGGTCGTGCCAACATCGTGCGCATGGGTCAGCTCTTCCTCTTCATCGTCGTGGCTCTGGTGGTCGCGGCGATCGTCTTCGGCATGACCGTCCTGGTCGGTGGCGGTGACCCCGGGCTCACCCCGGTGGAGCCGGACGGCCGGGCGCTCCCGCTGCCCAGCGACCGCCCGCTCGGCGAGGAGGACGTGGCGCTCACCCGGTTCGACACCGCGTTCCGCGGCTACCGGATGTCCCAGGTCGACCAGGCGCTGCAGCGGGCCGCCTACGACATCGGCTACAAGGGCGAGCTGATCGGCGTGCTCGAGGCCGAGGTGGCGGCACTGCGCGACGGCCGGACTTCCGACGCCGACGTGCTGCGCCAGGCCCGCGAGGCCGCGGTCGCCCCGGTGGCGGAGGCGCCACTCGTCGGGGAGACGCTCATCCCGATGGCACCTGCCCCGGACGCCGTGCCGATCGGTCCCCCAGTCGGGTCCACGCCGCAGGCCGGATCCCTGCCGCCGGTGGGGTCCACGCCGCCGGTCGGATCCCTGCCGCCGGTCGGGTCCACCTCGCCGGTGGGGTCCACGCCGCCGGTCGGGTCCCTGCCGTCGTCGCTCCGGGCCGCCCCACCCGTCCCGGACGCGCCGGCCGTACCGCCCCCGCCGGCTGTCGCCGGGGGAAAGCCGACCACGGACGGTGAGCCGGTGGAACGCCGATGAGCAGCACCGAGCCGGTCGGCGACGTCGGCGGGGCCGCCGCCCGCCCCGGCTCCGGTGAGGTCACCGCCACCGTCATCGTCAACGCGCCCGCGGCGAAAGTCTTCGCAGCCTTCCTGAACTGGGAGAAACAGGGCGACTGGATCCCGTTCACCAAGGTCCGGATAGTTCGGGGCGACGGCGGCGAGGGCAGCCTGGTCGAGGCGGTCACCGCGCTGGGCCCGGCGATGCTCCGAGACGAGTTGGAGATCGTCAAGGTCAACGCACCGTACGAGGTCCGGGTCGTGCACTGCGGCAAGGTGCTGCGCGGGCCGGGCTCGATGCGCTGCACGCCGATGTCGGGCAACCGCACCCAGGTCGTCATGCACGAGTGGTTCCAGCTGCCCGACGGCCCGCTGGGCAAGGTCGCCTGGCCGGTACTCTGGCCCGGCTCCAAGCTCAGCTTCACCAGCGCGCTGAGGAAATTCGGCCGGCTCGTCGAGCAGGGCCGCCTCTCCTGATGGCATTTCTGTCAGAGGGTGCTCGTACGTTGACCGCATGACTTCCCCGTTGATCCCCGACGCGGCCGGGCTGGTGACCGGCGCCGACGGCCTCGTCCGCTGTTTCTGGGGCGCGAGCAGCGAGTATCTGGCCTACCACGACACCGAGTGGGGCCGGCCGATCCACACCGACGACGGGCTCTTCGAGCGGATGAGCCTCGAGGCGTTCCAGTCCGGGCTGTCCTGGCTGACAATCCTGCGCAAGCGCGAGTCGTTCCGGGCCGCTTTCGCGGGTTTCGCCATCCCGGCGGTCGCCGCCTTCACCGAGACCGACGCCCTGCGGCTGATGGCCGACCCGGGCATCGTCCGCAACCGGATGAAGGTCGACGCGGCGATGACCAACGCCCGGGTGGCCGCCGAGCTGCCGGGCGGCCTGGCCGAACTGCTGTGGTCCTTCGCGCCCGAGCCCCGGCCGCGGCCGGCCACCCGGGCCGAGGTGCCCGCACAGACCCCCGAGTCGAAGGCGATGGCCAAGGCGCTGAAGAAGCGCGGCTTCAGATTCGTCGGCCCGACCACGGCGTATGCCCTGATGCAGGCCACCGGGATGGTCGACGACCACCTGGCCGGCTGCCACGTCCCACCGGTCGCCCGGCAGCACGCTCCGAGCGCCTGAGCAAGCGTGGTTCGATGGTCCCATGACGCAGTGGGCGGTGATCATCCCGGCGCAGCTGTGGGCGACCGAGCGGTTGTTCCAGCACCAGACCCTGACGGTCCCCGGTTCGCCCGGCGCCGAGCCGGTCGTCGACGACGAGGTGCTGCTGGTGGCGGGTGCGTCGGTGGTGGCGCTCGGCCGGGTGGTCAAGCAGGGCGGCGGCGAGCTGGTCGTCGCCTACACGCGGCGGGCGTTCGACTCCCCGGCCCCGGCCGCGGAGCTGGCGGCGGCGGGGCGGCTGGCGTCCGCGGAGCTGGCGGCGGGGCGGCCGGCGGTGGCGGGGGAGCTGGCGGCGGTGAGGCGGCTGGCGGCGGCCGGGCAGCTGGCGGCGGGGCGGCCGGCGGTGGCGGGGGAGCTGGCGGCGGCGGGGCGGCTGGCGGCGGGGCTGCCTGCGGCCGGTGCGGTGGTGGCCCTCGCAGCGGGCGTGTATGACGAGTATGCGGCGCGGCTCGGCGGCGATCTGGACCGTAGGACGTGGCTGGTCAGCGTCGACCTCCCGATCGAGGCCACAACCCCGGCCGAGGCCGTCCGCCTGTTCTGGTCGTACGTGGCGGAGCTGGGCCCGGCCGAGCTGCCGGCCTTCGTCTCCCCCGCCGGCAACGAGCTGGCGATGCAGGCCTTCGTCCTCGGCGAGGAAGCCAACCTCGACCCCGAAGAGGACGACGGCTGACCACGGAGTCTCTTCCAGGGCCGTGCGGAACGGGCCCGGAATTCGTGCTCCGGGCCCGTTCTCGCGGTTCAGGCGGCGAGAGTGCTCACTCACCAGCGGCTACCAGACACCGAGTCTGCCAGCGCGGCTGACCCGGTAGCTCCCATTAGGCGGTCGGGGTCACCCGCCGAGGCTCGCGGCTGCCGACTTGATGGTCGCGGCGAAGGTGCTCACCTGGCTGTAGACGCCCGGCTTGTTCGGGCGGGCGCAGCCGTCGCCCCAGCTCACGATGCCCACCTCGATCCAGGCGTTGGCCGAGTCACGGCGGAACATCGGGCCGCCGGAGTCGCCCTGACAGGTGTCCACGCCACCGGCCGTGTATCCGGCGCAGATCTCGTCGCTCGGGATGATCTGACCGTTGTACATCGCCGCCGAGTTACAGGTCGTGTCGCTGACGAACGGCACCGTCGCCTTCAGCAGGTATCGCTGCTGCGCGCCACCCTCGCTGGTGGAGCCCCAACCGGCGATCGTGAACGTGCCCGAGTCGTACGCCGTCGTGGTCGCGATCGGCAGCGTGGCGATCCCGGTGACGGGGCTGGACAGGCGGATCAGCGCCCAGTCCTTGCCGTTGCCGTTGTAGCCGGGCGCCTGGTAGACGTAGTTGGACTTCCGGGTGATCTTGCTGGTCGAGTTCAGGTCGACGACGCCGAGGGTCGCCGTGATGCTCGTGTTCGTGCCCGTCCGATTCACGCAGTGCGCGGCCGTGAGCACGATCGTCGAGCTGTAGAGGGCCCCGCCGCAACCCATCGAGAGCCGCACCATGAACGGGAACTCGCCCTGGGCGGCCTGGGTGCCGCCGACGACGTTCGGGCTGATGCCGCCGTCGCTGATCGGCGCCGCCGAGGCGGGCGCTGTCGGCAGCACCGTGCCCATCGCCGCGATCGTGAGGGCGGTAGCCGCCCCACCCAGGAATCTGCGCAACCGTGTCATCCGGATCCTTCCCAGAACCGAAGGTGCGCCCGGTGGGGCGCACAGTGATTGCCGAGAAGCTTAAACATTCACGGAGGTAAATACACCTATCCCGAACAACTCATATCATCGAGCGTCAGCGGCCCTCGAAGACCGGCTTCTGCTTCGCCCCGAACGCCGTCACGGCGTCTTTGTGGTCGCTGGTGGCCCCGCAGATGGCCTGCGCCTGAGCCTCGGCCGCCAGTGCCTCGGACAGGGGGCCGGCGGCGCCGATGGACAGCTCCCGTTTGATCTCCCCGTAGGCGACGGTCGGCCCGGCGGCCAGCCGCGCGGCCAGCTCCTGCGCGGCCGGCAGCACCTGGTCGTCCTGCTCGACGAGCCGCGACAGCAGACCCATCTCGTACGCCGGTCCGGAGCGCACCGGCTCGGCGAGCAGCAGCAGTTCCAGCGCGCGGGCGTGCCCGACGATCCGGGGCAGCGACCAGGAGACGCCGGTGTCGCCGGCCAGCCCGACGTTCGCGAAAGCCATCAGCAGCGTGGTCCGCGGCCCGCCGATCCGGAAGTCGGCCAGCAGTGCCAGCGACGCGCCCGCCCCGGCGGCCGTGCCCCGGACCGCCGCGATCACCGGTTTCGGCATCGCCGCCAGCCGCTGCGCGATCGGGTTGTAGTGCGCCCGCACCGTGTCGAGATCCGTCGACCCGGACGCCAGGATCTGGGCGTGCTCGCGCAGATCCTGGCCGACGCAGAACGCGTTGCCGGCGCCGGTCAGCACGATCACCCGGCAGGTGCGATCCGACTCCAGGCTCGCCAGCGTGTCCCGCAGGGCCTCTTTGAGATCCACGGTCAGCGCGTTCATGGCGTCCGGGCGGTTCATGGTCAGGGTGACGACAGCATCGGTACGGTCGACGAGCAGCGAGTCGGTCATAGCTCTGAGAATGCCCTCTCGACAGTACTTTTCAGTAGGGTCTGGCCGCGACCCTTCGCGCGCTGCGGTGCACCGGGGCCAGGCTGCGATCGACGTACCGGTCGGCTGCCGGGCGCAGTCGGGCCGCGTGCCGGTCGAAGAACGAGGCCGCCTGCACGCCCGGCCAATGCGCCGGAAGCAGCGAGACCGGTAATTGCGGGTCACGGAATAAGAACGATCGCCAGGCATGGACGAGGTGAAATCTCGCCGCGTACGCCTCCTCGTCGGAGTTGCGAGAGGTGACGGCGGCGACTATCGGACGGTGATACTCCACGAACTCTTCGTAGGCGTGGCCGATTTCGGCCAGATTCCAGGCGCGGGAGACCAGTTGTGCCGCCCCCGCCGAACCGGTCGCGTGCGAGGCGTGGAACCGCTCGTACGGCACCGTCAGGTCGCGCAGAACGGTGTCCACTTCGTCGGCCGCACGGGGTGCCACCCAAGCGTGCTCGCCCAGCATCCCGTACCCGAGATAGTTGAGCCGGCGGGCATCGCGCCTGCTCACCGGGGTTTTCAGGAGCACCAGGTCGAAGCGGCCGTCCCAGCCGGAGCGGCCCGTGCGATAAATCCTGGCCGCCGCCTCGTCGAGCCTGCGGGCCGCTTTCGGGGTGAGCAGATACCCTGGGCCGGAGACCAGCCGCAGGGGATGCAGCCATCCTTGGCGCACCATCCGGGAGACGGCGGTCCGTACGGCCGGCGGCGCGATCCCGAGCGGGGCAAGCAGTTTGACCAGGGCAGCGACGGGCGCCCGGCCACCCCGGGGGCGCAGGTAATCGCCGTAGAGGTCGAAGAGCGCAGACCGCGCCTGCATGACCGCACATTGTGACAGCCCAAAAGGCGATATGCTAGACGCTGTCACATCCGCCCGGACTGGGTTTGGGTTCGCCGGTGTTCATCAGGGAAAATGTTTGATCGGCACGTGTTTGATCAAAACCGTGGGTCAAGCGGCGTGATGCGCAGCAGGGCCCGTAAGGCTACGGTCTCGGGTCGGTCCGGCGGGAGCTTCTCCGCTGGTCGGAACGAGGTCGGCGTAACGAGGTCGGCGTCACGTGAGGCTGAGCGCGGGACGTCGACGGCTTGCTGTGAAGTGCAACTGGCTGTGGGGTAACCCACCGACCCTGATGTAGGTCTGAGGGGAGACAAAGATGGCGGCGATGAAGCCGCGGACGGGCGATGGTCCGCTGGAGGTCACCAAGGAAGGGCGCGGCATCGTGATGCGCGTTCCGCTGGAGGGTGGTGGCCGTCTCGTCGTTGAGATGACTCCGGACGAGGCCAACGCACTTGGTGACGCGTTGAAAGCGATCGTCGGCTGACGTTTTGACGCAAGCCCGCCGGTACGGTACCGCCGTACCGGCGGGCTTTCCACGTCTTCCGGAAAGGTCATCCGCTCGTGTTCCTGATCCACGGGACCCTGAGCGCGCCCAGTTGGGCTGACGCCACCGCCGGCGAGCAGGTTAAGGGCCCACCCGCTGAGGCGTACGGCTGCTAACGCTTCACGGCGGCCAGCAGTCCGGCGCCGGTCGCGACGATTGCGGGAATCCACTCCTCGGAGTCCCGGATCTGCTTCACCGTCTCCCGGATCGTCAGCGTGTCGACGTCGCGGGCGGTCGGGTCGGTGATCCGGCCGCCGGCCAGGGCGCCGTTGATGATCAGCGTGCCGCCGGGGCGCAGCAGTCGCTGGGCGGCCTCCGCGCACGCCCCGAACTCGGTGGCGTCGGCGTCGACGAAGATCAGGTCGTAGACGTTGTCGGCGAGGCGGGGGAGCACGTCCAGGGCGCGGCCGGTGATGATCCGGGTGCGGGACGAGACGTTGCCGGCCTCGCCGAAGATCTTGCGGGCGATCCGCTGGTGCTCGTTCTCCACGTCGATGGTGGTCAGGACGCCGTCCGGGCGCATCCCGCGGAGCAGCCAGACGCCGCTCACGCCGGTGCCCGTACCGATCTCGACCACCGCCTTGGCGCCGCCGGCCGCGGCGAGCAGTCGCAGGATCGCCCCGGCGCCCGGGCTCACGGGCACGATGCCGAGCTCGTGGGCCAGGCTGCGGGCGGTTTGCAGGACCACGTCCTCGGCGGCGTACGACTCAGCGAAGTTCAGCGACTGGGCCGTCGGGGTGCCGAACGGCCGGGCTGCGGTGACGATGACGACCTCCGGCTGATTCATGATGAGCGGTCCGGAACCGGTGCACATCGGGTAAGAGCCTAGATCGGTGCCCGCGCGGCGCGCATCGGGACGTCGATGACGCATATGCACGCCCGGCGACCGGACTGGCCGGATGGTCCTCAGGGATCCGTGCAATCCTTCATAGGGAGCCGCGATGAGTGGAGGCACCGACGTGACCGACGGCTGGAACTGGCGCCAGCCTCAACCGCCGACGCCCTCCGGGCAGTCGGCGGCTGGCTCGCCATGGTGGTCCGACGCGATGGCGGACCCGTGGCGGGATCCGTATGCGCCGTCCGCCGTGGTCGTGCCGACCGCACCCGTGAGCACCGGCCCACCGCCGGAGCCGGTGGCAGACCCGGACGCGCCCCGCCGCAGCCTCACCCCGATCCTGCTGATCTGCCTGGTCACCGCCCTGCTGGCCGGCGGCCTGGGCGGCACCTTGGGCTACGTCTTCGCGGTCCGTGGCGGGGTCGGCGCCTCCAGGGCCGCCGCCGGCGCCCCCGCCGTCGTCCCGTCGGCGAACAACCGCGCGCCGGAGTCGCTGGCCGGCGTCGCCAGGCTGGTGCTGCCGAGCGTCGTCACGGTCCGGGTCACCGGCGCGATCGGTTCCGGCTTCGTCTTCTCGAACGAGGGCTACGTGGTCACCAACGACCACGTGGTCGAAGGTTCCGACAAAGGCCCCATATCCGTCGCGCTGAGTGACGGTTCGATCAGGTCGGCGGCTCTGGTAGGGCGCGATCCGGAGTCCGACGTCGCAGTGATCAAAGTCGCAAAGGCCGGGCTGACCCCGATCCGGTTCGGCAACTCCGACCAGATCGCGGTCGGCGATCCGGTGCTGGCGTTAGGCTCGCCGCTGGCGCTGGCGAACACGGTGACGGCCGGCATCGTCAGCGCCCTGGACCGGACCATCGAGGCCGGCGACCCGGGCGGCACGACCCGCTATTACGCGGCGATCCAGACCGACGCGGCGGTCAACCAGGGCAACTCGGGCGGACCGCTGGTCGACGCAGCCGGCCAGATCGTCGGGATGAACTCGGTGATCCGCTCAGTCGGCTCCAGCGCGACCGAGGCGGGCAACATCGGCCTCGCCTTCGCCATCCCGTTCAACCAGGTGCGGCGGATCGCCGGGGACATCATCGACACGGGCAAGGCCCGGCGGACGGTGATCGGCGCCGAGGTGATCTCATCCGGCGGCAGCGCCAGTGCGACCATGGCGACCGGCGCGAAGCTGCGGTCGGTCACCACGGGTGGCCCGGCCGCCGCGGCGGGACTGCAGGCCAACGACGTGATCGTCAAGCTGGACGGGCATGTGCTCGCCGACGGCACCGACCTGATCGCGCTGGTCCGCAAGTACGCCCCGGAGACGGTCGTCTCGATCGAATACCGGCGGGGCTCGCAGTCTCGGACCGCCTCGGTCACTCTGGCCGCTGACGCGAAGTGACCCGGCGCGCGTACGCTTGCCGGCGGAGCGGGAGAGGCGGGTCGGCGCGTGTTCGAGAACCTGAACTGGTGGGAGATCGGCGCGCTGTTCATGCTCGCCCTGCTGATCTTCGGTGAACGCCTCCCGAAGGTCATCGGCGACGGGCTGAAGATGCTGCGCGGCCTGCGGGCCATGGCCCAGAACGCGACCACTGACCTGAGCCGTGAGCTGGGCACCGACATCCAGCTACAGGATCTGCACCCGAAGGCGTTCATCCGTAAGCATCTGCTCAGCGAAGAGGACGAGGACGCGATCCGCCGACCGCTGCAGGGCCTCTTCGAGGACGTGAAAGCGGACCTGAACGGCGTGAAGGCCGACCTCGGCGAGGTCGCCGCCGCCGCCGACCTGAAAGCCCAGAGCGGCACGCTGAAAGCCCAGAGCGGCACCCTGACTCCGAGCGATCAGGTTTCCGCGCGGCCGCGCACCTTCGACCTGGACGCGACCTGAAGGACCTGGACGCGACCTGATGGCCTGCCTGATGGCCTGGACGCGTCCTGATGGCCTGGACGCGACCTGAGGACCTGGACGCGAACTGGGCGTCAGTGCTTGGCGGTGACCATCAGGCCGAGCGGCTTGCCGACCAGCGACTCCCGCCGGACGGCCAGCCGGGCCGCGACCGCGTCGAGCGCCTTCGCCGCCGGGGAGTCCCCGTCGGTCAGCACGATCGGGGTTCCGGCGTCGCCGGCCTCGCGGACCCTGGTATCCAACGGGATCTGCCCGAGCAGCGGCACCGCGGCGCCCACTGTCCTGGTCAGCGAGTCGGCCACGGCCTGCCCGCCGCCGGAGCCGAAGATCTCCATCCGGGAACCGTCCGGCAGCTCGAGCCAGGACATGTTCTCGATGACGCCGACCAGGCGCTGGTGGGTCTGCTGGACGATCGCGCCGGCACGTTCGGCCACCTCGGCGGCGGCCATCTGCGGGGTGGTGACGACCAGGATCTCCGCGTTCGGCAGGAGCTGGGCCAGAGAGATCGCCACGTCGCCGGTACCCGGGGGTAGGTCGAGCAGCAGTACGTCCAGCTCGCCCCAGTAGACGTCGGCCAGGAACTGCTGGAGCGCGCGGTGCAGCATCGGCCCGCGCCAGACGACGGCCGCGTTGCCCGAGGTGAACATGCCGATCGAGATGACCTTCACCCCGTGCGACTGCGGCGGCATGATCATGTCCTCGACGCGGGTGGGACGGCCGTCCACGCCCAGCATCCGGGGCACCGAGTGGCCGTAGATGTCCGCGTCGACCACGCCGACCGACAGGCCCCGCTTGGCGAGCGCGGCGGCCAGGTTCACCGTGACGCTCGATTTGCCGACACCGCCCTTGCCGCTGGCCACCGCGTACACCCGGGTGCGCGAACCGGGCTGGGCGAACGGGATGACCGGCTCCGCGGCGCCGCCACCGCGCAGCGTGGTCTGCAGCGCCTTGCGCTGCTCCTCGCTCATCACGCCGAAGTCGATCTCGACGCGGCTGATGCCGGGGATCGTGGTGACGGCCGCGGTGATGTCGTTGGTCAGCTTGTCCCGCAGCGGACAGCCGGCGACCGTGAGCAGCAACTCGACCTTGACCAGGCCGGAGCCGACGGTGAAGCCCTTGACCATGCCGAGTTCGGTGATCGGGCGCTTGATCTCGGGGTCGTCGACGGTGGCGAGGGCGGCCTGGACGGCTTCCTCGACGGTGGGGGCAGGTGCTGACATGAGCTCGATGTTACTGCCAGGTCAGGTGGGGTCCGGCTCGCACTGGCTGCGATCCGCCTGTCATTCGCGACGCTCCCGCGTCAGCTCCTTACGCTCGCGCTTCTGCCGGCGGGCGGCGGACTCGTCCAGCTCGTCGGCGAGGCGGACCAGCTCCGAGCGTACGAAATCGCGGGTGGCGACCTCGCCCAGGGCGATCCGCAGCGCGGCGATCTCCCGGGTCAGGTATTCCGTGTCGGCCTTCTGCATCGCGGCCCGCCGCCGGTCCTCGTCCATCGCCAGCCGGTCCCGGTCGGTCTGCCTGTTCTGCGCGAGCAGGATCAGCGGTGCCGCGTAGGAGGCCTGCAAAGACAAGATCAAGGTCAGGAACGTGAAAGTGTACGGGTCGAAGCGCAGCCCGGTCGGCGCCAGCGTGTTCCAGGCGAACCAGGCCCCGATCACGATCGTCATGTAGACGATGAACTTCGCCGTCCCCATGTACCGGGCGATGCTCTCCGACCAGCGGCCGAACGCCTCCGGATCGAAGCGGGGCAGCTGCACCCGGCCCGGCTCGCGGGGCTGGTCGAGCCGGTTCGGTCGGCGTTGGTCCGGGCTGCTCAACGGTCCGACACCCGCCCCTCGGCCGGCCAGACGCCGTTACTGCCCTGCATCTCGGCGTCGTGCGCGGTGGCCGCGGCGATCTGCGCGGTCAGGTCGGCGTCGGCCGGGGTGTCGCGTTCGCGCCAGTCGCGGGGCAGCGAGTGGTCCAGCACGTCGTCCACGGTGACTGCCCCGACCAGCCGGCGGGCCGAGTCGACCACCGGCATCGCGACCATGTCGTAGGTCGCCATCCGCCGGGTGATCTCGGTCAGGTCGGTATCCGGCCGCAGCGGATCGATGTCGTTGTCGACGATGCCGCCGAGCAGGGTCGACGGCGGCTCGCGGAGCAAGCGCTGGAAGTGGACCATGCCGAGATACTTCCCACTCGGCGTCGAGGACGGCGCACGGGCGACGAAAACCTGCGCGGCGACCACCGGCGACAGCTCCGGGTTGCGGATCCGGGCCAGCGCCTCGGCGACCGTGCCATCCGGGGTCATCAGTACCGGTTCCGAGGTCATCACGCTGCCGGCGGTGCCCGGGCGGTAGTTCATCAGCTGCCGCACCGGGGCCGCCTCGTCCGGCTCCATCAGGTCGAGCAGGACGGCCTGTTCCGCTTTCGGCAGCTCGGCGAGCAGGTCGGCGGCGTCGTCCGGGTCCATTCGTTCGAGCACGTCGGCGGCTCGCTCGCGGTCGAGCCGGACCAGGATCTCCACCTGGTCGTGCTCGGGTAGTTCCTCCAACACGTCGGCCAGGGTGCTGTCGCTCAGCGCCGTGGCGACCTCATTGCGGCGGGCGTCGGGCAGATCCTGCAGGGCGTTCGCCATGTCGGCCGGGCGCATCTGCTCCAGCAGGGCGAGCAGGTTGGAGGTGCCCTGGGTGTCCGTCGGGGTCAGCAGGCCGCGGACCCGGTCGTACTCGACCTGGTAGAGGTGCCCGCGGCGGGTCAGCCGCCCGGTGTGCTCGCGGATCGCGACCCGGGTGATCAGCCACTCGTTGTTGCGGTTCAGGTCCATGCCGACATCGACGACCACGCCCGGGATGCCCGGTCCCTCGCCGTCATCGGGCGCGATCGTGACCCGGCGGTCCAGCAGATCCTCGAGGACCAGTAACTCGTTCGGCCGCTTCTCGAACCGCCGCAGGTTGAGCGTGCCGGTGCTGAGCACGACCGCCTCGGTGTCCATCGAGGTTACCCGGCCGATCGGCAGGAAGATCCGGCGGCGCAGCGCCATCTCGGCGACCAGGCCGACGACCTGCGGTGGCCGGTTCGTCGTGCGCAGCCGCACCACCGAGTCCCGGACCCGGCCGACCCGGTCGCCGTTGGGGTCGAAGACGGGCAGCGCCGCGAGCCGCGCCAGATAAATCCTCGACCCCATAGTCACGAACTCAGCCTAGGTTAGGGTCCGGGCATGTCCACCTTGGCGTACGAGATCGTCGACGTGTTCACCGATCGACCCTTCACCGGGAACCCGCTCGCCGTCGTCTACGGCGCGGCTGCCCTGGGCACCGACCAGATGCACGCGCTGGCCCGCGAATTCAACCTGTCCGAGACGGTCTTCGTACTGCCGCCCGAGGCTGGCGGGACATATCGGGCACGGATTTTCACTCCGGCGGCGGAGTTGCCGTTCGCGGGCCATCCCAGCGTCGGCGCGGCGGTGACGTCGGTCCGGCGGGGGCTCTTCGCGGCCGGGCGCGTCGTGCAGGAATGCGGCGCGGGCGACCTGCCGATCGAGGTCACGGCCACCGGGTCGGCCACCCTGACAGGGGGAAAACCGACATTGCGCCAGGCGGTTCCGGTCGCGGCGCTGCTTGAGCTGGTCGGCCTCAGCACCGCGGATTACGACGCCACCGACCTGCCGCCGGCCGCGGCGGGCTGCGGCCTCGAATTCACCTACCTGCCCGTACGCCGGGAAGCGTTATCGCGAGCCTGGGCCGCCCCGGCTGCCGCCAAGCAGCTCGGAGTGCCGCAGGTCAGCGTTTTCTCCTGGGACGCCGCCGCCGGTACGGCATACGCGCGGGTCTTCTGTCCCGGCGTGTCCGTCCTCGAGGACCCGGCGACCGGGTCGGCCGCCCTCGGGCTCGGCGTCTGGCTCGTGGCGAACGGCCGCCTCCCGGGAACGGGAACCTCGGCGTACACGATCCCATCAGGGCCTCGAAATGCACCGCCCGAGCGTGCTGCAGTGCACGGTGACCGCCGACGCGGGCGCAGCCGTCTCCGCGACCGTGTCCGGCCACGTGGTCCCGATCGCCAAAGGCGAGATCGCCGTCCCGCCCTTCATCGGCTGACGCTTGCCCTCATCGGCTGACGCTTGTCGGGCGGCTGACGCTTGTCGGGCGGCTGACCCGTTCCGGGGCAGCTGACCTGCTCCCGGGCGCTGACCTGCTCCCGGGCGCTGACCTGCTCACGGGCGGCGCTTGCTCACGGGCGGCGCTTGCTCACGGGCGGCGCCTGGTCCTGGGCGGCGGCTGTTTCTGGGCGGCTGCTCACGGGCGGCGGGCCGGGCCGGTGGTGGTCAGTGCTTGCGGACGCGGTGCAGGCGGAACGGCTTGCGGACGTCGACGCGGGCCGGGGTCTCCCGGACCTCGGCGGCCTGGGAGTCGTCCGGCAGGTCCGGAGCGGCGGTTGCCGGATCGTCGGCCGGAGTGAGCCGCACGACCGCGCACCCGTCCGCAGCCCAGCGGGCCACCAGTTCGGCGGTCGTGCCGGAGGCGTTCAGTCGTTTGCCGGCCAGCTGGGGCGCGATCGTCGCCCATTCCTCGGAGCCGG
>JAVHVY010000504.1:0-59328 GCA_032160305.1 Actinoplanes sp.
GGAGATGGGTCACCTCGCTCACGACCGACTGGTGATCAGGATGACAAGAGCCCGGTGAGCCGAGAGGTTCACGCCGGGATCTGTGGGAGCCGGAGGGTGAGACTCCCTCCGGCCACCCGACAGGGCATTTGCGCTATCAGATCCCCGAATCACTCCCCAATTTATCCGGTGGATCCAGGCTCAAACCCTGGCAGCACCAGTCCTGGATCTTCATCCGCGACCCGCACTTCGCCGTCAAGGCCGCCCGCGTGCTCGACCTGTACGCCCGCGTCTACCAGGGCATCGCGCTCGGTGAGGACGAGTACGTCCTGTCCAGCGATGAGAAGACCAGCATCCAGGCCCGCTGCCGATGCCACCCGACCTTGGCACCCGGCGCGGCCCGCACCATGCGGGTCAACCACGAATACAACCGTGGCGGCGCCCTCGCGTATCTGGCGGCCTACGACGTCCACCAGGCCCGCGTGTTCTCCCACTGCTCACCCAAGACCGGGATCGTGCCGTTCATGACCCTGGCCGAACAGGTCATGACCCAAGAACCGTACGCGTCAACGCCTGCGCCGACGCCGGCAGCAAAGCCCCCGAAGGACAAACACTCCACCGGTTCCTGCCCTGGACACCCGACCCAGACGAGGCCGGAAGCCGCGACCATGACCCCGGCGGGATCATCCAGCCCGGCCCATCACCGTAGCTCGAACTCAGACCGATCCCGAACCGGCCGCTACCACCGGCCGGGCCATCGACATGCCCGCCCACGAGATCACCGAATATTTACGGCCAAATAGAAGTTCTTTCGAATTTGTGACATCTGATCCGCGGTGCCCTCGACACCTGTTGCCTATCAATGGCCGTCAATAGACTCCTTCGCATTCATCCCTTTCCAGCCGGGTGTCGGCGGCCCAGCATTCTCGTCGCCGCCCGGCGTAATGATGCGAAGGAGGAACGGACTTGTCTCATCCACCAACGCTGGGACGCCGAGCGCTGGGACCGGCGTTATGCGCGGTCCTCGCCCTGTCGTTCGGCTCGCCGGCCGCCGCGGCAACACCCGACGGCACCATCCGGAACGAGGGCGGCCCGACCGCGGTGTCCGGCTCATACCTGGTGATGTTGTCCGACACCGCCGTCGCCGCGCAGCAGGTGCAGACCACCGCGCAGAGTCTGACACGTCGCTACGGCGGTACGGTCGTGCGCACCTACCAGAACGCACTGCGCGGTTTCGAGGCGAAGCTGTCCCCGGCCCGCGCGGCCAAAATGGCCGCCGACCGGTCGGTGCGGTATGTGGAGCAGAACCACAGGGTTCACATCGACGCGACGCAGAGCCCGACCTCGTCCTGGGGCCTGGACCGCATCGACCAGCGGCCGCTGCCGCTGAACAACTCCTACGTCTACCCCACGGCGGCGGCCGGCGTGCGGGCCTACGTCATCGACACGGGAGTGCGCTTCACCCATCAGGACTTCGGCGGGCGGGCCGTATCCGGCCGCGACACCGTCGACAACGACAACGACGCCACCGACTGCAACGGCCATGGAACCCACGTCGCCGGCATCCTCGGCTCGTCGACCTACGGCGTGGGCAAGGGCGTCACCATCGTTGGGGTCCGGGTACTCGACTGCGCCGGCTCGGGCAGCGTCGCCGGTGTCATCGAAGGTATCGACTGGGTCACCGCCGACCACGCCGCCGGCCAGCCCGCGGTGGCCAACATGAGCCTGGGCGGCGACTACAGCCAGTTCATCAACGACGCGGTGACCAACGCCATCGCCGACGGCATCACGTTCGCCGTCGCCGGCGGCAACGACACCGCCGGCGATGCCTGTAACACCTCCCCGGCCAGCACCCCCGCGGCGATCACCGTCGGCGCGACGCAGATCGACGACGGCCGAGCCTCCTACTCCAACGTCGGCACCTGCCTGGACATCTTCGCGCCCGGCACCAGCATCACCTCCACCTGGGCCAGCGGCGACACCGCCACCAACACCATCAGCGGCACCTCCATGGCCAGCCCGCACGTCGCCGGCGCGGCAGCACTCGTGCTCGCGGCCAACCCGACGCTCACCCCACAACAGGTACGCGACAAGCTCGTCAACGACGCCACGCCCGACGTGGTCACCGACGCCCGGGCCGGCTCGCCGAACAGGCTTGTCTTCGTTGGCGATGGCAACGGCGTGCCGGGCAACGACTTCTCGGTCGGCGTCACACCCGCCGCGGGGTCGGTCGACCCGGGCGCGTCGGTGTCAGCGACGGTCACCACGGCGACGACGTCCGTCAACCCGCAGACCGTCACCCTGTCCACCAACGGCTTGCCGAGCAGGGCGAGCGCCAGGTTCACACCGGACTCGGTCACCTCCGGCGAAACGTCGACGCTGACCATCAGCACCTCGGCGATGACCCCGCCCGGCAAGTACACCGTCACCGTCACCGGTGTCGGGACCAGCGCGGTTCACGCGGTCACGTTCGCGCTGCTCGTCAACGGCGACCCGCCCGGCAGCTTCTCGCTCGGGCTCACCTCCGTCGCGGGCTCGGTGAACCCCGGGTCGTCCTCGACGACCACCGTCACGACGGCCACCACATCCGGCAACCCTCAGATGGTCGACCTGTCCGCCAGCGGCCTGCCCAGCGGGGCGACCGCCACCTTCGATCCCCCGTCGGTAACGTCCGGCGCATCGTCGAAGCTGACGATCAGCACCTCGGCGTCGACCCCGCGCGGCTTTTACCAAATCACCGTGCTCGCTAACGGGGCCATCGCCACCGACACGGCCAGTTACCAGATCACTGTCGACGCCGCGCAGGCGCCGTGCAAGGGCTCGAACAAAGCCGCCGTCGACATCTTGGGCCCCATTACGGTGGAAGACAGCCTCACGATGGATGGCTGCCCCGGCAACGCGTCGCGGACCAGCACGGTCACGGTGGGCATCTGGCACAACCTCGAGAACACTCTCACCTTGACCCTCATCGCCCCCGACGGCACCGAGTACGTGCTGGACACCCGCGGGGGCAGCCGGAGGGACACCGAAAAGACGTACACCGTGGATCTCTCGTCGGAGGTGAGCAACGGCGAGTGGAGGCTGCGGATACAAGACATCAACGGCTCGTACGGGTACCTGAACTACTGGTATCTCAACCTGTAACCGGCACAGCCTCGTAGCCGGCGCGTTCGCCCCGGCGCGGACTTCCGCGCCGGGGCGTCGTTGTGGGGCCCGGTCCCCGCCGGTTTTGTGTCGTACCTCGTCGCGAGCATGAGACGTGCCGCCCGCCCGAGGTGACAGGAGCCACCGGTGATCACCGCAATCGTCCTGATCGACTGCGCCACCGATTCGATCCCCGAAGTCGCGGAAAACCTCGCGAACCTCCACGGAGTCAGCGAGGTGTACTCGGTGGCCGGCCACGTCGACCTGATCGCGATCGTGCGGGTGCGCGAGTTCGACCAGATCGCCGAGGTCATCGCCGGTGGCATCTCGAAGGTCCCCGGCGTGATCAACACCGAGTCGCACATCGCGTTCCGGGCCTACTCGAAGCACGACCTGGAAGAGGCGTTCGCGATCGGCTTCGCCGACACCGACTGATCGGCTTCGCCGACAAGGATCACTGTCACATCCAGCGCTCGAACCATTCGAGGATCGCCTCGAACCGGGCGATCCGGTGTGACGGGCGGCCCGAGCGCGACATCTCGTGCCCCTAGCCGGGAAAGAGGAGCATCTCCACCGGCGCGCCGCGCAGCTTCAGCGCGACGAAGAGCCGCTGCGCCTGCTCCAGCGGGCACCGCCAGTCGTTTTCGGCGTGCAGGATCAGCATCGCTGGCCGGGAGGAACGCCCACTCGCGAAACGGACGACTCAGCGCCGTGGCGGCCCGTGGCGCCGCGGCGTCGATAGCCGACGACGTCGCCGCAGTCGTAGTGCCGGCCGGGCGAGGCGAAGGCCCCGGCGATTCGGTGGCTGAGTTCGTCAGGTCGCTCTGCGCTGTGAATGCGATGAGCGCCCACGCCCCTGGCTGCCCGCTGATGGCGATCTCAGCAGCCTGCCAGGTGACTTTGCCAACCGTGAGCTGCACGTCTGAGTGCGGCGATCAGGCCACCTTCAACCACGCAGAAGCCGTAGGGGGCGGAGTCAGATGAGGCTTGGGCTCGTCACGGGTGCGGCGCATGGGCCGCGTCCAGCCCGCAGCACGTCGCGTGGCCGTGCGCGCCTGGGGGTGTCGCCCCGGGATTTGATCGTCCCGTTGCTGCCTGCCGCGGCCGTCAGCAAGCCGGTCGCGGATCGGGCAGCACGCTGGCAACGGCTGGGGTTGGGGGGTGTGCGCGTGCTGCTCTCGGCCGCGGACACCCACGCTGCAGGCGCATTGTCTGTCGCCGAGATGGTTACAGTGATCGCCCGGGTGAGGGAGGCCGCGCCACGTCTGGAGGTGACTGCCGAGGTGTGCGCGTGCCTTGGTCTGGGCCAAGGCGTCGTGACTGAGCGGTCTGGCCGCATCGATGCGGCCCGGACAGCCAGCGTGCTCCTTCCGGTGGCCGTGGCGCTCGCGGCTGCGGGCGCGGGCGTGATCGCGCTTGCCGGGGCTCTGGACGGGATGGCGGCCGGAGTCCGGGCGGCGCTGGATGGCGCGGGCGCGGCCGGGACACGGGTGCATTGCGATCTCGCGTTGTCTCAGTGGCCCCGACGTGCGGCACGCCCGGATGGGCGGCGGTCCGCCGCAGCGCGTCATGACCATTGAGGAGGCCGACTCGTCATTGAGCAGCTTGTCTCCGCATGGATCGCTTCGCTGAAGTAACGTGCATCAAATGTCTGCACCGGCGATCACAACAGCGACATCACCCGATCAGAGCCTACCCGGCCCCACAGTCCGTCTCCTGTGCTCGATGACGAGCCTGCCTACCCGCACCACCCACGGCTCAAGAACGCCGCGGTCCAAAGTAGACGGCAGGAGCCGGCAACCCCACGCTCGGCGCGGCGTGGGCCGCGGCGAGGATCCGGTTAAGAACCTCCGCCGGTATCGGCGCGCCCGTGAACTGGCCACGGACATCACGGCGTCGGTGGATCACGTCGTACAGCTCGTTGATCATGGGCAGGCTCCCGCTGCGCTCACGCCCCGGACAAGCCAGGGCTAACAGGCGCGAGGCCGGTCTTCGGACTTCCGGATCATCACTGACCGTCCGCCTTCCCAGCCCACAGGCCAGTGACCGCGCCTCACAGCGCCTGGACGGCAGCTCCCCGGTTACCGCGGCGGGCCCGTGACGGATTCACACCGGCTTCCCGATTCTCCCCACCACCGGTGAGGCACCTCGCAACAGTTCATGCCACCGGCCACGCTACCCGAGGCGCCGGGCCGCCTCGTCCCACCGCGGATCGACCTGCGAGCCGCGGCGCGGCGCCAGCCGTGTATCGATCAAGCCCGCCTCACCAGCCTGCCGGTATTCGGCCACCCACCGTTCGACCGTGCGCTGGTTGACACCCAGCTCGGCGGCCTTCGCCCGGTAGCGCTGCTTCACCGGCACCGTCATCGCGTACTCCGGCCGCGGCTCACCCGGCTGCACGACGTGCGCGTACCCGCTGCGGAAACCTGTCATGACCTCCCGGACATGCCCCGCGCGCTGCGCCACCTCGGCGCGTTGCCTCGGCGTCAACGCCGCCAGCGTGGTGCCCACATCCAGGTCGGCATCGTCCTGCGTGGACGCCTGTGTGCTCGTGCAGGCCGTGACCAGGCGTCCGATCCCGAGCGTGCGGAACCGGTTCGTGCGTTCGACGCGGACCGTGACCTGGGCGCCGTCGAACTCGGTGACCTCGACCAAATCACCGTCATAGATCAGCCGGGATCCGACCGACAAGCTCACGGATCCGTCGCTCATCGCGCACCTCCAGCGACCGTCAGTTCGGTGTCCCGGTCGATCGGCCGGGACAGGTCCGCCGTCAGCCGGCCGGACCACAGCAGGTGACACACCACCGGACGGACCAGCTCTGCGGGCGCCTCGCGCGCCAAGGCGCGCTCGACCTCGCCGATCGTCACCGGTTGCGCCGTGACCGCCAGGACCGTGCCGATCAGGTCCTCGCGCACGACCGAGGGTCTGCGGAACCCGGCCAGGAACGTGACATTCGCCAACAGGCGGGGCGTCCGCGCCGGACCACAACTCGAAGGACCAGCCGCGTAGCGCGCAGATCCGGCCGGTCCAGTCGAACACCTCGCGGATCTTCGGCAGCGCCAGCCGGGAGGCGGGTTTGACGTCCAACACCGTCACCAGACCATTGGCGTCGAGCAGCAGCAGATCGGGCACATGCCGGCGTACCCGGCCATTGTCCCGCCCGCTCAGTTGGAACGGCTGCGCCGCGATCCCGACGATCTCCGGCGCGAAATCGGCCAGCATGATCCGCGCGAGCTCCAAACGGCTCTCATACGCCACCAGGCGTTCGCCGGTCGCTGACCAATACCAGCCGGGTTCCCCGGGGGTCGCGGTCGAAAGCGTGGCCGGACCCTTGCTGTTTCAGCAGGTCAACGGCTGTCTGGAGAGACAGTAGCTTGAGCGACAGTTGCGGCTCAAGCACGGCGCGCCGACAGAAGCTGCCGGGCGAGGATGATCACCTGTAAGGATGGTGCCTCCGCGCTGGCGGCCGCGGGAACAACGTTTCGGGCTTTCACAGGTACCAGTCGGTGGGTAGCTGCATCTGCCGCTCGAGTTGGCTGACGTGTATGAGGTGGTTGTTCAGTTCCGCCAACCGGGCGTTCAGGCCGAGTAGGGTGAGCGCCCTCGACACGGGCACCACGGCGAATCCGGCGCTGGCGAGCGCGGCAGCCCAGACCGCTTCCCGGTCAGGTCGCCGGGTCCACGGCGTCGTAGATGCCGCCCCGTCTGCCACCGGTCGCCAGCCCTGTGCGACTGCGTACCACTCGGCGTGGGCAGCGCCCGAGTAGACGTTGTAGGCGGCAACCATCCGCGTCGCCTCTCCGAGTTCCTTGGCGCGCTGGGTATAGCCCGGTAGCTTCTCGGCCTCGGCCTCGACGCCGTTGTCGTTGCAGACGTAGGACAGGCCGATGCTGTGTGCATAGCTCCGGACGGTGTCTGGGTCCTCGCCGTAGTGGGTGACGGGCACGGACGGGTTCGATTTGCGGGCGGTTTCGCGGAGCTTGCGGGCACTGTTCGCGTGGATCAGGACGGACCGGATGACCCGGCGCCGTGCTCCGATACCGGGTTCGAGCATCCACCATGCCTGCGCGGCGCTTTCCATCGCAGCCCGGGCCAGGACGTTGGGCACGAACGCGGTGGTCTGTTCGTCGATCGAGGGCGCCAACGCGTAGAGGCAGTCGATTGTCGTGGACAGGAACACCGCGGCCGTCGCGTAGGCGGCGCGGACCGGCGGCTCGCCCCAGGGGCCTCCAGGACCTTGCTCTTTGTTATCCCTCGACGGTGGCTCCCGTGACCTGGCGCTGGTGCTCGTGTGCTGAGCACAACGGGCGGCGACGGGACTCCCATGGACGTGGACAGCCGACCACGCAGAGCTCGATCCCGGACGTGAAAGTCCGCCCCGACGTGGCAGGTAGCTCGTAGGAACCGGTCGCGGACATGGCTTTGCTGCAGGACGGACAGATCCCGCCGATCGTGGAAGCCTGCGCGTCGCAGTCGCCGACCCGGCAGACCGGCCAGCCCAGCGTCGGGTGATCCGCCCGCGCCGACAGCACCCTGGTGTCCAGGTCCCAGCCCGCGTCAGCCAAGAAGCCCTTGTCGAGCAGTGCTTCCAGCGTCGGAAGAGGATCGCGGTCACGGCGCGGCGCCGTGACCATGGCGACCGCCGGCATTGCGCTCACTGCGCCGCCTCGCCGGTCGCGAGGTCCCGGGGCGACGGGACCCGGTCTACCGCCCGGCGCAGGCGACCGGGGTCAGGATGAACGTAAACCTGAGTCGAACTGGCCGAAGCGTGACCCAGCAACTGCTGGACTTCGTCCAACGTCCCACCGGCGTCCAGGACGTTGCTGGCGAACGCATGACGCATCGCATGGGGTCGAAGGCCGGTCGTCAGCCCAGCCCGGCGCGACAACGCGGAGAACAGATCGTTGACCGCGTCCGGCTTCATCGGCGCCCCGAACGGCGCCCGGAACAGATTCACGAACACGAATTGTCTTGACTCCGCTGTTATCTCGATCGTCCACACAGACCCGCTGAATGGAGGGGTGAGCCCTGCCGGTTCGGTTGGGATAACTGGCTGTCTGGTTGCTGTCGTGACGTGATGATCGTTCGTTTTCCGGGTGAAGGTGTTCCGGGCGAAGGGATCACTGACGATGCGACAGTTGGATGGTGCGGGTATCGACGGCCCGTTGGCGCCTTACGGTGCCGGGTTCGCCGAGTGGTTGATGGACCAGGGGTACGCGACGTCGTCGGTCGGCCATCATTTGGGCTTGGCGGGGTGGTTGAGCCGATGGCTCGCCGAGGAGGACCTCGGCACTGACGACCTTTCGGAGGTGGTGGTACACCGCTTTCCTGCTGGCCAGGCGACGGGAAGGCCTCGGGCGACCGAGTGCAGGGCCGAGACCGCTGCTGAAGTATCTGCGCGGCTTCGGCGTCGCTCCGCCACCCGGATTGGAGCGGGAGTCACCGCAACGACGTCTGCTGTGGGCCTACGAACGTTATCTGACCGCCGAGCGGAGTCTGCGGCCGACGACGGTCACCAAGTACCTGCATATCGCCAGGATGTTTCTCGCGGCCGTCCCGGATCCGTTCGCTGACTCTCTTTCGGCGCTGTCGGCCGGCCAGGTAACCGGGTTCATCTGCGAGAAAGGGACCGGGGCCAGGAGCATCGCGGGCGGGCTGCGGGTGTTCCTGCGGTATCTGTTCCTGAGCGGGAACATTGAGCGGCAACTGCGCGCCCTCATCGGCCGCCGGCCGTAGAACGCCTGCCCTCGACCAGGTACCTCCGTGCGCGACTTGTGTCGCCCACGGACGCCGCGAGCGGAGCCGCCGTGCGAGGAGACTCGGCGCATGTCCGTCGATCTCGACGCCGACCTCCCGTTCGCCCCGCGACTGTACGGCACCTCACGTCGGCAGCGCCCGGCGCAGCCGATCGGCATCCACCGCCAGCACGGTGGCCAGCTTCGTCACCTCGGCATCGGACACCGGCCGTCTGCCCTGTTCCAGTTCCAGCACGTCGACCTCGAGCGCGGCGGCCAGGGCCTGCACCGCCCGCGCGCGTGGCCGGGTCCGCCCGGACTCGTAGCAGGACACCTGAACCACCAGCGTGCGGATCTGCCGGGCCGCCTCCGCCACGGTCACGTCGCCGCGCGAAGATGTTCGTTCTACGCCATGATCAGGCGGCGAGATCTAGGCTACGAGGATGCTGGATTTTATCGGCAATGCGTTAGTCAAGGTCGTAGCGGATTCGATGGCTTTAGACCGTTGGCTGCTCGGGCATATCGCCGCGTCAGTTGACGCAGTTATTGCTCCTGCGGTACAGCGAATTCGTCAACACGGACCACGCTTACTCATGCCAATTCAAAAGCATAAACATTGAGGTTCTCTAGCGCGATCACGCATTTCATAGCCAGCCTGGCCGTCCTTTAATAGTAGCGCCCATAACGCCTTGGCTGCACCGTCCTACCGACATTGAGTATGGAGCTATTTCATGCGCCCACTATTTGTCGCATTGGGTGTCGTCATTGGCTTGCTTCTCTGTTTCCGATCCTCATGGGCGCCCTGTGGACTCTCCAGGGCCTCGATATCCTGGGTGGGTCTGTGATGTCCGGAGCAACGCGGTGGGTGTTTTTCGGAATACCCATGTTCCTATTCGGCATACTTCTATCCGTTCTCGGCTGTCTGCTAGCACTCCGGGGGGGCAAGTCTGTAACCCACTAGTGTCCTGCACCTGAAATTCGTGAGATATACCGGCGAGTCGTGCTCCATCGCCCGGGAGAACAGGAACTCCTGCAGCTGCTTCCACTCCATCTCATCGGCCGGACGCCACCCCGCGTACCGGGCGAGCTCCCGCAGATGATCCGTACGGGTCTGCTCCCGCACCCCGTAGCTGTCCAACGCCCCGGCCGTGATCCCGAGCCGGTCAGACAACCGGGCCACCGCCGCAACGGAGCCGAACCCACCTCGTCGGGCACGAACCCCAACCACGGCAACGTGCTGAGCTGCACCGCCGCACCGCCGCCGAGGCCGCGCCGCAGCTGATGGCGATCAAGGGCGTCGGCGTCGACACCGCAGGCGCACTGCTGGCGGCGGCCGGCGACAACCCGGAACGGCTACGGTCGGAGTCCGCATTCGCGCACTTCTGCGGCGTAGCACCGATCCCAGCGTCATCGGGCAAGACCAACCTGCACCGCCTCAACCGCGGTCGCCGCGGGCCTGCTGCAGCCGCTCGGCGAGCCGCACCTGACTCCAGCCCCGGGAACCGCGGCAGGCGCTTGAGGACTATTGCTCGGGAAAGTCGCGCTAACGATGATCTTGGTGTTTGGGATGGTGGGGTTCGTAGGTGTCGGCCCCTGAGTGATCTCGGCGCCGGGTGACGGGTGTAGAAACATCGACCATGCCGACTCCCGCCCCGTTGAGTGACCAGCTTCCGCCGCCGCAGGTGTTCCTCGACGCCCTGAGCGCGCTCGGGTGCCCGGTCACCGTGTCGGACAAGGTGCCGCGGGCGCAGGTCACTCTGCACTTGGCTCGCACGTTGGTCGCACTCGCGGCACGCCACGCGGTGGCCGCGGAGTTGGCGTGCGGCGTTGACGGCCTTGATGGGCATGACGTCGAGGGAGCACCAGGGCGCCTATGACGCCGCGACGGTGCGGGCCATGATCGCCGGCGGGATGCGGGTGGACTTCAAAGCCGGGCGGGGCGGCAAGGTCCGCGCGGACGGAACCCGGGCCGCGTCGATGGCCCGCGCGGACATCGACCAGCTGCTCGGGTACGCGCTGATGGATTACTCGGACACGTTCGCCCTGCACACCGTGGCGGTCTACGCGGTGCGGTTCGGCTACCTCGGCGCGTGGCCGATCACCGAGCTGGGCACGCGGATGGCTGGTCGTGCGGCGAACCTGGCCCGGCTGCGTGAGGAGTTCGCCAAGGTGCTGCGTGGCCCGCTGCCGCGCTACCTCGCGCAACGCGGCCGGTAACCCCATCCGGGCTGCGGGTGCCGCCGGCAGCCCTCTGCTGTTCAGGGCAGGGGCAGCGCCCGCAGTCGCTGGGCGTGGGCCAGGTCCCGGTAGTACGGGGGAAATTTTCAACGGATATGGCTGAGCAGGGCAAACCTGCGAGATGGCCGGAACCCTGGTTTCCTTAATCGTCCCTTCATGTCGCTTGGTGCACCCTGCGGGACATGGAACTGAACATGCTCTCTCGAGGCGCTGGTGCGGTACCTCGTGATGTCTTGCCTAGGGGCAACGGCAGGCAAATGGTGAAGAGGGCGCTGATCTGGGTGGCGCTGCTCGTGTTGGCCTGGTTCGCCGGCAAGTACGGGGAGCAGTTCGGCCTGCCCGCTCCCCATGTGATCGTGTCCGTGGTCATCGGTCTGGTCGTTGCCAGTACCGGTCTCATGCGTCGTACCGTCCCGAAGCACCTGCATACCGCCGCGCAGGCGGTCACCGGCGTGGTCATCGGCACGTTCCTCAACGCGCACGCGCTCGCGACCACGGGCGGCTCGCTGCTGCCCCTGTTGGCGATCACGGTCGCCACCCTGGTCTTCAGCCTCGCCGGCGGCCTGGTGCTCGCGCGCTGGACCGGCCTCGATCAGACCACCGCGTCGCTGGGCATGGTCGCCGGCGGTTCCGCGGCGATCGTCGGCGCCGCCGAAGACCTGGACGCCGACGCGCGCATGGTCGCCTTCATGCAGTATTTGCGCCTGGTCCTGGTGGTCCTTGCCATGCCGTTGCTCATCCGGTTCGTCTTCGCTCCCGGCGTGGGGCATTTCCGCGCCCTGGGCGCCGAGGAGATCGAGGTTCCTTTCTCGGTCGGCGGCTGGGTGTTCTTGCTCTGGGCTGCGCCGGCCGGTTATGTGCTCGGCAAGCTGCTGCGGCTGCCCGCCCCGGCCCTGCTCGGACCGGTGATCCTCGGCGCGATCGTGACGATCGCCGGGATCAGCGTCAACCCGCCGGAGGTCGCCCGCGAGATCGCCTTCAACATCATCGGTTTGGAAGTCGGCCTGCGACTCACCCCGAGCGCGCTGCGCGCCATGGGCCGCATGCTCCCGAAGGTTTTGCTGTTCGTGTTGCTGATCACCGGCATCTGCGCGGTACTCGCGTGGGTGGTGACGCTCGTCACGGACATTTCTCCGGCGGACGCCTACTTGGCCACCACGCCGGGTGGGATCAACGCTGTGCTGGCCACCGCGTCGTCGGTCCACGCCGACGTCGCGTTGGTCTTCTCGGTGCAGACGCTGCGGCTATTCGCGATGGTTCTGCTCGCGCCGCCCGCGTTGAAGTGGTGGCTGAGCCGCCAGGCCGCCAAGGCGCGCACAGAACCGGAGTCGGCGGAGTTCGCGCAGGGCGCCGAAGTCGCAATCGCCGAGATCGACTGACATTTCCTGCGGAGGCGATGGTCAGAGGTTTGCGATTCCTCGGGCGCGCCACAAAAGCCCCTCCGGATGGGGGTGCCGGGGCGGCCATCATGGTGAAGAAGAATTTGCCTTCGCCGGTGGGGTGGTAGCTGACGGCCAGGGTGCCGGTGAGGATGCGTAGGCCGATACACGTTCGTGGAGGTCTTCGGCGATGGTGAGGACGTCTTTGACGGAACGGCCGAGGCGGTCGAGTTTCCAGACGCACAGGGTGTCGCCGGGTCGGAGGTAGTCCCATGCGGCGGCCAGTCCGGGGCGCTCGGTGCTGCGAGTGGACACCTTCTCTTCGAAGATGCGACCGCAGCCGGTTTCGGTGAGGGCGTCGCGTTGTAGTTGGAGATCTTGGTTGTCGATGGACATGCGGGCGAGGCCGACGAGGTGGTGATGGGTTGCCGTCACACCGGAACTGTCGCAGAACTCGTCTCAAATTTCGAGGATCACGGCCGGTGTTCTGAGACGGGTTATGGACGCCTTTTGCGGGCTGTGACGCCTGGTCCGGGGGTCGTCTCAGAAACGGTCGTTTGTCAACGATTAAGCAATCGGGTTCTTGGTTGATTCCATGGCGGACGGTATGCCAGCCGTAGCTGTTGTCTCTTGGGGAAGGGTGACCACGGCCGAATGAAGTGACGCGCCGGTGCACGACGGGAGCGGTTCGGTAGCGCCAGGGCCCAAGATCATCAATTGGTTGCATTGCGTTTTAGGGTGATCACCCCTGGTAATGCCGCTGTGGACGCCCCGTCGCCGTGGCTGCGAGAAAAGGATCCCCTGCATGAACCACCGCCGGAACCTGCGTATCGCCGCCGCCGCGGCCGCCGCCACCCTGACCACCCTGTCGATGTCCGGGACGGCCATGGCCGCCAAGGCGCACAAGCCCAAGCCCGCCGCCCCGGCGGTACGCGACAGCGACCACGACGGCATGCCGGACAAGTGGGAGAACGCCAACGGGCTGAACCCACACCGCAACGACGCCAAGGCCGACCGTGACGGTGACGGGTTGAGCAACCTGCGCGAGTACAAGACCGGGACCAGCGCTCGCACGGCCGACACCGACCGTGACGGTATGCCCGACGGGTGGGAGGTCGGCAACCGGCTCAACCCGCTGCGCGACGACAGCGGCACCGATGCCGACACCGACGGGCTGAGCAACGAGCAGGAATACCTGGTCCATGACGACCCGCACGCCAGTGATAGCGACAGCGACGGCACCAGCGACGGTGCCGAAGACCCCGACAGCGACGAGCTGAGCAATTCGCAGGACTTCGAGCTCGGCTACGACCCGTTGAAAGCCGACAGTAACGGCGACGGGGTCTCCGACGGCGCTGCCGACCTCGACGGTGACGGGCTGAGCAACGTCGACGAGTTCGACCTCGGCGACGACCCACAAGAAGCCGACAGCGACGACGACGGCGTGCCCGACGGCGATGAGGACGGCGATGACGACGGTGTCAGCGACCGCGACGAACTGCAATCCGGCGACGATCCGCGCGACTCCGACAGCGACCACGACGGCGTGCCCGACGGCGAGGACAACGCCGGCACCGTGACCGGTTTCGACGCCACCACCGGAGCGCTCACGCTGAGCACCGACGGCGGTATCACCGTCACCCTCACCGTCACCGACAGCACCGAGATCAGTTGGTACCGGCGCTCGGCGACCTGCCCGGATCCCGCCACCATCGACGATCTGACCATCGGCCGCGTGGTGCACAAACTCGAAGCCGAAGCAGGCGACAACAACGACGAGGACAGCGCGACCGGCACGCCGAGCGCCGAGGAGATCACGTTGCTCTGTGTATAGGACGACCTCGAACCGCTGGCCCTCGACGACTCGACCCGCGCGGGCTACCTGAACCTCAACACGCGCCCAAGCCCCACAATCAGCCGCGCCTACCGAGGCGCGGCTGATCTGTGTTCGGCACGGGCACCAAAGATCAATATCTGGGTGCCCGGACAGCTGATGCACACGGGCGGGGCCCCATAGCGCCGTGGCGGGGATCGGCAGGCAGTCGCTGTCGACCTGCGTACAGTCGCACCTGATGGACATGGTGTGGAAGATCGTTTTGGGCGCCGGCATCGGCCTGCTCGTGGTGTGGCTGGCGCTGATCGCGGTGTTGCTGCTCGCCGGGCGCCGCTACGAGCGGCCCGGCCTGGGCGAGATGCTGCGGCTGCTGCCGGACCTGCTGCGCCTGCTCAAACGGCTGGCCAGTGACAAGAACCTGCCGCGCGGGGTCCGGGTACGGCTGTGGGCGCTGCTGATCTATCTCGCGGTACCGATCGATCTGATCCCCGACTTCATCCCCGTCATCGGCTACGCCGACGACGCGATCATCGTCGCCCTGGCGCTGCGATCGGTGGCACGCCGCGCCGGGCTACCGGCGCTGCAACAGCACTGGCCCGGCACCCCGGCAGGTCTCACGGCGGTCCTGCGTGCGGCCGGCATCTCCGCGCAAGGCACGACAAGTTCGTGAGCGGTGAGCCGGTGCTCACCTCGGGCCCGGGGGTCCGCCGGACCCCGTGCGCCGTGGGCGACGAACGTCACGGCCACTGGCGTCACCGTGAGAGAAGGATCAGCTCGTCCTGTCGACATGTCCGGAACCCTTTCAACGCCGTCGGCTGGCCGTATCGGGCAGCAGCACGGTGACGGTGGTGCCCGTGGGTGGGTGGATGCAGGTGGGCGCTGTGGGGCCGTCGCCGGTGGTCGGGTGGTGCAGGGTGTACGAGCAGATCAGCATCTGCCCGCTGTGGCCGCGCACGATGGTGTCGACCAGGGCGAGGCCGAGACCGGCGCCCGGCGTGGTCCGGGCGGTGTCGGCCCGGGCGAAACGTTCGGTGGCATGTGGCAGGAAACCGGGGTTGATGCCGGGTCCTTCGTCGTGGACGACGATGCGGACCCCGGCGTCGCTGGTGTCGGCGTGCACGGTGATCGGGCCGGCGCCGTGCCGGACGGCATTGTCGAGCAGGTTGGTCAGGATCTGCCCGAGCGCGGCGGCGTCGCCGGGCACCAGCAGACCGGGTGCGACCTGCAGGTGCAGTGGCCGACCGCCGGTGGCGGGGCGGTACCGGCTGGTCAGCGTGGTGAGCAGTTCGGTGACGTCGACGCTGGCGACCGCAATGCCGGCCGGGTCGGTGAATGCACCGACCTGCAAGAGGGTGTCGGCGAGGTTGATGAGGTCCTGGGTGTCGGCGGCGGCGCGCCGCACGACCTCTTCGAGTTCGGCGGTGCTGCGGGTACGGCGCAGCGCCAACTCCAGCTCGGTGGACAGCAGGGTCAGCGGGGTGCGCAGTTCGTGGCTGGCGTCGGCCACGAAGCGGCGTTCGCGTTCCAGCGCGGTCTCCAGGGCGGCGAGCATGTCGTTGAGGGTGCGGCCGAGGCGGGCGACCTCGTCGTGGGATCCGGACGGGACGGGTAGGCGTACCCCGGTGGCGCCGTCGGCGATCTGCGCGGCTTGGGTGCGGTACCGCTCGACGGGCACCAGCGCGGCCCGGGCGAGGCGGTAACCCACGAACGACGCGACGGCGAGAGCGGCGAGTTGCGCCAGGGCGAGCTGGCCGATCAATTCCCGCAGGGCCTCGTCGCGCTCGTCACGGCGCACCGCAACCAGCGCGACCGCAGGCCCGGCCGCCCCTGCACCCGGGTGCAGGGGCACAGCGAGGATCCGCAGCGGCCGGTCACTGATTGGCAGCAGCGCGCCGCGGTCCTCGCGCAGCGGCGCCCGCAGGGCGGTGCGTAGTTCGTCCGGGCGCAGCAGTGACGGCCCGGACAGCCCGGGGGCGAAGGCCAGGACCCGGTTGCCGGTGTCGAGCACCTGGTAGAACTGGCCGTGCGGCAGCAACGATGCGCTGTCAGGGCCGGCCGCGGTGGTGGCTGCGGCGCGTAGCTGGGCGCACTGGTCGGCGAGGTCCTCGTTGAGGCGCAGGTCCAGGGCGTACTGCACCCGCAGGTAGACGAACGCCCCGGCGGCGGTGAGCACCAGCAGCATCGCCGCGGCGAACCCGGCGACCAGCCGGATCCGCAGCGGCAGGCGCCCCCACACAGCGGCGACCCGACGCCGTATCCCGGTAGCGGTCGGCATGTCAGCCGCCGCCGGGGTCGAGTCGATAGCCGGCGCCGCGCAGCGTTTCGATCGCGGCCTTCCCGAACGGCTTGTCGACCTTGGCTCGCAGGGTCGCGACGTGCACGTCGATGACGTTGGAGCGCAGGTCGGTTTCGCCGTCCCAGACCTCGTCGAGGATCTGATACCGGCTCACACACTGCCCGGCCCGGGCCAGCAGCAGCGCGAGGATGTCGAACTCGCGGGCGGACAGGTCGATCTCGGTATCGCCGCGCAACACCCGCCGGGCGCCGCGGTCCAGACGCAGATCCCCGGCCTGCAGCGTGGCGGTGTCGCCCGGGGTGGCGCGGCGGTACAACGCCCGCAACCGGGCGAGGAGCTCGTCGAAGGAAAACGGCTTGCCCAGGTAGTCATCAGCGCCGGCATCGAGGCCGGCGACCCGGTCGGAGACCTCAGTACGGGCGGTGAGCATGAGGATCGGCACGCCGATACCGCGTTCGCGTAGACCACGGCAGACGGCGAACCCGTCCAGGCCGGGCAGCATCACATCCAAAACCACCGTGTCATACGGCTGGATGGCGGCGGCGAGCAGCCCGTCAGTGCCGGTATGGCAGACCTGCACGGTGTGCCCGGCTTCGCGCAGGCCACGGGCGATCAGGTCGGCCAGGCGCCGTTCGTCCTCGACCACCAGCACCCGCATGAGCCACCTGCCTTTCCTCAACCAATCTCACCCACGGACGAGGGCAGGGGCAGTGCATCACACCGGCCGCGGGCCTTCATCTTCCCTTCATGGTGCGTTCACTACCGTTCGTCACGCCGGAGAGCCGCCCTACGCCGGTCCTTAAAACCCGGAACGGACCCACATGCTCATCGCCGCCGCCCCGACGTCCTGGACCGGCTGGTTCCTCGACGTCAACCACCTGGCCCAGCACACCCCGTGGCTACACACCCCGATCAAGGCCTACGCCGACTACGGCATCGTGCTGTTCGCGGTCCTGCTGCTCGCCGGCTGGTGGACCGCCCGGCGCCGCGGCAGCATCACCGCGATGACCGCCGCGCTCTGGGCGCCGGCCGCGATGCTGCTAGCCGTCGCCGTGAACCAGCCCATCGTCGCCGCCGTCGGCGAAGCCCGCCCCTACACCACCCTGCCGCACCTCCTGGTCCTGGCCACCCCCAGCGCCGACCCGTCATTTCCGTCCGACCACGCCACCATGGCCAGCGCCGTCGCCGCCGGGCTGCTACTGGTCAGCTGGCGCCTCGGCCTGACCGCCGTCGCCGCGGCCGCCCTGATGGCATTCGCCCGCGTCTACATCGGCGCCCACTACCCCCAAGACGTCCTCGCCGGACTAGCACTCGGCGCCCTGGTCACCCTGATTAGCTACCTCGCCGTCCGCCGCGTCCTGGCCTTGCTCGTGCAGCGCCTGCAGAACACCCGGCTGCGACCGCTGCTGATCGCACCCCGCTCCGGTCGCGTCCTGCCCGCCGACGCCGCACGCTGAGTTCATGGCCCCCACCGTCGAACTCCCCGGCTTCCTCGGCACCATGGCTCCGCTGCTCGACCGGTACGGCTACCTCGCCGTCGCCGGGATCGTCGGCGTGGAAAGCTTCGGCATCCCTGCCCCCGGCCAGACCGTCCTCATCACCGCCGCCGTCTACGCCGGTGCCGGGCGGCTCAACATCGCCGCCGGCGCTTGCGTCCACGTCTCGCCATCAACACGCCTCCCATGATCAGGTGTGTTGCGACGAGCTCTCGAACCCAAGCGTCCATAGAGGGTCAGTTTTCAGGCGTCGTCGACATCGGCATCCTCGCTGCGTGCGGGAGGAGTACCGGACGCGGTTGCTGGAGGAACCGGAGCGACGATCGGCGCCTATCTGGGTTTGGTGCCGACGGAATCGTCGTCGGGTGAGCGCCGCGCGCAGGGATCGATCACCAAGACGGGTAACACCCATGCCCGCCGTCTGCTGGTCGAGGCGGCCTGGCATCACCGCAAGAACTACGACAAGCCGAATGTGGTGCTGACCAAACGGTGGGCGCAGACCTCGCCGCTGGCCAAGGCCCGCGGTCACGCCGGGAACCACCGACTGCACCGGCGGTGGGTGGCGTTCACCGCTCGCGGGAAACGGCCGGTGGTGGCGAACGTGGCGATCGCCCGGGAACTGGCCGGCTGGTGCTGGTCTTTAGCGGTCCTCGCCGAGGACTGAACGAGCCTTCTCGCCCCGCATTTGAGCAGCCAGGCGGTGCCGGCCAGGGCGTGGCAGCGCGTGGAACGACCCGCGGACGCACTATGAGCAACACCGCTGCGCGCTGTGACGCTCGATGTTCTAGACCAGCGGATTCGTTCCAGCCGAACAGCCCCGTCTTGCGGTAACCAACCCGCGCATATCAGTCTGAGCGCGCGTCGCCAACGACACGCTCACGACCCCGGCCGCACCGCCTGGCCCATAACACCGACCATCGCCCGCGGCTCACGCCCGGACGCGAATCACCCCTGCCTCTTGACAACAGCACCCCACAGATCAGTGCCGTGACCGCAAACGGTAGCCGGGATGGGTGATACACCGGGCCGGGTCCGCTCCGCGGACCCGGTGTCGGTATCTGTGTGCGGGGGGCGGAACCTGTTCGAGTACGCCGGCGCTGCCGTCGCGGGCCGCGTCGACAGCCCTTGCTACGGCGAACTATGAGCCCGCGCCCCCTGCGACAGGTTCGCTGTCTTCCGCAGCCAGAATCGGAGACGGCTTGAATCCCTTGACGATGAGGTAGATGCCGAACGACAACTCCCAGAGGGCCTCCGGAATAGTCGCGATGCCCTGCAGGGTGGACCCGCGCTCGGTGACGTCGAACATGACGGCGATCCCCGAGAGGGCGACCAGTGGGCCTCCGATGAGTCCCAGCATCGCCATGCCTCGTGGCACCAAACCGGACCGATACATCAGGTAGCCCAGGATCATTCCGTTCGCGACGCCGGCGAAGAAGCCCGGCCCGACCAGGAACGCCCGATCATAGATCGCGACGAAAACCTCGCCGAGAGCGGCGTTTGTGCCCGCGGTGCCTTCCTGCCGGATGAACAGGAACGTGAGAAGGCTGACGATCCCGATGGCGATGAATGTTCCTTCGAGGAGGCGGGCTGCGACGTAGCCCAGAGCGAGGCCTTCGCTATACCGCTTGAATACCGCGTACGGCACTACGGCGGTGCCGACGTTGGCGATGATGAGGATCAGCTCGAGGACAGCGCCCAAAGCCACGCTCGCGGTGGGGTCGGCGCCGGCTCCGGTGATTAAACCGGGGTTATCCCGCACCGGGGCGTAGAGGATGAAGTACGCGGGGATCGAGGTGACGAAGGTGACCACCATCAACCAGCCCGTAAGGGTGGCAATCTTCCTGGTCTCCATAACAGACGACCCTAGCTGGCACCGAACACGACGTAAACCGGCGAACACGCAGCGCGTTTAGGCTGGGTGCCCCGACATGCTGAGGCTCTAGGTCTGGCCCCGGGCATGTCAATCGACAGGGCATCTGCCGGCTCCGCACATGTGCTGAACGTGAGCGAGAGCGTCACGCGGCTCTGGCCGTCTGCCTCAACGCACGGGCGTCTGCATCGGCGCCAACTCGGCGTTGGACGCCCGTACGGTCGTGTGTACGCAGGCTCAGCGGGGCCGATCCATCCCCCTGCCTCGGGGCGATGGCCCGCCCGCGCACGAGGAGCCAAGCGACGAACATCTACTCAAAGCCACGATGACGGCCCTCGGATCTTCCGTCGCTGTGGTGGACTTCGGCTACCCGGGCTGACGCGCCGCCAAAGACGCGCCGGGCAATCAGGAGTCCGTGCCTTCGTGGCCAACTCGCCCGACGCTACCGTAGCGGACGGTGATTGGCTGTAACCCAGCCGTCGATATTCGTGAGGGGAAATCCGTGAGGCCCAACCCTGCGGTGGACGTGTCCGTCCGTTCCGGTATCCGACGTGTCCTGCTCGTGGTGTGACGCTGCTTGCTGCCTCTCCGCGTTCGTCAGGGTGGCATTCTCCACACCGAGCGGCTGAATGCCGGCGTCCGCCGCAAGCGGTGTCGCCTCTGACCACGCCGGTCCCACCAGAACCGCAGGCATACTCGGTCCCCTCCACCGCCCACCTCTGTCCAGGAACGCAGACTATCGGTCACGCCGAGTGAACGTGCCGGTTCTCGGTCCCTATGTGGCCGTCGTCTGGGCCGTCGCGACGGCCCGGCTGTTGAGCCAGTGCCAGAGCCACCCACCATGGCGCATGCCATGCGTATCCGTACACATAGGACGGTCAGCGAGCAAAAACGGCGATCCGTGGTGATCCGTGGGTGATCGAACGTCGCAACACGGCGGAGCACGGCGCAACATAGTCCGGCTCAAACCGCCGTCCGATGCTCCAGGCGGTGACGAAGGCTGCGAGGGCAGCGCCAGGACCAGCGGATACGTGCCGTCATTCGAAACTACGGATCAGGTGCTGACCAGGGGCGCCGTTCGGCGGCGGGGTCGGGGTCGGGGTCGGGGTCGGGACAGCATCCGGACCGCGGGCCCGGGCCACCCGACGTCGCACCACCGCGAACATCCGGCCCGCCGTCCAACAGCTACTCGACGCCATGACGGGCGCGCGAGGCGAGGCGACCTCCGGCCCGTGGGAGCAGCCGGAAGTCGCCCGCATCCACCGGGTCAGGACAGGGTGCAGGTGTTGCCGCTGGTGTCCGCGGTCAGCGGGGTGAAGCCGTAGGTGGTCAGCGTGGCGGTCACCGCCGACGAGCCGGCGCACAGGTAGCCGGGTCCGGCCGCGTCGAAGCCGACCACCCGCAACGCTTGAGTGTAGCTGGGCAGCCGGGTGTCGAGGACGTTGTAGACGGTCCGTACGCCGGGGAAGCCGCCGTTGACCACGGCCGCGTTCGGCGCGTACTTGCCGGTGTCGTCTGGTCCGGCGATCGGGTTCTGTCCGTCCAGCGCGCCGATCCGCACCCCGGTGCGCAGGTCCGGGCTGGCCGCGTTGGCCTGCGCCACCCATTGCGCCACGGAGAACGGCAGGATCGCCGCGGCCTGGTCATCGGCCGGGACCGCCGTACCGTCGTTCTCCGCCGCGGTGCGGACCGCGCCGCAGGTGGTGGCCGGCTCGGCGCCGAGCACGGTGCCGACGAAGAATGAGCGGGTGCCGGAACCGGCCGGTGGCAGGTACCGCACGATGGCGGCGTCCTGGCCGCCGACGTCGCTCCAGTTGGTGATCGTGCAGGCATAGATGCCGCGAAGTTGTTCCAGGGTCAGTTCGGCCGGGGCCGCGCCGGGGTAGTGCGCCCAACTGACCGCGTCCTTGGCGTACCCTTAGTACTGGAACGTCGCCGGGTCGGTGGCGCCGCGGCTGGCTGACGAGCGGGCGATGTCGATGCAGGCGGCGGTCAGGTTGGCCGGGTCGGCCAGCGCGGTCTTACCAGCGCCGGACCCGCTCGGCGCCGCGACGGTGGCCGGCGGGTTCTCCTGGCCGGCGGTGACCCAGGTGCGCTCGCCGCAGGTGTCGTCGCCCGGCACGGTGAACGGCTCGGCCGGCTTGACGGGGATGTTGATAGCGATGTCACCGTCCGGGTTCACGGCCGGGTCGCCGCGGTACGCGGCGAGGACCGCTCTCATCACGTCCTGGGTGGTGTCCGAGCCGGCGGCGGCGAGGACGTCGACGTGCGCATCGCCCGGCGGTACCGCCGCGGCGGGCGACCCGGCGGCGGTGAGCACGGCGGCCGCTACGGCGATTACCGTGATGAAACGGTGGGAGACAGGCTTCACTGTGGCAGAACCTTCCATCTCAGGTCGAAGGCCAACGATGTGGAGGCCGTGCCCATTCATCCGGGCGAAAGTGGCCCTTCGGCCGAGCGCCGGTGACATCGAGGCGACGATCACCGGTCAGGTCGGCCCCGCGCGCCGAGGCCCATGACAGCCGCAGGCGCCGCGATGTCCGGCCGCGCTGGCGCCGGTCCAACCCTCAAATAGCCAGCTGCCATTCGGCATTCGTCACGCGTTCGCGACGGCGATCCGGACGCGGTGCATGACATTAGGGTCGCCACTCGCCGGCTGCGTAGCATCTTGCGCGCGTTCCGGCCACTACTTGAGCGGGAACGCACGGAGCCGTTACGCGACGAGTTGCACTCGCTGGCCGAACGGCTGGGCGAGGTGCGCGACGAGGACGTCATGGCGCAGCGGCTGACCGCCGCGATGCACGCCGAACCTCCCGAGCTGGTGTTAGGGCCGGTGGCCGCCCAGATTCAGTCGCAGCTGGTCGCCCACAGCGCGCGGGCCCGCGTCGCGTTGGTCGAGGCCCTCGACAGCGACCGGTACCAGTGGCTGCTCACCCATTCGGCGGCGCTGACCGCGCCGCTACCGTCCGGCGTACCGAAGAAGAGGTTGCGTCGGCTGGCCCGTAAGGCGGTGCGCCGCGCGGATGCCCGGCTGGCCGCCGCCGACCGCGCCGACCCCGACCAGCGGGACACCAGGCTGCCCGCCGCGCGGCGGGCCTACCAGCGGGCCCGGTACGCCGCCGAGGCTTTGCGTCCGGTAGGCCGGCCAAGCGGCCGGCGAGCGAGTCCTCGGGAGGCTCGCCAAGACCCGCTCCCGTGCCGGCAGGCCCCAGGTCCGGCGCTGGCTCCAGCACGGAACCCCAACCACCTACGCGCCCGACGGTCGGCCGCCGTTGGCGAGGTTCAACCGTTCACTCGGCGAGGGTAGACCACGTCGATCAACCGTGATTGTCTCGAACCATGAGCGAGCGGCAGACGATCGAGCGTGACGCCCTGCCGCAGATCGTGGGGGAACTGCTGACGCGGTTCCCCACCCTCTCGCGGGACGTCGTCACCGAACACGTACGTCAGGCGTACGCCAGCATGAATGCGGCGCCGGTGCAGGACTACGTCCCGGTCCTGGTGCAACGCGAAGCTCGGCTAAGCCTTACCGCGGTCGCGGAAACTATCGCCACGAATGGTGTCAAAGCCGACGCGGAGGATGGCGAGGTGTAGGAAGGGTCAGCTAGGCGCGATGCCGTGCGAGTTGTCAGCGGACCTGCTCGTCCGTCGCGTGGAAATCGGCAGCGATGCGTGCGGGACCGACGGCCTGGGGTTTCGGGCGAGCGCGTCGCCGCTTGCCCGACCGTCGCGTTCCAGTCTCCCCAAGGCGCTGATCTCTGCGGCAAATTTGACGAGTTCCGCTCGGTGTCCCGCAGATGTGCTTACGGTGAATGTCGTCGCTCCGACTCATCTCGCCGAGGAGGCGCGATCATGGCGCCCGACGGTCATCCTGAGGCGGTCGACGTGCTGCGCCCCGGGTGACCGGGGCTGCCTCGCCTGATGGATCATCCGAGCCGGAGGCGCGCGATGCATGCGGAAGTCGTCACGGCAATCGACCAACACCTCATCGAGGTGCAGGATCTGAGGCGACGCCTCACAGGGGCACACACGATTGAGCCGGGCGAGCGGCTCGCTTTTGTCCTGCGGATCGTGGCCAGTGCGGATCGCCTCGCGCGTACCGTGGACGCCGGCCATCTCACCTGCTGCCGTCTCGACAGCCGTGCGGGCGCGTCGTCATCGAACCTGCCCGCCGCAGACGATGCCACCACGCCGGCCGATGAGCGTTTCAACATCGCGGCCTCGCTTGACGCCGCATACCGGTAGCGCCGGTTGCGTCGCACTACACCGGCCTGCGTCGCCTGCTCACGCCGCGGGCGAGGACTGCCTGAGGTGGGCAAGCCGCTGCTCAATGCGGTGCACGGCCGCGAGTAGCAGCGGCGCTCGCTGGTCGTGCGCGGCCGCGTTCGGCGAGTTTGGGCCATGCCGCCGCAGCATGTCGGCCAGCCGCTGCTCGACACCCACGACCCGCCCATCGGGGCCGATCGTCTGATCAGCGTAGGTCAGCGCATCGGCCACCAGCGATTCATCGCAGGGGAAAGCGGTGATCTCGGCTGTGAGCCCCTGAACTCGGGCCACACACAGCGCCGCGCTGTGGTGGGCGACCAGCCCGACGATCCGCGACGGCCACCCGGCGGCAGCCAGATGACGGGCGCCATCAATCGGATGGAACCGGGTGTCGCGTAGCGCGGTGCTGTACCCGATGTCGTGTAGCCAGGCCGCCGCCAGCAGTACCTCGCCCTCACTGCCCGAACCGACCGCCCCTGCTACCGACTCGGCTCGCCGCGCTACCCCGATCGTGTGTCGCCACCGCTGCGGCAAGCTTGCTAGAAGCCGCTGCGCGAGATCACGCGCGCGGTGGACATCCCCGGTAGGGCCAAGAGCACCGGTCATAGCGTGACAGTAACCAAGCGACTACGCTAGAACGTGAACGCAAGGTGACAGGTGACCCACCGGCAATAGTGCGACATCCTCGACGACCCCGTCGTGCGGTCGACAACCGGCCGGGTAGTCGCTACAGACCCGCAGGTAGGCAAATGTGATCCGGCCGTGACCAAATGAAATGTTTCCCGGCTGGTCGACGGATCGGTAGACGAGCCGTAACCTAACCGTTCAGCAAAACCGAGGGTAACGGAAGGTAACGCGATGAGCGGCGTGACAGTCGACGTCGAGACTTGCCCCGACGGCACCCTCGTGATCCACCCCCACGGCGTGCTCGACGCCGACAACGCCGTCGACCTGCGCCGCACCATCGTCCGGGCGCTGCGCCGTACCCGCCCGTTACGCCTCATCGTCGATCTCAGCGACCTGCACGACCTGGACGCCATCAACCTCGGCACTCTCGCCGCGGCGTGCCACCTCGGCGACGACCACCGCGTCGCGGTGTTCATCGATAACTCACACCCGAGCATCGCCGACAGACTCACCGCCGCAGGCGTCTCCCGCCACCGCCTACGAAACATCGCGCCTGCCGCCTGAACCGCCACGAAGCCCCGCACCCCGTCGCCATCATCACCGCTTACACAGCGGCGGCACCTTCACCTCAGGTGCCGAGGCGGCGCCGTCGCCGCGCACAGCTAAAACGTGTCTACTCCGGACGGGAAGATCAGGTACACCTGGCCGAGCCAGCCGGTGACCGAGTGGGTGGCGTCGTGGACCGCACTGGCTCCGATTTCGCCGCGTGGTGTCTGGTGGACGGTGCGGTCGTCGGTGCCGTGATCGCAAATGCGCAGTCAGGACGACCCGAGCGAGGTCTACATCCCTCGGCTACCAGGTCCAACTCACCGCCACAGCCTGAACGAGTGAGCAGAACAATCCCGGCTTCGCCGGGGTGCTGCCGCCTGCCTCGGCAAGGTCCAGTTTCGTCTCAGAAGCTGCGACGGCCCGCCGATTCTGCGGGCCGTCGCGTCGTGTTCTTCAGTGGTGACGCGCAGAGGTGTCAGTCCTTGTCCGGGCTCGGGAGGTAGGCACCTGGAACCTGTGACGGCGCGTAGATCTTGGAGTCGCCGGGGTAGGGCACCTTCCAGCCATGCGCCTGGTACCACGTGTACCGGTTCATCTGCTCGGGATTGGCGTAGTCCGGCACGGCGCCGTTACCCGTGAAGTGCTGGCTCTGCGCCCAGGTCGCCCATTGCGCCGCGACTGCCCGCTCGGCCGCCGGAACGGCGGCCTTCGTCGTCTGCGCCGCTCGCAGTTGCTGGGCGGCAGCACCCTTCAGGCCCAGGGTGTCCATACCGCAGGCCGGCTGGTCCGCGACGCCTCGGGTGAGCGGGATCTGGTTGGGCACCGCGGTGAACGGCGCGTTGTTCGGCTTGTTCGTGAAGGCGTCGTACATCGGCGTGGCCGCGGCGAGCTTCTGGTTGAGCGGCTGGGCACCGAGGATCTGCTCGATCGTCCGGACCATGGAGATCTGGGAGTAGTAGGTGCTGACGACCTTGCCGTGCTGGGCCCAGGGACTGATGACCTGCACCGGGGCGCGGTGGCCGTCGACGTGGTCGGCACCGTCCTGGCTGTCGTCCTCGACCACGAAGATCGCGGAGTCCTTCCAGTACTTGCTGTGCGAGATGGTGTCGACCATCTTGCCCACGGCGAGGTCGCCGTCGGCCACCTGCGCCTGCGGGTCGGCCGGCCCGCCGGTGTGGTCGCTGGAGTACCAGATCATGTTCAAGTTGGCAGGCCCGTTGTTCTGGAAGTCCTGCTTCCAGATCTGGTAGCGGTAGATGTCGGGGATGTCGAGGTCGAACGGGGGAGACAGCGGGTCGGTGATGGCGTTCAGCGAGGGGATCACTGAGCCGTAGTTGCCCTTGAGGTCAGGCGTGGTCAGCTCGGCGGGGTCGCCCCCGTTCTCGACGCTCTTGGTCGCGCAGTAGTACTGCTGCCAGGTGCCGGCCGGCTTGCCCTCCGTGAACAGAAACTCGCCGTAGTTCCTAGCGGTCGCACGCGCGGATTCGACGGCGGTCCACAGGAAGCCGGAGCGCTGGTGACCGATGACGTCCTCCTCGGTGTCGTAGCTGCGCTCGTACTCACCGGCCGACGACTCGGTGTATTCAGGGTTGTCGCCCTGCATCAGCCAGTTGTGGCCCTCGGCGGAGTTCGTGCCGATGTCGTAGGTGTTGTCGTAGAGCCCGAACTGCCGGGCCAGCGCGTGCTGGTTCGGCGTGACCTGCTCGCCGAACTGCGTCAGGGTGCGGTCGCCGTTGCCCTTGGCGATGTCGCCGTACACCTGGTCGTAGGTGCGGTTCTCCTTGACCAGCAGGAAGACGTGCTTGATCGTCGACGGATCGCCGATGCGGGTCGGGACGGGGACCGGTGCCGCATTACGGCCGGTCGCCTTCTGGACGTCGTTCTTGCCCCAGCCGTTCTGGGCGAAGACCGTCGAGGTGTACCGGGCGATGACCCGGTCGCTCGGAAGCGTGAAACGCGTCAGCGATGCGGTGGTGCTGTGCGTGTTGTGCCCGACGACCGGCACGGTTCCGGTTCCCTTGTAGGTCGTCAACGCCGGGCCACGCGCGTCGATGCCGCGGGTGTTGGTGACGACGACCTGATTGCCGACGGTCGCCAGGGTCGCGGGGTAGTAGTCCGTCGGGAGCAGGCCGACGTAGCTCACCGGCTCCAGCGGCGAACCGTAATAGCGGTACGCCGCGACGGCGTTCGCTCTCCCCAGACTGACCAGCAAGTGACCGTCCCCGGTCAAGGTGATGCTGGTGGGTTGGTACCCGACGGTGGACGACGGCCACGGCTTGGTCTCGATCGTCTGCACAACCCGGTTCGACGTCGTGTCGATGACCGAAACGGTGTCGCTGTTCGTGTTCGCGACAAACAGCGCCTTCTTCTTGACGTACATCGCGGTGGGGTGAAGCCCGACGGGGATAGATCCGACCTCCGCGGACGGGTTCGCGGTGTCGATGACGCTAACGGTTCCCGTGGTGGACGTGCCGAGGTACCCGTCGGCGGGCACCGGCGTGCCGTAGGAGTCCATGGTCGTGTCACCCGCCTTGGCCGGACGGCCCCCCTCGTTGCTCACATAGAGCTTGCCGCCTGCGAAGACGAGCTCGCGGGGCGCGATGCCGACGTTCCACGTCTGCTTGACCGCACCGGTGGCGGGGTCGAGCGCGACCACGCTGTTCTGCCCGTTCAGGGCCGCGTACATGGTGGACCCGTCGGGCGAGTAGCGGATCTGGCCCACCAGGGCGGAATGACCGGCGACCTTCGGGATCGAGACCCGGGTCGGCGCGCCGAGGGTGCCGCCGGCGTTGACCGGGAACCGGGTCAGGGCGTCCTGCTCCGGGAGCCAGAGGAACTTGCCGTCCGGCGAGTACGTCGGGCCCTCCTGCCCGACGGTGGGGTCAGCGAATTTCTGATTGATCGCGGTTGCGCTCCCGACCGTCCAGATGAGCTTGTAGCTCGATAGGTCGAAGATCTGCAGGACCACGGGCTTGTCCGCGCTGGTCGCCGCGAGGAATCGCCCGTTGGGGCTGACGGTCGAGCCCATGAATTTGCCGAACTGGGTGACGAGGCGCTCACCGAGCGGCTTGAGGATCTGGTCGTCGGAGATCTGGAGTCCCTGGGGGTACTCGGTGCCGACCCGGTTGTGCCCGAACGCCTTGGTCGTCGCGTATGCGGTTCCCGCGCCGGCGAGCGCCATGACTGCAGTGGTGCCCGCTGCGATAATGCCCAGCCGGCGGTTCTCGCCGAAAGGCCTGAAGCCGCCTCTCGAGACTTGTCGGCGCTGTCGTGTGACCTGCATACCTATCCTTTCGACGTGGAGGCCAGCAGATCGACGAAGCCGTCGAACTGCCAGAGGGGGTTGGGGGCGTCGCCAGTCGGCGTGCGTACCTGGAAGAAGCCGTTCACCGCCTGAGGTCCGTCACCGTCGGCGGCGTACCGCCCGTCCGGGGTGACATCGAGCTGGTAGATGGCCGAGCCGGAGGCGCTGGACCCGGGGAGGCGCCAGGTCACGACACACCGCCAGTCATTGCCCGGGCCGATGTCCTCGACCCGGGAGCCGCCCTTGTCGCACGAGGCGCTGGAGTGCAGTTGCGCCTCCGTGACGCCGGGACGATGCAGCTCTGCGGTCTGCATCCGGTACAAATGGGCATAGGTTGTGGCGAGGGAGCCGTCCAACTTGGCCTTGTCGATCCCGAAGCCGGTGGCTGGGGTGGCTGCAGCGATCACCCCGACAGTCACGACGAGCAGCGTGGCCAGCGGCAGCACCGCCCACACGACGATGCCGCGGTCGACGCCGTCGTACGCGACGTCGGTGAAGTCGCGGCGCATGAACAGCGCGTACGCCAACGCTGACGCCGCTGCGGCCCACGCGAGGCTGACGATGACCCCGACGACGAGCGGCCCGGTCTGTGCGGGGTCGGTGAAGAGCCCGCGCCAGGCGACGAAGGCGTAGGTGGGCAAGGCGGCACGCACGACGACCGGCAGTGGGAGGATCTGCGCGACCTGCAGGAGCAAGGCCAGCAGAGCCGGCATCACCAACCCCAAGGGAGAACGGCCGAACGCCACTGAGCCGAGCCACCCGACGGCCGCGAACGCCAGTGTCGGCGCCAGCGCGCTGGCCCACGCAAGCAGCACCGCGACGGCCGCTTGCCCCGACCCGAGCAGGTGGCCGTCGAGGCCGACCAGTGGCCAGTCGCCCACGACGGCAAGTCCGCCGGCGATGCGGCTGCCGTCGACCTTCACGCTGCCGAACGGTACGGCCTGGACACCCTGCGGCGAACCGGGCGAAGGACCGCAGGTGGAGGGGCATGGCGGTGACGCCGCGTACTTGGCTCAAGAGGACGTCGTACTGTGGCGGGTGTCTCTGGACCGTGGCGCGTTCGGCGGGCGGCCCCGGTCGGTGGAACGTACCCGCGAGTTCGGCGTACCCGCGGTGTTCGACCCGGTCACCGAGGAATGCATGACCGCAGGCGCGGACCCCGGTTTCGGCGGACGGATCGCCGCTGACGTCGAGGGCCTCACCATCTACCCGACTTGGCGCACGTCCGTCACGCTGCTGGTGTCCAGCCAGGGCGACAACACCTTCTACACCTACGACCGGCGTACCAACCGGCCGCTCGGCCACTTCGCGGTGGTCGACGGCCCGAGGGCGGACGGCTGCCAAGAGTGCGACGGCGCAGCCACCACCGTCGACACCGTTGCCGGGCTTCTCCGGCAGACTGCTCGTCGTGCAGGATGGGCAGAACACCCCGACCGCCCGGACACCAACTTCAAGTTCCTCGACGCGGGGCTTCCTTCGCCGGCGCTGACACACTGCGAAGCAGGCGCTGCCCGTCTGCTTCATCGGTGTAAGGCGGCGGTTTCGCGGTAATACACCTGTGGGGAGAAGACGGAACGTAGATTGCGATGACCGAGCCCACGGCCCGCGACGGCCTGATCGACCCTCACGCCGCACTGCGGCGGGAGGTCGAGGTGCTGTCCGGGCGGTTTCCTGAGGTCGACCCCGCGGAGATCGACCAGCGGGTTCGCGAGACGTACGACCATTTGAAGCAGGGCGCCACGGTGCAGTCGCACCTGATTGCGCTCACGGAGGGCGGCGTCACCGAGGACCTGCGCCAGGCCGCCGCGAACGCGAGGCCGACGCCGGCTAATCGCGTGGTGTGGCCCACACAGAGTTCACCTTGCGTTGGGCGACATGACCGTGGGGGATTCCTAAGGTTAACGGGTGGTTGCCGATCCGCGTCAGGAAGATGGCGACCCATTCGACGCGCTCGTGTCGGATGCACCGGCCCTGGGCCGACGACCTGGGAAGGGAGGCCGACGAAGTCCAAAGAAGGACAAGAAGAAGGACAAGATGAGCAAGAAGAAGTAGGCGTACGTGTTGCCGCGTGCCCGAGTGGCGCGCGCCGCGCGGGGCGGGTCCCGATGGGGACCGCCCCCGCACGCTTGTCCGGGCAGCATGACGGTCCTGTCACCCGTATCGCCCCTCGCAGTGTGCGGATACCTCCATCAATGTCACCAGAGAAAGAGGACACATGACGAACTCCGACCGCACCACCGATGCCGGCCAGGGCTCCAAGCTGGATCGTCGACGCGATAAGTCTCAGTCCGCCAAGGCCACTGCCGCCGCCGCCCAGCAGCGCCTCGACGGTGTCGACTCCCAGCTCGCCGCTAACGCGGCGCAGACCCAGGACCACGAGGGCGCACTCCGGCGGGCCAGCGACGAGGTGAAGAAGCGCAAGAAGGCGCTGAAGACGTCGGCCAAGCAGCACCAGCGGCTCACCGCCTCCCGCAAGAAGGCCGCAACCTCCGTGGCGAAGGCCCACCAGAAGACCTACGCCGCCGAGAACAAGTACGACAAGGCCGTCCTGGCCGACCTCGTCCGTAAAGAACGCGACAAGGACCTGGCCGCGCACCACGGAGGCGCCGCCCAGCCTGCCTCGACCGGCTCGGAGCCTTCCGCCGACGCGAAGCCCTCCGCCGGACCCTCGCCGGAGCGTCCGGTTGCCGCAACCGCTACCAACACCGCCGCACGAAAGACCGCCGCCTCCGCCGCGAACCCCACCAACAAGGGTTCCGACACCCCCCGCTGAACCGATCGCATCTGACATGACGGACCGCCCATGGGCGGTCCGTCTCGTTGCGGAACCAGTGTTCGTCAGTTGACGTCGATGAAAATCGGGTTGGTGTAGAGCCAGGTGTCCAGCCACGGATCTCTCTGGCCGGGTGAGTGCGGCAGCGGTCCGTGCGGGTCGACCGTACGGCTGCGCAGGCCGGGACCGTGGCGACGGCCGTCGCTGCCGCGCAACCGGATGTAGCCGCTCTCGTGGGCCGCACCCAGTGGGATGTGCAGGGTGTAGGTCCCGGTGCGGCGAGTGGTGTCCGCCGTCTCCACGACGCGGGTGCCCGGTGCCAGGAACGTGTCCCGGTCGGCGCCGGCCCGGCCGGTGCTGCCGCGGATCACGTCCAGGTGGGCCAGTCGGGGCAGGTCGCCGCGCAGGTTGGGCCGGCTGGCCGAGGTCACCGTCACGGTGAGACTGAGCCGCTGACCGCGGCATACCCGCACGCGCCCGCACAGGGTGGCGCGGCTGTGGCCGGCCTCCAGACGGACGTCGAGGCCGTCGACGAGCTGGCCGTGGTCGACCCAGACCCGCCCGGCCCGGAGTCCGGCCATGACCTCGCGGTAGCCGTACCGGCTACACCGACGTGGGTCCGGCTGAACTGGCCGGGCCAGAAGTCGCTGCCTGGTTGCGGGATGCCGGTCTCGACCGGGTCCGGCAGGTGCCCGATGGTGTCGAAGGTCTGCCCGGGCGCGAAGTCGCCGTTACGGGCGGTGTCCAGCACCGTACGGTGGTTGTCGGAGTTGCTGGTGACGGTGAATAGCCGACTCTCCGACAGCAGTGCGTCCCAGAGGCCGCCGACGGTGGCGGTCATCCAGTCGAAGCCGCCGTAGGAGACGTACGCCTCCGGCGGATGCCCGGGCCACGACTGTGTGGACGGTGAGTTCTCGTACTCGCCGCGTACGCTCGCGGGCCCGCGCAGACCGGGAAGCGCGGCGCCCTGGGCGCCGGGCGCGCCTTCCATGTCGATCATGATGGCTCGGTCCCCGTCGTGCCAGGCGCGTACCTCGTGCGGGGAGTCGATGCCCAGCCGCGACGGGTGGTTGGCCAGCACCAGCACGTCCGGGATGCGGCCGGTCCGGCGCTGCTCGCCCAGCCAGCGGATCGCGGCCACGGCGAGCGCCCTCCGGAGGTACACGAGGCACCCCTTACCAAGTCACAGGCCCACGTATCCGTTACACCGCAGCGGCCCGCCCGGAAGGGTTGAGCAAACTGGTACCTCCCGAGGTCGATGGCGTACACATCGGACAGTCATCGGGTAAAAACGGCGATCCGTGGTGATCCGTGGGTGATCGAACGTCGCAGCGCGGGGAAGCTACGGATCAGAAGGTTAGGGGTTCGAGTCCCTTCGGGCGCACCACATCACCAGAGGTCTGAGCTGCAGAGATGTGGGTCAGGCCCTTTACGTTGTCCGGCCTGTGTGGACGATGGGGGGCGCGTGGGGGCACATGGGTGTCATTACCATCCGTGACGATGCGGGTGGCGGTGGCTGCGTGACCTGCGGCTTCGCCTCGTCCGATCAGGCTGCTTTCCCGGGGTGGTTTGTTTCTCGTCGCGCCCGGCGGGCCGATTCTTCGCCGCCTTCTGCTTGATCCGTTTGCGGGTGTGCCGGGCAGCGGCCAGGACGAGGGCGGCGGTGGCGTCGGCGCAGCGGCGCTGCGCGTCGGGGAGCACGCTTAACGGTGACGTCGGATATTGGAACCGTCTGAATACCTCAGCCGAGGCGGACCCAGGCGGTGAACTCGTCGGCGAGCCCGGGTGGGTTGGCGGTCTCGGTTCGTTGGGCGATCTGTTCGTAGTACTCCAGTTCGTGAACGAGAACGGGCACGGGTCTGCCGAGGGACTTTTCGATGGTCCCGTTGGTGTGAAGGGCCAGGGCGGCGTCGCAGCAGATGGTGTTGAAGCGTGTCTCGATCTGTTGGGCGAGTGGCTCGACGGTGGTGAGCCAGTCTTGTGCGGCGGTCGGGTCGTCGTACCAGAGTCCGAGATCTCTAATCCACTGCTCCCTCGTGGCGGCTCCGGCCGGGTCTTGTTGCGGTTGCCCGATGACAACGAGTTCGTTTTGGAGCCAGAAGGCGTAGTTCCAGCGGGCCTCCGCGGGGTCGGGTGACCGATGAGTCGTGTCATGCAGGGTTCGGCGGATCTGGGTTTCGGTGTTGTAGCCGATCGTCAGGGTGGGCCGCCGTGGATCGTCGTCTTCGGCGTCGATCAGGAAGGAGACCGCGTAGATGTCGGGCGCAGCGGGCGGCGCGATTGAGGCGATAGCGGCGATTGCCAGTTGTTGTAGGTGGTGGTGGAACGTCATGGGCGGTCGAGACCCTTTCCTGAGCGGCGGCTGACGTCGGCGGCGTAGGTGCCCCAGTCGCCGGCGGACGCGTGTTGCCAGGCGACGGCGACGTCGATGTGGATGCCGAGCATGCGGGCGAGGATCGCGGCGGGCAGTTCGGTGGCGAGTTGGAACAGTGCGGTGGAGCGTGCCGGGCCGGGTTGGATGCCGAGGTCTTTGAGTCGTTGCCCGAGCTGGGCGGCGCTGATCGAGCGGCCGGGCTGGCCTCCGGGGAACAGCCAGGGTGAGGGGCGGCCAGCACCGGTGGTGGCGTGTCCGCGTTTGCCGGTCAGCAGTTGCCGGGTGAGCTCAGCGACCGGTTCGGGTAGGGCGATGGGTGCCGTTCCGAGCCGGATCCTCACCGTGGTGTCGTCGGCGGTGACCCGGTCGGTGGTCAGCCGGCTGATCCGGGCGACCGGTTGGGCGTAGAGCAGGACGAGCAGACCAGCGAGGCGGTCTCGGGCGGCGAGGGTGTCGTCGTGCAGGAGACGGCGGGTGGCGTCCCATCGGGCTTGGTCGTCCAAGGCCCGGGTGGGGCCGTACCAGCGGGTGGCGGGGAACGACAGCGTGGTGAGGCGCTGGTTGGCGGCCCAGCGCACGAAGTGTCCGGCCTGGTAGCGGTGGGAGGCCTCGGTGCCCGACAGCCACCGGTCGAGGTCGCCTTGGCCGCAGCTGGCCAGGGTGAGGTGCTGGCCGGTCAGCCAGTCGAGAAGGACGGTGGCGGCCCGGGTGTGTTGGTGCACGACCGCGTATTGCTGATGGGTGGCGGGTTGGCCGTTGTTGCGGCGTCGTAGCCGGCGCAGCAGGTGCCAGTTGGTGTAGCGATGCAGGATCTGCCGCTGGTCGGAGTCGGTTCTGGTGGCGAGGATGTCGCGGAGAAACCGTTCCAGGCGGGCCATCTGCTCATCACGCGCCGGCAGGGTCCCGGTGGCGACCATCACGCTGCGCAGGTGCGCGACGATTCCGTTGGGGTGCAGTTCATCCAGTTCGGCGTGGGTGAGTTCGCGGCGGCCGGCGGCGATGTCGAACAGGACCGTAGCGACGGGTTGTTTGGCGAGCCAGCGCAGTGCGGTGCCGGGCGGATCGGTGGCCGTCAGTGCTTGCTTCAGCGGATGCAGGGCGGGGTGGGTGGCGCCGTCCGGGCCGGTGAACAGTTCCCGCAGCCGCAGTTCGAGACGACAGTTCGGGCATTGGCCCGGTTGCGGGCTGCTCTGGCAGGCGGCGCAGTCGGGAAACACCGCGACGGTGCAACTCTGGCAGATCGGCTCGGTGAGGGTGCCGGAGCGGACCGGTTCGGAGCGTCCGCATCGGACGCATCGTGCTGACTGTCGCTGGCAGGGCGGGCACCACGGCAGCCCGGTCAGCCGCGACGTCCCGCAGGGCCGCTGCTGTGCGCAGATCGAGCAGACCGATGTCGGCAGCGGCGGACAGGCTGAGCACAACGGCCCGTGCGGGGTGCGGGTGTTGACGACGCGGCGGCGGCCACAGCTCACGCAAACCTCAAGATTGGCCGGGTCGCTGACCAGGCAGTTCGGGCAGAGCGCCCGGCCGTGTTCGTCGCGGGTGGCAGGTTCACAGACCCGCCCGCAGCCGAAGCACGGCTCGGCCCGGGACTTGGCCACGCAGGTGCGGCAGAGCCGGACCCCGCCGCGGGGTTTGACCAGCGCGATCACCCGGCCGCAGTGCGGGCAAGGCGGCCGGACGACATTGTTGGCACCGGCGTCGCAGAGCGCGTCGATCAGGCGTAGGACCGAAGGAACGGCGGCTTCGGCACCTGATCCGGTGAGGAGTTCGGGCCGCCGCTGCACCGTCCAGGCCAGCTGATGACGCCGCCCCGCCGCCGGGACCGCCGCTCGCACCGCGGCCGCCACCGCCTGCGGCGGTAGGGCCGGGTCGATGACGGCGACGACGCCGATCACGATGTCCACCGGATCACCGATATCCTGCAGCGGGCATTTATCGCAGCGGGGCCGTCCGTCACGGTCGCGGGAATGCACCGGCTTGGTCCGCGCGCAGGCGACGCAGGGTTCACGCAGCGGCCCGCAGGCGCCGCAGTACCAGTGCTCACCACGGCGCTGCAGCGTGCGCAGGGCTTTGCCGCATTCCGCGCACAACGGCGGCGAGATCGTTACGGCTCCGGCAGCGACCAACGCGATGAGCAGATCTGCGACGACCCGCGGTGCCGGTGAGCGGCCGTCGGCGAGGACCGCCGGCCGCCCGGTCACGGCCTGGGCGAGCTTGCGGCGTTTGGCCCGTCCGCCGGCGACCCGTGTCACCACCGTCTCGACCAGGCGACGGTCCATGCCCGCCTCGATACCGGTGACCAGATCGACGGTGACACCGATCGGGTCGGCGAGAACCTCGGAGACGGCAGTGGCCACCGATTAGCCGTCGGCCCGGGTGATCCGGGCCCGCTTCGGCCGCAGGTCACCGACCCCGGTGTCACCGCCGGCCGCCCGGGCCTTCTTGACCGTCTGCCCGGCGGCGGGGACCGGCTCGACGAGGTCGGTCATCGTGCAGTCCAGGATGTCCAGCAGCGCCATCAAAATCTTCAGACTGAGCCGTTCCGGCCGGTCAACCACCAACCGGTAGACCTGGCTGGACGACAGCGTGATACCCCGCTGCGACAACGGCACGAGCAGATCCGTGGTGGAGAACATGCCCCGGGTGGCCATGACCTGCCGCAGATGCCACCGATAGTCCAGCTTCGCGGTCACCGCTGCTCCCTCTGTAATGACTGACCACTGTGGTCGATGTCCAGGACCGGGCCGAGAGCCCGGCGCAGCGCCGTGTTCATGAAGTCGTCGCTGACATGGGTATATACCGCTGTGGAACTGTCGCTCTCGTGCCCGACCTGGGACTGGATAAATCTGCGGTCTACCCCGTCCTCGGTCAAATGTGTGACGTAGGAATGCCGCAGGCTATGCACGACCAGGGCAGCCGGCAGCCCGAGAGCCTCCCGGTAGGTGACGAACCGAGCGTTGATCTCCGCCGGTTTCACCCGCCCGCCGCGTTCGGTCACCCACAACGCCGGATGATCCGCACAACCGAACCGGGGCCGCACGTTGTCCACATAGTCGACGACAGCCTCGACCGCCCAGCCCATCACCGCAGCGACGTTGCGCCGCCGCGGCGGCTGCCCCTTCTTCGCCTTGCCGTACCGGACGTTGAGCATCCCGTACCGGCCGAACTCCGGCGCCGCCGCGTTGCGCCCGAAGTCCACCAGATCCAGCTTGGCGGTCTCCGTGCGGCGCAGCCCCCACCCATAGATCACCTTGAACAGGGTCGCGTCTCGATAGGCGGCCAACGCACCCTTGCGTTTGGAGTTCACCGCGTGCTCTACCTGCTCGTCGGCGTAGTCCAGGAACCGCTGCACCTCGTCGCGGGTGAACGGCCGGGCCTCGGGATTGCCCTCGTAGTCATTGAGATGAGCGATCGTGTTCCACTCATGAGCGATCGCCACCGGATGCCGGCCCGGGCCGAACGCCTGCTCACACGCCACCGCCCAGCCATAGCGGCCATCGATGAGGAACTCGGTGAACAGCCGAAGCGTGCACTGGTAGCTGCGGATCGTCGACGACGCCAAATGCTGCTCGGTCGTCAACTGCATCGACCACTCATCCATGTGACCCGGCGACCACGCCCACGGATACTCGTTCGTGAAGTCCAGGAACCGACGAACCAGCCGTTCCCGCGGCACGACCGTGTCCTCTTTCAGGCCCCGCGCCGTCTGCTGCGCCCGCCAGCCCCGCAGCATCGCCTCGAGCATCGCGTCCTCCGGACGCAACTGCACCACACCCGAGACGAGCTCCATGTGAGCCGCGCCCGCAAGCTCAGCTTGCCGCAACCAGTCCTCCGCCCGTCAAGATCCAGCCCGTTCCAAGGGCAGATCTTGCATCAAGCGGGATCACTATGGCAAACTCCCAGCTCAGGCAGCCACACCGTAAGCCCTCGAAAGACCGCGCAGGCGTCGCCCTGACCTCGCGACCAGCGACTTCTCGCCCACCTGATGCAATTCCCGAGAGTTGGTGTAGGTGTCGGCGGTGACCACGATGCTGGAGTGCCCAAGCAGGTCCTGAAGGGTCGACGAGATCAGCCGGTCCGTCGGGCTGCTCCCGCTATACGGGCTGGCCGGCGTCTGGGCTACGGATGATCAGCCAGTGGGGTTGGTCCGACGGCATCCTGAGCAGGGCCGGTTTGGCCTACGGGCCGACCGGGACAGGGCCGTGGGCGGAGATCGTCCCGACCGCCGGGCGGGCCGAGGAGTTGGTGGCCGACCGGCACACCGCGATCGCTCTCGCGGTTGAGCCGCCCCGTGACAGCGCGACCTTTCAGCGTATGGTCGACGCGGTGACGGCCGAGTAGCCCGGCGAGGTCACTATCGAGGTCGACGGTGTTGGAAAGACCTTCCGGTACTGGCCGGAGCAGCCGGTGGGCTGGGAAGGCCGTGCCGGCTGGCTCGCGGCGCTCGATCAGGTGCCGGGGGTGGTCGTTGTGGCCTCCGGACTTGAGACGCACGAGGTCGAGCTGGTCGCCGATGTGGAGCCGCATCTCGTTGCGACGAAGGCGCACCTGCTCGCCGAGTACGATGCGGCACCGCCGTTGAGTCAACCGTAGACCACGCCGTCGGATCGGGAGAAGCCGCCTGTCCGGGACAGCCTTTGACAAATTTCGCCGGCTTGGAGGACGGCGCGCTCCCTACGCCACCCTCATCTAATGGGTTCTGTCAGCCCGTTGGTGCGGGATGGCTCCGGTAGCGGCTGGCGGTCAGCACTCTTCTCATCTGACCTGTGTGGTCTTGCGGCAGACCGTGCGCCCGCTGGTCGTGAGGAGGCTGGACAGCTGATGGATGACGTACCCCGAGATGTCTGCGGTGAGCACTTGACCATTAAGAGACTCAACTGACCACCCCGTAGGGCGGTTGCTGCGGTTCGGAACATTGCGCACAGCGTGAATCTTTCACGCGACCTGTTGACTCGATAGATCGGCGCAATACTACCGTAACGTGACTCGTCCTCACTCTCGTCCCTGACAGCTCGCATGCTCGGGGGCCACACCGGTGAGGACCGCTAACAGCCCACAGGCGGGCTATCTCCAACGACCCGCCGGATTTAGTCCGGGGGTCTCGAGTACGGAGAAGCGCATGAATCGCAGGCCGATCTCGCGTCGTGGTTTTTTCAGGCTGGGCGCTGGCGCCGGTGCAGCTGCCGCCTTGGCCGCGTGCGGCAGTTCCGGTCCCGGCACCAATTCCAGCGGCGCCGGTGCCGCCACCTACTGGTCGCTCAGCGGCCCGCCCGGCGAGCCGATCCGCAAGGCCGCCATCGACCGTTTTAACACGGCCAATCCGAACAGCAAGATCAAGCCGACCTTCTTCCAGAACGACGCGTACAAGCAGAAGATCAAGACGTCCATCGGTGCCGCCCAGGGCCCGACCATGATCTGGGGCTGGGGCGGTGGGGGCCTGAAGTCCTACGTCGACGCGGGCCAGGTTGAGGACCTGACCGACTGGTTCAGCCAGAACGCCGCAGTCAAGAACAAGATCTTCCCGTCGTCGTTCGGCGCGGCCACGGTGAAGGACAGGATTTACGCCATGCCGGTCGAGACCGTCCAGCCGATCCTCTTGTTCTACAACAAGAAGGTCTTCGCGAGGGTCGGCGTGCAGCCCCCGAAGTCATTTGGCGAGATCATGGCTTTGGTGCCGAAGTTCAACTCCGCCGGCATCGCGCCGTTCTCGCTGGGTGGCCAGTCCCGCTGGACCAACATGATGTGGCTCGAGTTCATGCTCGATCGCACCGCCGGTTCGGCGGTGTTCGACCGGGTCTTCGCCGGCGAGGCGAACGCCTGGTCCGACCCGGCCGTGCTGGACATGCTCACCAAGGTCCAGGACCTGGTGAAGGCGAACGGCTTCATCAAGGGCTTCTCGTCGATCACCGCCGACTCGAACGCCGACCAGGCCCTGCTGTACACCGGCAGGGCCGCGATGATGCTGCACGGCTCCTGGTCGTACGGCATCCAGCACTCCCAGGGTGGCGACTTCGTCTCCAGCGGCGGTCTCGGCTACATGAACTTCCCGCCGGTCGAGGGCGGCAAGGGCGACCCGAGCAACACCGTCGGCAATCCCGGTCAATACCTCTCGATCTCGTCCAAGGCGAGCGCTGAGGCGAAGGACACCGCGAAGAAGTTCATGTCGACCACCCTCCTCGACGACCAGGAGATCGCGGGCTGGATCAAATCCGGCGGCGTGCCGGTCATCAAAGGCAGTGACGCCAAGCTCGGCGCCTCCCCGGACGCGGCGTACCTCAAGTTCGTCTACGACACCTCGGTGAACGCGAAGGTGTTCGCTCAGTCGTGGGACCAGGCGCTCAGCCCGACCGCGGCCGAGACGTTGCTGGACAACATCGCCAAGCTGTTCCAGCTGCAGATCACCCCGCGGCAGTGGGTGGACAGCATGAACCGGGTCATCGGCAAATGACGACGCTCGCTCCGCCCACCGTGCCGGTGGGCCAGACCGCTCCCGCCACCACCGGCCGGACCGGTGCCGTGACCTGGATGGCCTTGCCTGCGCTGTTGATGTTCAGCGTGTTCGGGGTCTTGCCGCTGGTTGGCGTCCTGGCACTGAGCTTCACCACCTGGGACGGCATCGGCGACATTCAACCGTCCGGCCTGACCAGCTGGAAGGCCACGCTGAGCGATCCCGGCCTGCCACACGCCCTCTGGGTGACCTTCCTCGTCATGGTCCTGTCGTGGGCGGCACAGACGCCGCTGTCGATCTTCATCGGGGTCTTCCTCGCCGCCCACAAGCGCTACCGCGGGTTCCTGGCGGTGCTGTACTTCATCCCGCTGCTGCTGAGCTCCGCGGCCATCTCGATCACGTACAAGGCGCTGCTCGACCCGAACTTCGGGCTCGGCGCCGGCCTCGGCATTCCGCTGCTTGCGCAGGACTGGCTGGGCCGCGGCAACCTCGCCCTTGGCGTCGTCATCTTCGTGGTGTCATGGCAATTCATCCCGTTCCACTCGCTGATCTACCAGGGCGCGGTGCGGCAGATCCCGACCTCGATGTACGAGGCGGCTCAAATTGACGGCGCGGGACGGGTGTCGCAGTTCCTGCACATCACGCTGCCGCAGCTGAAGTACACGATCATCACCTCGTCGACACTGATGGTGGTCGGCTCGCTGACCTTCTTCGATCTGATCTTCGTGCTCACCGCCGGCGGCCCTGGTGACGCCACCCGGGTGCTCGCACTCAGCATGTACCAGCAGGGATTCCAGGCGAACCTGATGGGACCGGCCAGCGCGATCGCGGTCATTCTGGTCCTGGTCGGCCTGGCCCTGGCGCTCTTGCTACGCCGGATCGGCGGCGACTCGACCCAGAGTCAGCTGGAAGGAGCGTGACTTGACCACCACATTGACCACCGGCACCGGCCGGAGCACCAGACCTGCCGCCATCAAACCCGCGCGGCACTGGCACCTCGGCCAGCTCAACTGGTTCGGCGGCACGTTCGGGTGGCTCTGGCTGCTGGTCGTGATGGTGCCGATCTACTGGATCGTCATCACCAGCTTCAAGGAGCAGAGCAGCTACTTCGGATCGAACCCGCTGGCACCGCCGACCAACATCACCTTGGATAATTACCGGCTGGTCATCGAGTCGAATTTCGCCCGGTACTTCCTCAACAGCGTGATCGTCACCCTCGGCTCCGTCATGCCGGCCGTGCTCATCTCCTTCATGGCCTCCTACGCCATCGTGCGCGGGAGCGGCAGCCGGGTTCTGCGCATGAGCAACTCGATGTTCTTGATGGGATTGGCCATCCCGCTGCAGGCGACGATCATCCCGGTCTATCTGATCATCATCCGGCTGCAGCTGTACGACACCCTGCTGGCGATCATCCTCCCGTCAATCGCCTTCGCCATCCCGCTGTCCGTCCTCGTGTTGTCCAACTTCATCCGCGATGTGCCCAAGGAACTCTTCGAGTCGATGCGGATGGACGGCGCCACCGAGTGGGGCACCCTGTGGCGGCTGGTGTTTCCGCTGACCAGGCCAGCCCTGGTCACAGTCACCATCTACAACGGCCTGGGCATCTGGAACGGATTCCTGCTACCGCTCATCCTCACCCAGAGCCCGGAGCAGCGGACCCTGCCGCTGGCACTGTGGACCTTCCAGGGTCAATACAGTGTGAACGTGCCGGCCGTGCTGGCGTCCGTAATGCTGACCACCCTGCCGATCCTCATCCTGTACGCGATCGGCCGCCGCCAGCTCCTCTCCGGGCTGACCGCCGGCTTCAGCAAGTGACGACATCAGCAGCTCACCTGGAGGCCCCGATGGCACCGCAGCCGACCCGCGAGGACAAGTTCAGCTTCGGATTGTGGACTGTGGGCTGGCAGGCCCGCGACCTGTTCGGCGAGGCCACCCGCCCCGTCCTCGCCGCCGTCGAGGCGGTGCACAAACTGGCGGAGCTGGGCGCGTACGGCGTCACCTTCCACGACGACGACCTGATTCCGCCCGGCAGCGGCAGCACCGAGCGGCAGCGGATCATCGACGAGTTCAAGCAGGCACTCGCCGACACCGGCCTGGTCGTCCCGATGGTCACGACGAACCTGTTCGGCGATCCGCTGTTCAAGGACGGCGGGTTCACCAGCAACGACCGGTCGGTGCGGCGCTACGCCCTTCGCAAGGTCATGCGGAACATGGACCTGGCCGCCGAGCTCGGCGCCGAGATCTACGTGTTCTGGGGCGGCCGCGAGGGCTCCGAGGTCGACTTCGCCAAGGACGTCCGGTCCGCCCTCGACCGCTACCGCGATGGCATCGACCTGCTCGCGCAGTACTCCATCGACAAGGGGTACGGGATGCGGTTCGCGATCGAGCCCAAGCCGAACGAGCCCAGGGGCGACATCCTGCTGCCCTCCATCGGCCACGCGCTGGCCTTCATCTCCCAGCTCCAACACGCTGACATGGTCGGCATCAACCCGGAGACCGGCCACGAGCAGATGGCGACCCTTAACTACACGCACGGCATCGCGCAGGCGCTGTGGCAGGGCAAGCTGTTCCACATCGACCTGAACGGCCAGAAGGGCCCCCGCTACGACCAGGACTTCGTGTTCGGATACGGAGACCTGCTGCAGGCGTTCTCGACCGTCGACCTGCTGGAGAACGGCGCCCCCGGCGGAGGCCCCGTCTACGACGGGCCCCGGCACTTCGACTTCAAGCCGCTGCGCACCGAGGATATGGCCGGCGTATGGGAGTCTGCGCGCGCGAACATGGAGCTCTACCTCGGGCTGCGTGAACGGGCCCGGGCATTCCGCGCCGACCCGGAGGTGCAGGAGGCGCTGACGGCCGCGCGGGTGGCCGAACTTTCGCAGCCGACCCTCGACCCGGGCGAGGGACACGAGGATCTGGTGGCGGACAAGACCGCGTTCGAGGACTACGACCTGCACGCGGCCCGCACTCAGGGCTACGGGTTCGCCCGCCTCCAGCGCCTGGCCCTGGAGCACCTCATCAGCATGCGCTGACGAACAGGCAGCCGCGCAGTCGCCCTGTCGCGAGCGCCACAGCGACGCGTACGAGCCAAGGTCCTCGGGGTGCTGCGCTCACCCGGTCAGTGCAGTACTGGCCGACATCCCAGGGCACACCATCACGGCACGAAGAGGTTGGCAGATGACATCCGTGCTCCATGTGACGACAACCGGCTCCGACAACGGCGACGGGTCAGAAGACAGGCCGTTCCGTACCATCAACCGGGCGGCTGAGCTCGCGCAGGCGGGTGACGCCGTGGCCATCCATGCGGGCGAATACCGGGAATGGGTCAATCCGCGCCACGGCGGCCTGAGCGACGCGCGACGCATCACCTACGAGGCGGCCGCCGGCGAGCACGTCGTCATCAAGGGTTCGGAGCGGGCGGCGAATTGGGAGCAGGACGGCGGGGCCGTATGGAAGGCGACCATCCCCAACTCGCTCTTCGGCTCCTTCAACCCCTTCGCCGAGGAGATCGCCGGAGACTGGATCGTCTACCGCAAAGACGCACCGAAGAAGTCCCTCGGAGACGTCTACCTCAACGGCCTCAGCTTCTACGAGGTGTCCAGCCGGGCGGAGGTGGCGAGCCCTGAACTGCGCACCCAGGCAATCGATGACTGGACCGGTGTCGTCGACCGCGTCCGCAACCCGGAGCAGACACGACTGGTCTGGTATGCCGAGGTCGGCGCCGAGGCGACGACGATCTGGGCCAACTTCCAGGACGCGGATCCGAACACAGAACTCGTCGAGATCAACGTACGCCGTTGCGTGTTCTACCCGATGAACACCCACGTGGACTACATCACTGTCCGCGGCTTCGAGCTGGCGCACGCCGCATGCCCGTGGACTCCGCCGACCGCCGACCAGCCGGGTCTCATCGGGCCGAACTGGGCCAAGGGTTGGATCATCGAAGACAACGTCATCCACGATGCGAAGTGCTCGGCCATCTCCATCGGCAAGGAGGCATCGACCGGGCACAACTACGCGACGACACGCGGCGACAAACCCGGCTACCAATACCAGCTGGAATCGGTGTTCGCGGCCCGTCAGGCAGGGTGGGATCGCGAGCACGTGGGTTCCCACGTCATCCGCCGCAACACCATCTTCGACTGCGGGCAGAACGGCATCGTCGGTCATCTCGGCTGCGTCTTCTCGACGATCGAGGAAAACCACATTTACAACATCGCCGTCAAGCGCGAGTTCTACGGGTACGAGATCGCCGGCATCAAGCTCCACGCTGCCATCGACGTGGTGATCCGTCACAACCGGATCCACGACTGCACGCTCGGCACCTGGCTCGATTGGCAGACCCAGGGAACCCGTCTCTCCCGCAACCTGTTCAACAACAACAACCGTGACCTCTTCGTCGAGGTGAGCCACGGCCCTTACCTCGTCGAGCACAACATTCTCGGGTCCGCGGCTGCACTGGAGTTGTTCAGTCAGGGCGGAGCCTTCATCAACAATCTTGTGTGCGGGACAATGCGGATCGAGCCCGTCCTCGACCGGGCCACCCCCTACCACGTTCCCCACAGCACCCAGATTGCCGGCTACGCAGTCATATCCGGCGGCGACGACCGATACATCGGAAACATCTTCGTCGGCACCGACCCCGACGCGGCGTACGGACCGGGGGCCGAAGGTGACTCTGCCGCCGTCTCGGGAACGGTCGGCTATGACGGACACCCCGCGTCCTTCAAGGCGTACCTCGAGCGCATCGCAGAGCAGCCCCCGGGAGACCACCAGCGTTTCCAAGGGGTGAAACAGCCCGTGTACGCCCGCAACAACGTCTACCTCTGCGGTGCGCGACCGTTCGCGGGCGAGCAGAATGCGCTCGTCCTCGATGACGGTGCAGTGTCCGTTCTCGACCAGGGTGATGAGGTTTACCTGGCAACGGAGCTGCCCAGCGGGTTCGAACACGCGCTGGCGGACGTCGTGACAGGCCGGAGCCTCGAACGCGCACGAATGGCCGACGCCGACTTTGAGGAACGCGACGGCAGCCCAGCAGTCATCGACGTCGACTTCCTGGGCCAGCCGAGGCGGCATGGTGCGAAATCCTCGGCGGGTCCACTCGTCGGCCTCGCGGCCGGAACCAACCGGGTACGCATCTGGTGAGAGAGCGGTTGGCCGGTGGCCGGCCCACCCCGAGTGGCCTGTCGACCGTCAGATTCACGAGCCGAGTGGGCTGGCCGGGGACGGCCAGCAACGGCGGCAGGTGCCCTGCACAAGAGAGGGTGCACCGTCGCGCGGTCAGGTAAGATCAGGGCGTTGTGGCGGCCCATCAGGATGATCCGTTCGGCGCCGAGGCGCTTCGCCGCGAGGACCGCGGACAGGCCGACGGCGCCGTCACCGATGACCGTGACGCCGATGCCTACCGCGCGCTGTCCTCGTCGCTGTCGTACGACGACGCTTCCTGAAGGATGTAGCGCGCCAGGCCCCACCGGTGCGCTTTTCCTCTTCGGTCGAAGGCGGGTACGGCCCGGTGGCCTGGCAGGAAACGGTCCGCACCGTACCGGTCGAAGCGCGACGGACCTCGGCCACATCCTCCGCGGGTTCCACCACCTCGGAATCCCGCCCTTCGACCTCCCGTCCTTCGACCTCCCGGCCTGGGATCCCGTCGGCGACACCCGCGCCAGAATCACCGACGCCGAAGTCCTCAATGACGCCAACCGCGAGTTTCTGCTTGACTGGTGCCACCGACTCGAACCCCAGACCGCCGCCCTCAACCAGGCCGGCGTCCTCGGTGGAGCCATCGCGAGGTGTCGCCGTGCGTGTGCTGCCACCAGGTCGAAGCCGTGAGGCGAGCATCGCCTGCCGATCTCACCGGGGCGTGCGCCAGAACGTCAACCATGCCGTTCGGTCACTTTATGTAAAGGCACCGCGGCCCACGGTTGCATGCTGATCTGCCGAAGTGAGGTGCGCCGTCTGGCAGTGCTGGTGGGTAAGGTTCCGGCAAATGGCCTTGACCTTGGTTGAAGCCGGCGTAGTGTCGCCGATTCCGAAGCAAATATCGGCAAAATCCGATTCACATGGAGGTCCGGGTGGAGATCATCGACGGTCCGTCGATCGTAGCCAAGCCCGATCGGCACTGCTTCGGCATTCGTCTCGTCACGTCGTTTCGTGGGATGTTCGCCGTGCGGGACCGGCTCATGGGGAGTTGTACTCCTGGGCGGACGACCGGGCCATCGCATACGGTCATACGTTTTTCCGTCTCCATGTGGTGAACATGGGCGGCCCCATGGACATCGAGGTTGGGGTCGCCACCGACGAGGCGGTCCAGGGCGACGGCCGGATCCGCACTGGAGTGCTGCCGGGCGGCCGGTACGCGACCTTGACCTACATCAACCACGGTCGACGTGCCAACGGCATGTTGCGAGACTGGGCGCAGGAGCAGGGCTTCACGCTGGACTGCGCGGCAAGTTCGGAAGGTAAGCGGTTCGGCTGCCGGTACGAGGTCTATCTCACCGACCCGAAGTCCGAGCGCATGAAGACCCGTTGGCGAATCGAATTGCCAAAAATCATGTACCGGCCAGCGCAACCTCGGGACCGAATCGCGCAAATGAGGCCGCTGGCCGACGACTCTACGGTGCCGCGGACATCTCAGGCCGCCGTCGGTGGTGTCAATCAACGGATGGCCAGGAGCGCACAGCGGTGGTGGCGGTCCGAGCCCCGGGACGCCCAGGGCAGCCGGTCGGCGAGGCCGTCGCTGAGCCGCCGCAGTTGGTCGCCGATGATTGTCCCGACTGCGCGCGCCCAGACGTAAATCGGTCGCACCGGGGGCAGCTCACCTGGGGCTATTCCGCTACCTGATAAACCTCCGCCATGATCGGACCCGGGCCAACCCTTACCGTCCAAACGACTTCGGCCACCAATGCACGCCACAAATTCGATCACACCGAGCGGTCCCAACGTTGCGGCATGGTCGAGAACTGGCGCGGACTACCCCGCCGGACACCCATGATCCTCTGGCGTCTCTGCGTGGCCTCTTGGCCGTGTCGCGGTCCCTGCGATTGGCCCTCCGGTCCGCTCAGGTCGCTACCGGCGGCGCCGAAGGAATGGTATGGCCTGCCCTGGGCGCCCACTTCGCAGAAGATAGGATCATCCATGTCGATCTCCTCGGTCAGCTCTGTCAGCGCCTCCAACAGCAGCGCTAAGGCGCAGCTCGAACGCGATCAGAAGAAGCTCGGCGCCGACATCAAGGCCGGCGCCAGCGCAGCGCAGCTCAAGGCCGACCGAGCCGCGATCGTCAAGGACCAGCAAGGCGCCGCCACGGTGACCGCCAGCGCCACCAAACCGACCGCGCAGGCGCGCTCCACCCCCGCGGGCCGCCTCGACGTCACCGCCTGAGCAGGCCCGTGACCGACCGCCGGCAAACGCGTGGCAAACGATTGTCCGGGTGGTGATCGGCGACGCCGAACCACAAAACCGAGGGCACTCTCGTGCCGCTGTCCGGGGGCGTCGTCCCGTGGACAGCAACGTCACCCAGGACTGCCCCTCCGAGGTTATGGGCCTTATCTGGCCAACGAACTTGCCGGGATGCAATGACCGGTGTCTCGTCGATGACGAATGTCTTGGTCATCTTCGCCAACTGATCGTGGGGCCGCCTCGTCGGGATGGTGATGCTCGGAGGCGTTAGCCGTACGCGAACCAGCCGGTTGACGGCCGGGGCAGGTCGGCCGGAGGTTCGGGCTCGGGCATGGGCTGGGGTGGCCACAGCGTCAACGCCCGTCCAGCAGCTGCGCGAATAGGGGCGCTGTCGACGACCGTGTGGGACTCGGTCACGCCGAACGCAGGCCAGGCCTCACGAACGTCACCGGCCCATCCGGAGGTAGCGGGGACACCCAGAACGTGTGATCCACGGTACGGTCGCTGCCTTCGCCGCCGCCTTGGCGCAGCACGAGCCGCCGGTCGGTGCCGCCGGGACCGAGGTGTGGATCTCGCAGGGTTGAGGCGCGGTCGCCGTTGGCGTACTCGATGCCGAGCAGCAGGAGACGTTCCATCGGGATCTCGACGCCGTGCCGGAAGCCGTCACTGACCAGCATGTGCAGGCCGCCGTGGGCGAGTTCCGGGAGCGGCCGGCGTAGGCGCACGGCCAGGGTGAACCGGAACCCGGTGGTGAACACGTCGACCTGGGTGATGCCGACCGCGACATCGTCGGTACGGCCCAGCAGCACCGTCAACGCGGCACCGGCCGGGAACTCGTTCTCCGGCGGGTCCATGCGCTCTCGCCGGCATGAAGATCGCCAAGGCCAAGAGCCGGCTGCGTGGTAAGGCGTCCAAGCTGAGCGCGAACTGAAGATCAGGGGGACGTCGGCGCAATCCGTGGCGGTGGATGAGGATCAGCGCGTTGGCGACGACCCGCGGCGGGCGGATGCCCGGCCTGGCTGGTGGACAGGGGTCATGTCTCGGCTCAAGGGCAAGGTGTGTGTCGTCAACGGCGTGGCCAGCACGATCGGTCAGGCGGTCGCGGAGCGGTTTGCGGTGGAGGGCGGCGTGGTCGTTGGCGTCGACAAGGTCGCCCACAATGTGGTGACTTTGCGCTGCAAGCGGACCTTACGGACGAGCCGCAGGTCATGTCGGCGTACGAGCAGGTTCTGCGCAGGTACCAGCGGCTGGAGGTGATCTGCAACAACATGGGCCTGATGGACCCCGGCGACCGGTCGGCGTTGGACACCAGCCTGGACACCTGGCGCCGGGTCCACGACGCGAACCTCACCAGCATCTTCCTGGCGTGCAAGCACGGCATCCCTCGGCTGCGTGACACCGAGCCGACTGGCGGTTCGGTCATCAACGCCGCCTCGTTTCTCGCCGTCACCGGAGCGGCGACCGCTCAGATGGCGTACGCCGCCGCCAAGGCCGCCGTCGTGCAACTGACCAGGTACCTCGGCGTACACCTCGCGCGCAGCGGTGTACGGGTGAACGCTTCCGCGGTTTCGCCCACCGGCGGTTCCGGGCCTGCGGGTGGAGTTGCGGATGGAGGGCGATCTGGCCTGCTCGGATGTGCCGGCGGAGGTGCTTATGGCCTGCGGGTGATCAGCTCGCCGGTGCGGCGTTCGCTGTGCTGTGGGTGTTGGTGGCTGTTGGCGCGCCAGTCGGCTAGCCATGGTGTGAGTTGGTCGGGTGGTAGTGGTGGGGTCAGGATGTAGCCCTGGATTTCGTCGCAGCCGAATTCGTTGAGTCTGGTCCAGATGTCGTGTGATTCGACGCCTTCGGCGACGGTGCTCAGTTTGAGGTCGTGGGCGAGTTGGATCACGTTGCGGACGACCGTTTCGTGTACCGGGTTGGTGAGCAGGTCGGCGACGAAACTCTGGTCGATCTTCAGGGTGTCCACGGGCAATGTGCCGAGTTGCGACAGTGAGGTGTAGCCGACGCCGAAGTCGTCGATGGACACGCGGATGCCCAGTGCGTGCAGGCGGTGCAGGGTGGCGTGGGCGCGTGGCGGGTCGGTCGTGATCGCTGTCTCGGTGATCTCGAGTTCGACGACGTTGGCGGGTATCCGGGCGGCGGCGATCGCGTCGAGCACGACGGCGGGCAGGTCGGGATCCACGAGGTTGCGCGGTGAGATGTTCACCGCGACGCCCAGAGGCTGGCCGTCGGCTCGCCAGACGGCGCATTGGCGAGTGGCTTCGGTGATCACCCAGGCGGTCAGCGGTTTGATCAGGGCGGTCCGTTCGGCCAACGGCATGAACGCGTACGGGCTGAGCAGTCCACGGTCGGGGTGCTGCCAGCGCACCAGGGCCTCCAAGTGCGCGATGGTGCCGTCCGGCCGGCATTTCGGCTGGTAGTGCAGCCGTAGTTCACCCGCGGTGATGGCCTGGCGAAGTTCGGCGAGCACGGCGAGTTGCCGTTCGTCGCGGGTGTCGCTCGCCGGGTCGTACATGGTGATACCAAGGCCGCCGGTCTTGGCGTGGTACATCGCCCCGTCGGCGCAGCGCAGCAGGGTGTCGATGTCCGCGCCGTGTTGCGGGGATACGGCGATACCGACGCTGGCCTCGGTCTGCACGGTGAGCAGGCCGACGGTGGCCGGTTCGCGTAGTACCTGACGCAGCCGTTGCGCGGTCTGCTGCGCGTCCAGGCCGGTGTCCAGGTCGCTCAGTAGGACGGCGAACTCGTCACCGGCCATCCGGACCACCGTGTCACAGCTACGGACGGCGGCTTGCAGGCGCCCCGCGACGATCACCAGCAGGTCGTCGCCGGCGCGGCGCCCGAGCGTGTCGTTGATCTCCCTGAACCCGTCGAGGTCGAACAGCAGCACGGCGCACGTGCGATCCGGCTTGAGAACCTCGGTCGCGTGTTCGGCGAGCAGCACGGGGTTGCCCAGCCCGGTCAACGGGTCGTGTCGCGCGGTGTGCTCCTGACGGCGCAGCCGCAGCCGGACGCGCCAGAGCAGGAACATGCCGAACAGTGCCGCGAGCACGGCACCGGCGTTGATCAGCCGGGTGGACCGGGTGATCGCACTGTTGATCGGGTCGTTGGGCAGCAGCACCTCCACGACGGCGTCCAGGACGTGGTCACCGTCGGCGTCGAAGGGCAGGAACACGTCGAACGTCGACCCCGTGCGGCCATCGGTGCTGACCGTGGCGAAGGCGCCCTGGCGGGCGCGGATGAGCTCACGCGACGGCAGCGTGGTCTCCCCGCGGGGGTGCTGGCGGTCGGCGTAGATCAGATGGCCGTCGCGGATGGACCAGACCTCGAGCCCGGCCAGTTGATGTCTGTTGGCCAGCTCTGCCACGTCGGCGTCCATGTCCACGCGATGCCGCGTGTCCAGGACTCCGGAGTGCAGGATACCGGCGGTGACGTTACGGCCGACGACTAGCGAACTGATCAACCTGGCGCTGAACACGGCGCTGTTGAGCGCCCTGGTATGAACGTCACGCTGCAATGCCTGCAGCCCGAACACCCCAACGACGCCGGCGAGGACCCCGAACGCGACGAGGATCCGCCACGGCGTCAGCCACGCGTGGACGCCGCCGAACCACCGTCGCATCACACCCCCTGATCGGCACCACGGACCGCGACCTGAGAGTTCCGCGCGGCGTGTGGCCGCCGCCGTGTTCGCTATCCGGTATGCCCGTGAGCCGACCGTTTCGATCGACTCCATCACCACACCGCGCGAGGTCAACGACCGCCCAGTCGCCGCCGACAAGCATGGGGAGTGATCTCCAAACATCTTGACTAGTAGTACTTTGTTATGTTGTGTGTTGTTTTAGGGGGTTGGTGGTCGCCAGCCCTCGGCGAGGGCTCGTCTTTGCCATGGCTGGTAGTACGTGTCGGCGAGTTGGCGGTGGCGGTGTGCGGCGACTCGGCAGCGGGTGTCGTAGTAGCGGCGGGGGCGGCCGGTGTTGGACAGGTGGCGCAGGGGTTGGTGGCACCACTGGCAGACGGGCATCGCGGTAGCCTTTCTGTTTCGTTACGGGATTCGGTAACGGAACTGGCAGGGTTCGTGACCGGCCTGGTCAGGGGCGGGTCAGCCGGTGTCGGGGAAGGGTCGTTGGCAGGTGTGGCAGGCGCCGGTCATGACCGCGAGCAGGGTTTGCAACTCGCGTAGTACCGCGTAGAGGGTCAGGCCGGCGCAGCCGCTTTTGGGCCTAATGCCGGGTCCAGGCGTAGCAGGGTGCAGAAGGCCTGGGCGAGCACGACGAGGGTGACGTGGCGGTGCCAGCCGGTGAAGGAACGGCCTTCGAAGTGGTCCAGGCCGAGGCCGGTCTTCAATTCCCGGTAGTCGTGTTCGATCCGCCAGCGGATCTTGCCCAGCCGGACCATGGTCTTCAGTCCGGTGCCGGGCGCCATGTTCGACAGCCAGTACTTGACCGGTTCGGGTTCACCGGGCGGCCATTCGGCGATCAGATCAGTTCTCGGGCAGGCTGCCGTCGTCGTTGCGGATGATGTTGCGGTTGGCGGGGCGGACCCGGATCGCCAGGAACCGCGAGCGCATCGCCGCGCCCGGGTTGCCGGCCGTCTTCTTCGTGCCGTGCCGCCAGGTGACCTGGCGCAGTGCGCGGCGCCCGGCCGCCAGGACCAGCTCACGCAGGCTGACCGGCTTGCCCGGGTAGCCGGGTGCCGCCGGCCGGCCCCGCCCCGAGTACGCCGGGGTGAGCGGGACGGCGTCGTGCGGATAGGCGCTCGCGGTCGGGTCGACCTCCAACACGTACTCGAAACCCCGCTCGTCGAGGCCGAGCCGGAACTCGGTGGCGTCGCCGTAGCCCGAGTCACCGACCACCGGCAGCTTGGGCAGCTCCCACGCATCGGTCATCTGACCGAGCATGTCCAGGGCCAGACGCCACTTCTCCCGGTGCCGGACCTGCTCGCCGATACCGGCGCGGGTCCGCCGTTGCCGCACCGCCTGCGCGGCCTGCTCGTCGGCGATGGTGGTGTCGTCCCACGAGGCAGGGCAGAACAGTCGCCAGTTCGCCGCGAGCGACGCCCGGTCGGTGGCCATCTGGATACTGACACCAATCTGACAGTTACCCGTCTTACCCAACGTCGCGGAATACTGCCGGGCCACCAACGGCGACGCGGTGCCGTCCTTCGGGAAACCCGAATCGTCGACCACGTACACCGCCGGATCGATCGCCGGCACCGCCCACCGCGCCACGTTCGCCCGGACCACCTCGTGATCCCACGTCGACGACGTCACGAACTGCTGCAACCCCTGATGATCCACCCCCAGACGCTGCGCCATCGGCTGCATCGACTTACGCGCACCATCAGTCAGCAAACCCCGCAGATACAACTCACCCTTGGCCCGCTGATCCGAACGCGGCACCCCAGCCAACATCTGCCCCGCGAACTGCACCAACCGCGGCCGTACCAACTCGATCTGCTCCGGAGTCACACCACAAAGTCTGACCAGCATCCATAGTGGACACCAACCCGCCCGGTCGCGTGGGCGAACCGCAAGAACGCCCGCAGCGACGTCACCATCGCCTTCGCCGTCCACGTGTTGCGACCCGGCGTCCAGTCCACCATGAACGCAGTCACCCTCCCCGCGTCCAGCTCACCAACCGCCGCGGCCCCGCCAATTCCAGCCAGGAACGCCTTCGACTGCTTGGAGTAACAGCGCACCGTCACCGGCGACAAGCCCCGCTCCTGGTCCAGCCAGCCTCGGAACTCCGCCAACAGCACAACGTCGGGCTGCCCGCAGCCCGGACCCGGATCTACTCCCATGATCATCTCCTACCTGAAGGAACACTGATCACTCCAGACAGGCACACCACCCGCAAACACCACCGGGTTATGCCGATGGCGGGACGCTGTCCACCTCCATGACCAGCCGATCCGACACCAACATCGGCATAACCCGGACCTCGGCATAAGCAGATGATCTTGTTGCGATGTGTTACAGCCGCGAGCACGCTGAACAGGTCAAGGCGCGGCTGGCCGTTATGGCACTTGAACGAGCGTGGATGCCGACGCCGATCGACGAGGCCGACGGTCACCTGCGGGGCGGCAGGTTCTACTTCGAGAGGGCGTGGATGAGCTGTTCCCTGGTCATCGTCGAGCGGCCGGCGATGCCCTTCTTCTTCGCCTCGGCATAAAGCTGCGCCTTCGACCGGTCCTTTTCTGAGGACCTGCGCCCGGCGGACGGTTTGCCGAGGTCTTGCCACCGGGTCTCGGTCATCTCGACGCCGTACTTCTCGGCGGACTTCCTGATGCGGCGGAAGGCCTCGTCGCGTTCGGTGTCGGAGACGTCCCGGACCTGATCGAAACGGGCGATCGCGTTGCGGACGTGGCGGGCGTCGTTCAACGGCTCCTTGCGCACCCGAGGGAACGCGAAGGTGCTCTCCGACATCGCGTTGCGCTGTCCAGCGTCCAGCTCATGGGTCTTCGTACGAGTAGCCATGCCCATCGAATACCCGATGACCGGCAGGTCAATCGGTGACTTATCGCGGACCTGCCGTGCCGGGGGCCAGCTCCATACATCGTAAGCTGCCATCGAGATCGCTACCCTGCAGCTGATTCGGCGTGGCCGGCATCGATACGCCCGGTTCATCGACGTCACGACGATACGCGAGGCGCTCTCCGAAGGCCCCACGCGAGGTCGAGGTCGTGACGTTCAGCGAGAATCCCGCGGCCAGTTCGATGAGGGCGGCTGTTCAGCGGCGCTTGCCGTTGCTCGGGTGACGGCATCACCGCGGCCAATGGGGCGGGCGTTACGGCAGGAGACGATGGCGCCCGCCGCGAGCCCGGTCTGACCGACATTGAGGCTGCCGTAGTCGAGGCCAGGTGCGCGTGTTGCGATCCTGAACTTCCTACCTGATGGCCCACCGCAGTGACCTCGATTGCCTGGCGGCGGCCGTTTCCGCGTCGGTGTCGCTGAGGGATCGGGCAGAATCGGGTCATGGCCGTCGACGTGGTGACCGATGTCGTGATTGAGCGACCGTGCCCGGTGGTCGCCGCGTACGCGGCCGACCCGACCCACGCCCCGCAGTGGTACACCAACATCGAATCGGTGCAATGGCTGACTGATCCACCCGTCCACGTCGGGTCCCGGATGGATTTCGTGGCCCGGTTCCTCGGCCGCCGGCTGGCCTACACCTACGAGGTGATCGAACTCGTGCCGGGCGAACGGCTGGTCATGCGCACCGCCCAAGGCCCGTTCCCGATGGAAACCATTTACACGTGGCAGCAGATCGACGCCGAGCACACCAGGATGACGTTACGCAACCACGGTGAACCGACCGGCTTCGGCAAGCTCTCCGCACCGGTGCTCGCCGCTGCGATGCGCCGTGCCAACAACAAAGATCTCGCCACCATCAAACGCGTGCTGGAAATTGGCTAACTCGGCGTCGCCGCGCCAGGCGCGATGACGAGAACAAACAGCGTCGCGCCGCCCGCGTTGGCCGCGGAGCGGCGGACGCCGACGCACAGCCACCACCCGCGACAAAGCAATCGTGCTTTTGGCGAGGTCGGCACCGTTGGGGCTACCAGCCACACTCAGCCACTGCGGCCGCCGATCGACCCGCTGGGGGCATTCACTACGGCGAGGCCACCGACCTGATCGTCGCGCCACCGGCGGACCGGTCCGCGGAACGTCACGCCATAACTGCTGATTATCAACCTACGATGGCCGGCATGGCCTTCGACGACGCTCTCGCCGAGCGGATCCGCGATCGGGTACGTGACACTGCCGGGGTGCGCGAGAAGCGGATGTTCGGTGGGCTGGCGTTCCTGACCGACGGGAACATGACCGTCGGTGTGCACGGCGACGACCTGATCGTCCGGTTGGCGCCCGACGACACCGACAAGGCGCTCGCCGAGCCAGGTGTCCGCCCGTTCGACATCACCGGCCGGCCGATGCGCGGCTGGATACTCGTCGCCGGCGAAGTCCTCGACGACGACATCCTCGACGAATGGATCGCCCGCGCCCGCGCCTTCGTCGCGACCCTGCCACCGAAGTAGGCCCGGAACGCGCCTCACCAGCCGCTGCAGCGACCTTCACGAAGCGATCGAGACCGCCGAACTCGAGAGGCAGGGGTGCGGGTTTGAGCTTCCGCACGGCCATCAAACTCGGCATCCCACTGAAGGCGACACCCCATACCCAGGTCCATCTGGACCAACGAGAGCGAGGCGCCACCGGTTACTGCGCCACGGCTTTGGGCGTGCGGACAGCGTCGAACTCGACCCACATCGACCGGTTCGCGAACGCACGACCTGTCGTTGGCTCGTCGGCCTCCCGAGGGTAGAGCTGCACTTGTAGCGTCTCCAGAAATGCACCTGGTCGGCATCGTTCGAGCACTGAGCACAATAGACTTGATCTTGAGCCGACGCAGTTCCGACTGCCGAGCCCATGCTGACCCAACGAGCACCACAAAACGGACACACCCAAAACGGATACCCGCAGGTCAGCGGCTTGTGAAGATCGAAAGAATACGGATTAGGAAACCGATGCTCTATCCCCTGAGCTACGAGGGCCTACGGCCCATATCGTACCGACCTGGGGATACCCACGAGTGCCCGGGCGTCCCGTGGGGTGCCCACCGGTGCCATCTGGTCCACCGCTGGGGTTTCCGTCGCTGGTCGGAGGACGTGCGGAGCAAATTTTGCGCACACGCGGCCCGGCGTGCCCGGCGGTGACCGCGGGTGCCCAGCGCTGATCTGTTGTGCCATCCACTCGCCGAGCACAGCCGGAGCACTCGCGGCGCCTTCTGAGCTGGGAAAATACCTGCCGCGGGCGACTTGATGTTCGCAAGGGGTCACGCGATCGTTCGTGCACCGGTACCGCGGGGTGCGCCTCCTGCGGCAGCGTCGCCGGGCACCTCGCGCACGAGGTGCCCAGCGCGTGGCCTTCGAGGAATGCCGCGGCGCAGAAGGATGTCGCGCTGGAGAATTAGAGTTCATATGTGGCGATCGATGACCTGCCGCTACCGGTGGTGAACCTCCTCAATGTCATCGGTGTGCCGTGGCCGTACATCGACGAGGACGCACTGCGTCAGTTCGCCACTTTCACCCGCGACTCGCGACGGCAGTGCAGACCACCCATGACGACGCCACGCAGGCGGTGAAGGGTATCGCCGCGGCGTACAAAGGGTCGGCGACGGACGCGATGACCTCAGGCTGGGCGAAGTTGTCGGCCCGGCACCTCGACGAGGTCCTGACCGCCTGTCACGTGCTGGCCGACGCACTCGACGTGGCCGCCGGATACGTGATGGCGCAGAAGGCCGAGGCGATCGCGATCCTGGTGGATATGGCCGCGGCGCTTGTCGCCGATCAGGCAGCCGCGATCGCGATCGCCGGCCTCGCCGAGGCCGCGGTGCCGCTGATCGCGCACGCAACGAACCGGAGAGACCATCCTCGTGGTCGACCGCGCCGACGCTAACTACGTCCAGCCAGGACGGCTTTGGACCCAGGACTGAAACCAGCCGCAGATAGACCACCAGGGCAAACCATCAACGTCCCTTGTGTTCGCTGTCGGCAGGATCTTGAACGACTCACTTCGATGTCTCTTGCGCTTGCTGGACAAGGGCGACCCGGCAATGCAGAGCCGCGCACTCCGGCGTCGTAGTCCCGACCCGTTCGGGCGAACGCTTATCCACGACGGCGGGACACGCCGGCCGGCACGGCGTAGCCGAGGACGGCCAACGCCCGCCGGAAGTCCAACTCCCGGTCGACCGGCACGGCCAGGTGCCGGTCGCCGACAAGGCGGCAAACTGAACGCAGCTTGCGATCATGGCTGATCAGCGCGGCCAGAGCCGGGTCCGCACACGCGATGAGACGCACCTGCCCCAAGTCGACGAGCTGCCCCGCTCGCTCGCCGACCTCATCGAACAGGGCCAGCAGCGTGCCCGGCAACTCCGGCTGCGCGGCCCGGGCTCGCAGGAACACCGCGAACTCGCCGGGCTCCCGCCCGGCATCGACGGCGGCGAGCAGACTCTCCCGGCTCACGGCCCATACATGATCACCAGTACGGCGCCCATAGGTCTCCAGCACCAGCAGCTCGGCCGGCGCCGGCCGACCGACGGCGACGACATCGAGGTTGGGCAGGACCTTCAACGTACGCTCGGGGGCCTCCGGCTCCGGCGGCGTGTACGACCCGCGCACCCCCAGCACGTACGCGCCGAGTTCGTTGACGCTGACCGCGCGCAACCCGTCATACCGGCTGAGCGCCTCGAAATAGTCGGCGCCCCAATTCTCGTGGTAGTCGTCACGGGCCCCGTTCGCCTCGTCGTACGCGACATCGATCAAACCGAGAGTCGCCGCGTACTCGAACAGCACCGCGAGGATGTAGCGGCCCTCCAAGATCTCCCAGTCACCGAAACCGGCGTAGCCGAGGCTGCCGTACTGCGGATCCTCCACGTACAGCTTCCACAGTGCCCGCTCGCTCCGCGCCACCCGCGGCGACCAGGCCGTACGCTTCATCTGCCGGAACAGGTCGGCAATCTCGACCCACTCGCCGACCGGTTGCGCGGCGAGTGCCTCCGCGACCTTCTGCCGCCGGGCCTTCGGTGCGGTGAGCACGTTGGCGGCACGCTGGCCCTTGATGTTCTCGACCCGGCTGAACTCGTCGATCAGCCCCTTGGTCAGCCACGACCGCCACAGTGCCTGAATGACACCGGCGGCCGGCCTACCGAGAGCGGCTCGACCTTTCGTGGTCAGCTGTAACTTCCCACCGGTGATCTCAGCGAGACCACCGGCTTGCACGAGCAGGGGCCACGCGAACCCGGCGATTGCCTCGTCCGGATAGAAGTCACCGGCCGAGAGCGTCTTGGCCACCTCGATCACCGTCGCCGCCGCCGGCCGCCGCGTCTTTTCGCTGCACCGCAACCGCCCCGAGTCACATAGCCGGAGCACGGCGTGCAGGTCCTCGGCGGCGGACGACTCCGTCCGGCGCACGAACTCGGCCAGCTGCTCCGGCACCGGCGCCTCCCCTTCCACGCGGCGAGCACACGCCCCGACCCGGCGCGAGCCCGGACCACCCTATTGGGCTCATGCGCGACTACTCCGACGGGGACTCACCACGCTGATCCCGCCGCCATGCCGCGAACCGGCTCAGGACACCATCGAGCGCAAGGGCGGTGCGGACTGTTGTTGTGGACGTGACGCAATGCCGTTCATCACTCTGCCGGCGTGTACATGCCGATCCAGCGCCGGAGGCGCACCCTGACCCGATGGTCGACCTCCAGGGTTTCGATGCGGGCCGCGACTATCGCTGGGTCGATCAGCCCATTCTCGATCAGAGCGTTGGCGAAGGCGTGGTCCTTTCTCCCGGCCGGCTACCAGCTTGGAGACAACGCAGTCGTGCGGGTCGAGTGCGTAGCCGCGTCCAGGCTGCGTGCTTCGCGATTCGACCAGCAACAGCCGATCGCGCCATCCTTGGGGCAGCGTCGCGGTCGAAACGCTGACCCCTTGGGCGTAGTAGCCGTTCATCTCGTGGAACGACGACAGCTCACCGATCGCTCCGTCGACGCGATCGGACTTGCGGTTGTCTGGGTCGTTGAAGAAGGCGACGTCGACCTCCATGGAGGCGGTCGCCTCCCGCG
>JAVHVY010000004.1:0-8931 GCA_032160305.1 Actinoplanes sp.
CCAGCCCGACTGAGACGCCAGGACGCAGAAAGGCCCGCCGGCGAAACCGGCGGGCCTTTCCTGGTCGGGTCAGTGGCCCGAGGTGATCTCCTCGCGCCGCTCCGGCGCCGTGACCGACGGGACCGCCGGGGAGACCGGAGCCTCGGCCGGCTTCTCGATCGGGAAGAAGAAGCCCTTGATGGCCGGGGCGAGCGCGCCGACCCGGTTCATCTTCTTCGGGACCGTCCAGCCCACGTAGTCGAGCGCGATCGGGTGGCCGTGGTCGTCCACCGGGCCGAGCGGCTGGTGAACCTCGTAGAACCGGCCGTCCGGAGCCCGTTTGATGATGCCGGTCTCGACGCCGTGGGACAGCACCTCCCGGTCGTGCTGCTGCAGGCCGAGGCAGGTCCGGACCGCGATGTAGTACATCAGCGGGGGCAGGATGACCAGGCCGATCCGGCCGGCCCAGGTCGTCGCGTTCAGGCTGATGTGGAACTTGTCAGCGATCACGTCATTGCCGCCGGACAGGGTCGCGACGATGAAGAACGAGAAGGCCATCGCGCCGACACCGACACGCTCGGGTGCGTCCCGGGGACGTTCGAGCAGGTGGTGCTTGCGGGTGTCCTTGGTGCGGCGGGCCTCGATGAACGGGTACGCCATCGGGACCGTGGTCAGGGCGCCCAGGCCGACCACGGCGGGCCAGAACAGCGGCGGAATGCTGTAGCCGTGCCCGATCGGGAGGGTGATCTGCCAGGCGGGCATGAGCCGGACCAGGCCGTCCATGAACATGACGTACCAGTCGGGCTGGCTCGCCGAGGAGACCTCGGAGGCCCGGTACGGCCCGAAGAGCCAGATCGGGTTGATCTGGAACAGGCCCGCCAGCAGCGACACGACACCGAAGACGGTCATGAAGAAGCCGCCCTGCTTGAGCGCGTACCGCGGGAACATGCGCTCGCCGACCACGTTGGTGTTGGTCCGCATCGGGCCGGGCCACTGGGTGTGCTTCTGCTTGAAGACCAGGCCCAGGTGGACGCTGATCAGGGCGAGCAGACCGCCCGGGATGAGCAGCACGTGGGCGATGTAGAACCGGCCGATGATCAGGTGGCCGGGGAACTCGCCGCCGAAGACCGACGCCGAGATCCAACTGCCCGCGATCGGGATGGACAGCATGATCGCCGAGGCGATCCGCAGGCCGGTGCCGGACAGGCCGTCATCCGGCAGCGAGTAGCCGGTGAAGCCGGCGAGGAAGCCGAGCAGGAAGAGTGCGACGCCGATCGCCCAGTTCGCCTCGCGGGGCTTACGGAAGGCGCCGGTGAAGAAGATGCGCGCCATGTGCACGACGATCGCGGCCATGAACAGCAGCGCCGACCAGTGGTGCAACTGCCGCATGAACAGCCCGCCGCGCACCTCGAACGACAGGCGCAGGGTCGTCTCGTACGCACCGGACATGCCGACGCCGCGCAGGGCCGGGTAGGCGCCTTCGTAGGTGACTTCCTTCATCGTCGGGTCGAAGAAGAGCGTCAGGAACGTGCCGGTGAGCAGCAGGATGATGAACGAGAACAGCGCGATCTCGCCCAGCAGGAACGACCAATGGTCTGGGAAGACCTTGTTCAGCAGCCCGCGCAGCGGCGTGGCCACCTGGAACCGCTCGTCGACACCCTTGCCGACGTTGGCCGGGACTTCCGCGATGTCAAACTTCCGGCGTTTCATGGCCGCTCCCAAAAGTCAGGCCCAACAGTGTCGCGATAGTCGTCGGCGGCGATGAAGAAGCCGTCCGAATCCACCGTGAGCGGCAACATCGGCAGCCTACGGCTGGCCGGTCCGAAGATTGGCCGCGCATTGTCGGTGATCAGGAACTGCGACTGGTGGCACGGGCAGAGCAACCGGTTGGTCTGCTGCTCGTACAGGCTCGCGGGGCAGCCGGCGTGGGTGCAGATTTTTGAGTATGCCACGTAGTTGCCCCACATCGATCCCCTGTTCCGGCCACTCTTGTCGGCGTCCGCCGCGGCCCGGGTCGCGGCGGCGTCGACGTCACGCAAGTGGATCAACAGGGTCGGTGAGTCGGCGTGCTCGTTGGTCGCACCGCCGGGGATGCCGGGGAAGACGGTCATCTGACCGCCGACGCTGACGTCCTCGGGGCGGATCGGCGTGCCGTCCTCCCGGGTGAGCCGGACCCGGGAGCCGCCGTTCGCCTCCGGGTCGAAGCCGGTGTGGTACATGATCGGCCGCTTGGCCTTGTGCGGGTTCTCGATCAGGCCGCCGATCAGCGGGGCGGCGGCGACCAGGCCGAGCGGCGCCAGGCCCAGCACGACGGCGCCCTTGAGTAGGGGGCGCCGCTGCACGCCGAGCTCGTCGGCGACGAAGAGCATGGTCTGACCGGTGATCAGCAGCTCGTCGTTGCTCGACGCGGCGTCGTGCCGCTGCTGGATCGAGACCTCATGCGGCAGCAGCTTCTTCGCCCAGGCCAGGATGGCGGCGCCGAGCGCGAGCAGCGACACGGCCAGCGACAGGCCGAGGACCGGCGTGTAGTAGTCGTTGATCGACGCGCCCAGCTCGTAGCGCCACGGCCACCAGATGTAGGCGCCCATGAAGACCAGCGCGCCGAGCCCGGACAGCAGGAACAACAGGGAGATGTTGCGTACGACGCGCTTCTCGGCCTTGGAATTCTGCCCCGGGAACTGCGACTCGTACGTGACGATCTCGATGTCGTCGCGCCTGGCCCCCTCTTTGACGATGTCGAAGCGGGTCAGCCGCGGATCCTGCACGTCGACGGGCTCGGTCGAGCCGTGCGCGCCTTTCAGGTCGGTCATGACTTCCCCGCAATCCACAGCGCCGCGAAGACCAGAATCGTGATACCCACCAGGAAGATGGCCAGCCCTTCGGTGACCGGGCCATATCGTCCGAGGTTGAACAGGCCGCCCGGGTCCTTGTCCTGCTGCAGCTGCGTGGTCACGTAGGTGACGATCTCGCGCTTCTGGTCCGGGGTCATCTGGTTGTCACCGAAAACCGGCATGTTCTGCGGGCCGGTGAGCATGGCCGCGTAGATCTGCTCGGCTGTCGCGTCGTGCAGGCTCGGCGCGTACTTGCCGGAGGAGAGCGCGCCGCCGGCACCACCGTAGCCGTGGCAGGACGTGCAGTTCAGCCGGAAGAGCGAGCCGCCCTTGGCCAGCGCGTCCGGGTTGGTCTGCAGATCGGCCGTCAGCGAACCGGACGGCACCTGCGGGCCGCCGCCCAGCTCCTGGATGTACTGCCCCAGCTGCTGGGTCTGTGCGTTGTCGAACGCGGGCCGCTTCTTCTCGGCCTGCGCCTCCTGCCGCGTCATCGGCATCCGGCCGGTGCCCACCTGGAACTCCACCGCGGCCGAGCCCACGCCGATCAGGCTGGGGCCACGGTCTGCGACGCCCTGGGCATTCGGGCCGTGGCAGGTGATGCAGCTGGTGTCGAAGAGCGCCTTGCCCTCCGTCGCGGCCGGCGAGAGCTGCCGGTTGTCCTCGGCGAACGCACCGGGGGCGAAGGCGGTGTATACGCCACCGGCCAGCGCGAGGGCGGCGATCATCCGGACCGCAGAACCGATGCGGCGCCGCGCCCGGCTCGGCACCGACCGCCGTCGGCGGAACACCCGGAAGCGCCGGACGGCGGGGGTGTCAGAAGTCATGGGCTGTTTCCTCTTGGTTTCTCGACCTTTGACGCGAACGAGCGGCTACTGCAACCAATAGATCATCGAGAAGAGCGCGATCCACACGATGTCGACGAAGTGCCAGTAGTACGACACGACGATGGCCGACGTCGCCTGCGCCGGGGTGAACCGGCCCATGGTCGTCCGGATCATGTAGATGATGAAGGCGATGAGACCGCCCGTGACGTGCAGGCCGTGAAAGCCCGTGGTCAGGTAGAACATCGAGCCGTAGCCGTCGCCGTTGAGCGTGACGGCCTCGTGCACCAGGCTGCGGTACTCGTTCGCCTGGCCGAGCACGAAGATCAGGCCCATCACGAAGGTGAGCGTGAACCAGCGCCGCAGCGAGTGCACGTCACCCTTCTCCGCCGCGAACACGCCCAGCTGGCAGGTCACGGAAGAGAGCACCAGAATGATCGTGTTGGCCGTGGCGTACGGGATGTTGAGCTTCGGGGTGTGCTCCTGCCACATGCTGTAATCCGCCGCGCGGATCGAGAAGTACATGGCGAACAACGCCGCGAAGAACATGAGTTCGCTGGAGAGCCATACGATCGTCCCGACGCTGACCATGTTCGGCCGCGTCAACGAGTGGATCTGGCTCTTGTCGATGGCTAAGGCCGCTGTCACCGGCTCATTATTGCCCCGGGATCACCGCAACGTGTCGCGGGGGCCCCAATCCGGCACGTGTCGGTCCCCGGTCGCAGGTTGACCCGGCCGAGGGGCCTACATTCAGGACGTGCTGCCTCTCGGATCGTCTGCAGTTCTGGCCGCCGGCGGGGATACTGACCTGCCGCCGTTCACGCCGGGGCTAATCTTCACGCAACTGCGCCTGGGCAGCGTGGTCGCCGTCTTCCTGCTGGTCGCCGCGGCGGTCTACCTCTACGGCGGGCACCGGCTGCGCCAGCGGGGCGACCGCTGGCCGCTGGGCCGCACGCTGGCCTTCGTCGCCGGCGGCCTGGGCTCGATCGCGGCGGTCACCGTGACCGGCGTCGAGGCCTACGATGACACCCTACTCTCGATCCACATGGTCCAGCACATGGTGCTGGGCATGGTCGCGCCGATCTTCCTGGCGCTGGGCGCCCCGGTCACGCTGGCGTTGCGCACGATGCGCGGAAAGCCGCGCCGGGTGCTGCTGGACGCCCTGCACAGCCGGGCGGTGAAGGTGCTCACCTTTCCGCTGGTCGCCTTCGGCATCTTCATCGCCAACCCGTTCATTCTGTACTTCACGAACGTGTACCGGCTGACGCTGCAGCACGCCTGGCTGCACGAGGTCATCCACGTGCACTTCATCGTGACCGGCTGCCTGTTCTTCTGGCCGCTGCTGGGACTGGACCCGCTGCCCAACCGGTGGCCGTACCCGGCCCGTGCGCTGCTGATGGTGCTGTCCGTGCCGTTCCACACCGTGCTCGGGCTGACCATCATGCAGAGCAAGACGCTGCTCGCCGGCGACTACTACCCGAGCCTGCACCTGAGCTGGTCCAATCCGTGGAGCGACCAGGTGGTGGCCGGCGGCATCCTCTGGGCCGGCGGCGAGATCGTCAGCGTGACCATGCTCGGCATCCTGATCATGCAGTGGATCAAGCAGTCGGAGCGCGAGGCCCGGCGGGTCGACCGCGCGCTGGACCGCGCGGAGGCCGCGGAAAGAGCCAAGGCGGCGAGGACCCCCGGGGTACGCCCGCAGCCGGACGCCTGACCGCGCAACCGCTACGATCAGCGGGCAGCTACGAGCCGTGGGAGCCGGGCAGATCATGAGCGACGCAAAGACGGACAAGTACACCGTCCTGCTGTACAGCGACGACATCGCGGTGCGCGACCGGATCCGGCTGGCCATCGGCCCGCGCCCGGCCGCCGATCTGGCGGTGGAGTTCGTCGACGCCGCGACCTGGGAGGAGTGCCGCATCCTCCTCGACGACTACGAGATCGACCTGATGGTGCTGGACGGCGAGGCCTCCCCGGCCGGCGGCCTCGGGATCGCCCGGCAGACCAAGGACGAGTATGCCGACCCGCCGCCCACCTGCGTCGTCATCGCCCGCGCCGCCGACCGCTGGCTGGCCGCGTTCGCCCAGGTCGACGGCACACTGCTCTACCCGCTCGACCCGGTGACCACCGGGCAGACGATCGCCGGCATGCTCCGGGCCCGCCGCGACGGTGCCGTCCCGCTGGGCACGCTCGGCACCATCGGCTTCTGAGTCCGTTTCCCACGATCCCCCCGGCACCCCGACGGAGGCTCCCGCCATGGGCGCACGCACCTGGCCTGATCTGCTGAGTGCCCTGCTGGCCGGCCACGAGCTCTCGACGCAGGACACGGCCTGGGCGATGGGCGAGATCATGACCGGCAGTGCCACCCCGGTCCAGGTGGCGGGGTTCGCCGTCGCGCTGCGCGCCAAGGGTGAGACCGCGGCCGAGATCGCCGGCCTGGTCGAGGCGATGCTGACCAACGCCACGCTGGTCGAGCTGCCCGAGCAGACCCGCGCCACCGCGGTCGACGTGGTCGGCACCGGCGGCGACCGGGCGAACACGGTGAACATCTCCACGATGGCCGCGGTCATCGTGGCCGCCGCGGGTGTAACCGTGGTCAAGCACGGCAACCGGTCCGCCTCCTCCGCGTGCGGTACGGCCGACCTGCTGGAACACTTCGGCATCCCGCTCGATCTCGGCCCGCTCGGGGTGGCCCGGACGGTCGCCGAGGCCGGTATCGGATTCTGTTTCGCGGCCCGCTACCACCCCGGCATGCGGCACGCCGCGGTCACCCGGCGGGAGCTGGCCGTGCCCACCTTCTTCAACATGCTCGGCCCGCTGACCAATCCGGCCCGCCCCCGGGCCGCCGCGGTCGGGTGCTTCGACCTGCGGATGGCGCCGGTGATGGCCGAGGTGTTCGCCCGGCGCGGCGACTCGGCGCTGGTGCTGCGCGGCGAGGACGGCCTGGACGAGTTCACCACCACCGCCCCGACCCGGGTGTGGATCGCCCGGGAGGGCACAGTGGAGGAACTGGTGGTCGACGCCGTCGACCTGGGCCTACCCCGGAGTACGCCGGGCGATCTGCGCGGCGAGGACGCCGCCTTCAACGCGGCCGCCGCGATCCGGACCTTCGCCGGCGGGACCGGCCCGGTACGCGACGCGGTCCTGCTGAACGCCGCGGCGGCCTTCACGGCGCAGGCAGGCTTCCCGGGCGACTTCGCCGAGGATCTGCGGGCCGGGATCGCCCGTGCGGCCGAGACAGTCGACTCCGGGGCGGCCACGGCGCTGCTGGCGCGCTGGGTCGACGCCGCGCAGACCGCCAAAGCCGCCGAAACCGCCTGACCGGTGCGTTCCGGCGCTGAACCGGACAGGTGTGACGGGCGGGACAGGCGACACGCCGACCGAGGTCCACCGCTGGGCTGTGCTCGCGTGACAGCGTTTCGAATGACATTCGGGTAATTCCACCTTCCGACGAGGAAAAGGAGCCACCCGTGCGAGAACGCGATTTGCGCTGCTCCACCTGCGACGGCGAGATGGTCTTCGAGGTCCCGCCGTGCCGGGACGGCCACGACGACTGCCCGGAGCTGGTCTGCACCGGCTGCGGCACCGCCGAAGTGCTCGTTCCGATCACCCTGCGCTATTGGATCCGACGGTCCAACAGCAACCGGGTCGTGCCGCTGCAACGCCGCGCCGCGGCCTGACACCACCTGAACGGCCCGCCTCCCGAGCGGGGAGGCGGGCCGTTCGGACGTGCCGTGTCGCTAGTGCTCGATGGTGTGCCGGGTGCCCGAGTAGTACTCGAAGAGCAGGCCGCAGGCCCCGAAAATGACCATGATCAGGCCGGCCGCGATCAGCCACCACATCCAGAACACCAGGCCCAGACCGGTGATCGCGACGGCCGAGGCCAGCCCGAACGGCCAGTAGCTGCCCGGGCTGAAGACGCCGATCTCGCCGGCGCCCTCGGCGATCTCGCCGTCCGCCCGGTCCTCAGGGCGCAGGTCGATGCGGCGGGCGACGAACCAGAAGAAGCCACCGCACATCGAGCAGAGCAGGCCGGAGAGGATCAGCGCGACAACGCCGATCCACTCCAGGTGCCCGGTCTGGCCGCGGGTCCAGAGGCCGTAGACGGTGGCCGCTCCGAACAGGAAGGCGGCGCCCCCGAGGAAGATCTTGTATTCGGTCTTCACGTCTGGTCCCTACTTCCCGGCGGCGACGGCGTTGGACTGGTTCCAGCTCTGGCCCTGTCGCCGGGTGTTGAACGGCTTCGTGGTGACCGCGAAGCGCTGGTCGCCGGTGAAGCCGATCGCTGCCATCGCGTCCTCGGTGCTCGCGCCGCTCTCCTTCGCCTGCAGGTACTGCTGGAACTTCTGCGGCGTCACGACGACGAGCTCGAACTGCATGAAGGCGTGATACGTCCCGCAGAGCTCGGCGCAGCGGCCGACGTAGCGGCCTTCCCGGTCGAGGGTGACCTCGAAGGTGTTGCGCACGTTGCCCGGGAAGACGTCCCGCTTGAAGAGCAGCTCCGGCACCCAGAACGAGTGGATGAGGTCCCTGCTGGTCTCCTCGAAGCGGATCTTCTCCCCCGTCGGCAGGACCAGCAGCGGGATCACATCGGACGAGCCGGTGGTGGAGGCCACCGTCTTCGCGCCCGCGCCGACCCCGTCCCGGTAGTTGAACTGCCAGTTCCACTTGAACGCCACGACCTCGACGACCTGGTCCGGGTTCTTCGAGAGCTTGTCCACGTCGGTCTGCACGATCGCCGTGTAGTAGAAGAGCACCGCGACGATCAGGACCGGCGTGACCGTGTAGAGGACCTCCATCGGCATGTTGAACCGGGTCTGCACGGGCAGCTCGTCGCCGCGCTTGCGATACCGGATGACGCACCAGAAGATCAGGCCCCAGACGAAGATGCCGACGATCAGCGCGGCGATGACCGACGCGATCCACAGGTCGTACATCCTGTGGGCCTGCAGGCTGACGCCGTTGTCGGGCCACCCGAAGTGCCCGAACGCGGTGCCGATCCCGTCCACGGAACAACCGGCGAGCAGCAGCAGCAGCGTCGCGCCGCCCACACCGAGCCCGGCGAGCCGTACGGCGCTCGGCCGTGCGACGGACGTCTTTCCGACCACCTGCTCTAGCCTCCTCAGCTGCGCCGCCCGCGGCCAGAACGGACACCTGGCGGCAAGGCGTCACCGACGGTCGCACATTACCGACCTGGCCCTGCCGTTGCGTCACGGGGGTCCGGATCTTCGGCCGCCCGCGGACACCCCGCTCCCAGCAGGACGATACCGTTCCCGGAGTGGAATACCCACGGGTTCCCT
>JAVHVY010000026.1:0-16130 GCA_032160305.1 Actinoplanes sp.
GCCCGCCGGCAGGAGGACCGCGATCTGTTCGTCGCCGTGACCAGCCACGAGCTGCGTACCCCGGTGACGGTGATCAAGGGCTATGCGGACACACTCACCAACCACTGGGACTCCCTCGGCGAGGCGGGCCGGCAGGAGGCGGTGCGGGTGATCGGCGCCCGGGCCGGCGAGCTGGCCCGGCTGGTCGACCGGCTGCTCTCCGCGACCAGCGAGGACGGCGAGGTCGGCGGCTCCGAGGTGGGCCCGTTCGACCTGGTCGAGGCGCTGCGGCTGGCCACCGCCGAGCTGCCCGCCGAGCTGCGGCGGCGCCTGGTGCTCGACGGGCTGCCGGCTGAGCTGCCCAAGGCGTACGGGGACCGCGACTCGCTCGCCACGATCCTCACCGAGCTGGCCACGAACGCCGACAAGTACTCGCCGGCGGGCACGGTCGTCGAGCTGACCGCGGAGGCCGGCAGCCAGACCGTCACCTTCCAGGTCTGCGACCGCGGCGCCGGAGTCAGTCCCGAGCAGGTGGAACGGGCCTTCGAGCGCTACTGGCAGGGCGAGTCCGGCGACCGGCGGCACCATCCAGGCGCGGGCCTCGGCCTCTACCTGGTCCGCCGGATCGTGGAGCGCCAGCACGGCTGGGTCTCACTGCGCCCCCGCGAGGGCGGCGGCACAGTCGCGGAAGTCCGGCTACCCCGGGCCTGATGCAACCCGGCCTGATGCACCCGAGCCTGATGCACCCCGAACCTGATTCAACCGTGCCGATGCCGGGACTGCCGCTGAGCGGGACCCGTGCGTCTACCGGACCCCCGCCAAACTAGAGTGGTTCGCCATGAGCAAGCGTCGAAATCGCCCGCAGGGCGCGCCGAAACGCGAGAAGGTGCGCGACATCTTCGTCGCGCGGCCGTTCGAGTGCCTCGCGGACGAGACCGAGTGGATCGCGCTGCGCGAGCTGGTCCCGGCCGCATCCGCGCCGCTGCGCCTCAAACCCGAGATCGCCGCCGAGTACGGGGACCGTCCCGTCACGCTCTCCACGGTGCTGCCGATGGCCTGGCCGGCGATGACCCGGCGGGACGGCCAGGTGTTCGTGGGGCTGCAGCGGCACGTCCAGTCGGGCGACGTCTCGCGGGACCTGGCGGTGGCCATCCGCTGCGCGCTGGGCACCGAGCCGGGTGAGACGGTGTCGGTGCCGGCGCTGCCCGGTCAGGGCGAGCGCCTGCAGGACATCCTCGACGACGGCCGGCTCGACATCACCGTGCACGAGGGCTTCGAATACTGGCTGGACGCCGAGCAGGCCCAGGACGAGAACGTGCGGGCCTCGCTGGAACGCGCGAACGCCTCGATCTACCCGACCACCCGGATGGCCGCCGCGCACGCCGCCTACTGGTGCCGGGTGCCGGACAAGGCCCACGTGCGCTGGGTGCTGCCGGACGAGGAGGACGGCGCCCTGAACGCGCTGGCCCGCCTGGCCGGCTCCGGCGACCTGCTGCTCGGCGAGGGCACCAAGTTCGCCGGGATGTTCCGCGCGCACGGGCTGCTCGTACCGGTCTGGGATGTGCCCGGCGAGCCGGAGGGTGCGGACTGGGAGTCGCCGCTGGCCGACTTCGCCAAGCGCTACCACGACATTCTGGGCGACCCGGCGCCCCTGGACGCGGCCGCCCGGCGTGCCAAGCAGGGCCTGGTCGGACGGCAGCTGACCCTGCGCTAGCCGGCTCATGGTTGTTCTACAACGGGCGGCGTTCGATCGGGCAGCTCATGCAGCGCGGCCCGCCGCGACCGCTGCCCAGCTCGGATCCGCTGATCGCGATGACCTCGATGCCGGCCCGCTCGAGCTGGGCGTTGGTTTCGACGTTGCGTTCGTAGGCGACGCAGACGCGCGGGGCGATGGCCAGCGTGTTGTTGCCGTCGTCCCACTGCTCGCGTTCCGCGGTGACCGGGTCGAGGCCGGTGTCGATGATGCGCAGCCGGTCGATGCCCATCGCCTCGGCCGCTGCCCGCAGGAACGGGCGCCGGGGCTGGACCAGCGGCTCGCCCTCGGCGCCGGCGGTCACCGTGAAGGCCTGCAGGGTGTCGGCGACGACCGGATACATCACCACCGCGTCGGCGTCGACCATGGTGCAGACCGTGTCGAGGTGCATGGTGGCGCGTTCCTGGGCGATCGGGACGGCCAGCACGGTGTGTGCGAGTCCCGCCTCGAAGGCGCGCAGGGCCAGCCGCTCGGCGCCGGCCGGAGTGGTCCGCTCACCGACGCCGATCGCCAGCACACCCGGGGCCAGCAGCAACACGTCGCCGCCTTCGACGTGCTCCAGCGTCGGGTCGTAGAGCAACTCGGTGCCGGCGAAACGCGGGTGGAAGCGGTAGATGGCGCCGGTCAGCGTGCTCTCGCGGCTGCGCGCCGGCATCGCCAGGCTGGTCACGGCGACCCGGCCGCGGATCCAGACCGAGCTGTCCCGGGTGAAGAGCAGGTTGGGCAGCGGGTCGATGACGAAATCGTGGCGATCCATCATCTTGTACACCAGGCCGCCCGGCCCCGGCTTCATCTCCTCGTGCGCGAGGCCGGCCATCAGCACGTCGGCCAGGCGATGCGGGTCCTGATCGGCCAGATAGCCGGCCACGCTGGCGCGCAGGGTGTCGCCCAGCCGCCGGTCGTGGAGCACGCTCGCCACCAGGGTGTCCCGGGCCTCGGCGACCTCGAGGGTCTGCGCGAGCAGTTCGCCGAGATAGAGCACCTCGACGCCGCGGTCGCGCAGGGCCGCGGCGAAGGCGTCGTGCTCCTCCTGGGCACGGGTCACCCAGGGGATGCCGTCGAAGAGCAGCGAGTCGTTGTTACGCGGGGTCAGCCGCGCGAGCTCCAGTCCCGGACGGTGCAGCATGACCGTGCCGAGCCGGGCGACCTCACTGTCCACGTAGCCACTCACACGGGTGAGCGTAGGGCACGCCGGGGGCTCCGGCGGTCTATCATGCCGGACCCGCGCGCGCACGCCGCGCTGCAGCAGTGTGACTTTGCGCCGGGATCATCGAAGACGCGTGCGCAGACGCAAAGGTAAGGCTAACTTGATCGCGGCGTTGTCCGAGAGTCCGGGAGGACCAGAAGGAATGCACCATACGCAAGAAGAGGCCGGACGTGAATATGGCATTCATCCCGACTCACTCCGCTTTCTGACTACCGCGCTCCCTTGCATCCGTAGGGGGTCCCACACTTACGGTAGTTATCAGAGTTCCTTGACCTTTTGCCGGAGGTCGGCGTCGTGACTGTCTTCCCTGCACGCCCTGTCCTGCCCGTCCCGTCCAAGGCACTGTCGCCGGTCAACGGTACGAGCCGCGCCGCCCCACCGGCAGCGCCCGCAGCCATCCGACAGAGCCCCGCCGACTGGGCCCGCCGCCGCCGCGCCGAACGCGACGCCCGCCGGCTCGAAGCCGCCGGAGCCCGCGCACTGACCCGGTTGGACCGGCTCGGTCCCGCCTGGCACATCGTCGACTGGCCCCGCACCGACCTGAACCAGGGCCTCTACGAGCCCGAAGCCGGCGATGACCGGGCTGGGTTCCTCGCCATCGGCCCCGGCGGCGTCTACGCCGTCACGGTCGCCGACCACGGCCGGGCCCGCGTGCTGATCGCGGGCGACGTCGTGCAGATCAACGGCAAGCGCCCGGCGTACGTGCAGGACGCGCGCCGCGATGCGAAGCGGGCCGCCCGCGCGATGTCGGCGGCCGTCGGACTGAACGTGCCCGTCACCCCCGTGCTCGCCTTCGTCGGCTCGGGCGTGATCAGCGTGCACGGGCTGCCGAAGGAATGCCTCGTGGCGACCCACAAGGAGCTCGACCGGCTGCTCATCGCCGGTGGTGCCCGGATCTCACCGAGCACGGCCGGCAAGCTCTCCGCCGTGGCCAGCCGCCCCTCGACCTGGTCAAACGCGCCGTATCGGGCAGCCGGCGATTACCGTTGGTACCCCGACGGACAAACGGCCGCTGACAAGCGGCCGACCCGCCGGTAACGTTCCTCCTGCAACACCGTTTGCCGTCGACTGACGACAGGCCGCGACATCGGCTGACATTCCGGCCAGTGCGCGCCTGACGGGTCGATGTGATGACGATGAGGAGGGCCCGGGTGGCGCACGTCGAGCTCTCGCTTTCGGGAGCGTTCGTGCCCCAGGCGCGGACACCGGCCGAAGCCGAGTTCGTGGCCGGCATAGGTCGATGGACGTCGACCGTGACCGCGGCGCCGGAGCCCTGTCTCGTCATCGACGTGACCACCACGATCATGGCTGTGTCGCCGTCCTGCAGCGAGCTGCTGGGTCTCGGCACGCCGGGCGACGCGGTCGGGAGGCCCCTGTTCGGCGGCGTGCTGCGGCTGATCGACTTCACCGCGGGCGGCGGCGAGCTGGCCGAACTGGAGATCGAGCAGATCCCGCCGCTGCTGGCCATCCGCAGCGAGCAGCTGGCCCGCGGGCTGATGCGGGTGCAGCCGACGATCGGTGGCCAGCACATGACCGTGGACGCGATCTCCACCCCGCTGCTCCAGGACGATCAGGTCGTGGCGTCGCTGACGTTCTTCTCCGCCATCCGCTACTGACCGTCGCGTTCCGTGATGTGGTGCTGACCAGAGTGCCTCGCTGATCGGGCCGCTCGCCGACGCCCGGGTCAACCTCCTCGCCTTCTCCACCCATGACACCGACCACGTGCTGGTACCGACCGTGCGGCTGGCCGAGGCCGTGGCCACCTTGACCGCGGCGGGTCACCGGATGGCGGGCTGACCCGGGCGGGCCAGCGGCCGGCGTCGGGCCCTACGATGTGCCCGTGCCCCGCCTCCTGCCGCCCCGGCTCACGCTGGTGCTGGCCGCCACGGTGGTCACCGCCGTTGCCGCGCTCGGCGCCTGCGGGAGGCCGCCGCAACCGCTGCCGACCGCCCCGCCACCGGCCGCCTCCGGCCTCGCCTCCGGGCCCCCATCGGCGCAACCGGGGTCGCCCTTCCAGCCCGGCCAGCCCGGTCTGCCCGGGGGCGTCGGGGTGACCCCGCCGGTCGGGCCGCTGCCGACTTATCCCACGCTCGCCCCCACGATCCCGCCGACGACCACACCGCCCGTCCGGGGCCCGAAGCCCGCCGCCACGTGCACGAGCGGGCCGACCGGGGCCCAGGTACTCGCCATGGTCAAGGGCAAGCCCGGCATCCCGGACAGCGAGCTTGCGGTGCACGCCGGGCCGTACTGCTCGGGGAGCTGGCAGTTCACCGAGCTGGAGCTGGCCGGCAAGACCGAGCACCAGGTCGAGCCGCTGCTGGTGGTCACGACCGGCAAGCCCGCCGCGCTGACCGTGGTCGAGGCCGGAGCCGACGTGTGCAGCGACCGGGTGCAGCACGATGCGCCGCCCGGCATCCGGGTCCGCGCCTGCGGCCGGTGAGCGCCCTAGACTGGCCGGATGCCGGGAACACCGCCGACCAGATTCGTCTACCTCGGGCCTGAAGGCACCTTCACCGAGCAGGCGCTACGCACCGTCCCGGCGGCCGAGCACGGCATCCGGACGCCCGCGCGCAGCGTCCCCGAAGCGCTCGAGGCCGTCCGTAACGGCGACGCCGACGCGGCGCTGGTGCCGCTGGAGAATTCCGTCGGCGGGGCCGTCCCGGTGACGCTGGACGAACTGGCCATCGGCAGCCCGCTGGTGATCACCCGGGAGGTGGTGCTGCCGGTCGGCTTCCAGCTGGCCGCGCCCCGGCTGATCGCGCTCGCCGGCATCCGTTCGGTCGCCGCGCACCCGCAGGCTTCCGCCCAGTGCCGCGGCTGGCTGCACGCCAACCTGCCCGACGCCGTGATCGTCGACGTCCTGTCGAACGCGGCTGCCGCCATCGCCGCCGCGAGGGGCGAACACGACGCGGCCATCTGCGCGCCGATCGGCGTGCCCCGCAACGGGCTGACCGTCCTCGCCGACAAGATCGCCGACCGGATGGACGCGGTGACCCGCTTCGCGCTGCTCACCCGCCCGGCGCCGCCCTCGGCGCCCAGCGGCGACGACGTCACCTCGCTGGCGTTGTCGATCCGCCGGGACCAGGTCGGCGCGCTACTGGCCGTGCTGACCGAGCTGGCCGTCCGCGGGATCAACCTGAGCCGCATCGAGTCCCGCCCGACCGGCGAGCAGCTGGGCACCTACGTCTTCTTCCTGGACTGCACGGGTCACGTTGCCGAGTCGCGGATGGGCGAGGCGCTGCGGGGCCTGCGCCGGATCTGCGCGGACGTGCGCTTCCTGGGCAGCTATCCCCGGCACCGCTCACCGTCCGACACACCGGTCCAGTCCCCGCTCGGACTGTCCGATGCGGATTTCGCCGACTCGGCCGCGTGGCTCGCCCGCCTCCGAGCGGGCGACCCCCGCTGACTTCGCCCAGGGCCTGGACCCGGGTTTCGCCCCGTCGTTGTCGAGAGCATCGACCTCACCGGATTCAACCGGCGAAAGCCCCCGCCGAGCGGAGCGAGCCCGTCATCGCTACCTGGCCCGACGCCACCCTCCACGCGGCTCTGTCCGGGCATGCCGGACTCGATCTGCCGTCATCACTGACCGAGCAGTCCGCCGAGCAGGCCGCCCTGTTGCTGCTGCTGGCCGTGCGCGGCGCCGGCCAGGCCACCCGGGGGCTCCTCGGAGGGCTGGACGATCACGAAGCCCTGACCGGCGAAGCTCATCGTGAAACGCTCGCCGGTGGAGCGGCCCAGCAGCGTGCCGAGACCGAGCTGCTCGGCGCGGTGGTAGCCGGTCTGCAGGCTGGCCGACCAGCAGATCGCCGCCTGCGGGTCGACGTAGGTGGGCTGGTCCACGTTCAGCACGACCGGGGTGCCCTTGGTGGTGACGGCGATCCGGCCGTAACCGGTGAAGACGCAGTTGAAGAGGCCCGAGTTGGACATCATGCCGGCGCCGCCGACCATCTTGATGTCGTACTGCAGGGTCGAGTCGAAGGCCAGCACGTTCGTACCGTTGATCGACAGCGCGTCGCCCTGCTCCAGGTCGATGATGTGGATGTCGGCGGCACGCTCGGCGAGGAAGACGTCGCCCCGGCCACTGACCCGCATCAGGGGCACACCCTCGCCGGTCAGCTTCGACTTCAGGAACTTGCCGATGCCGCCCGAGCCGAGCGCCTCGAACTTCACCTGACCCTGGTAGGCGACCATCGAGCCGGTCCGGGCCATGAACTCGCCGTTCAGCTCCGCCTTGAGAAGCTTCGAATTCTGCAGCCGCAGGCCGGGCTGTGCCGACTCCTTCTCCATGTTCTCGGCCGAGAAAAGCTCGCTGCGCATGAACGTCCTCCTGAGTTGTTTGACTGAAGGTAAAGTAAGGTCGCCGCCACAGAAGTGCGTTCAGCCGTTCAGCCATGCAGCCGTTCAGCCGTTCAGCCCCAGCCGAGCTCATGCAGGCGGTGGTCGTCGATGCCGAAATGGTGGGCGATCTCGTGCACAACCGTGATCGCCACCTCGTCGATCACGTCCGTCTCGGTCGTGCAGACGTGCAGGGTCGGCAGGCGGTAGATGGTGATCCGGTCCGGTAGCACGCCGGCGTAATCCCAGCCGCGGTCGGTCAGCGCCTGGCCCTCATAGCAGCCGAGCAGACCGAGGCCGCCGTCCGCGGGCAGATCCTCGACCAGGATCACCACGTTGTCCATGACGGTGAGCAGCTCGGCGGGCACCTCGTCGAGGGCCTCACCGACCAGTTCCTCGAAACGTTCACGGCTCATCTCGACCGGCACGAGCCCATTGTGCTCCCACCCGCGCCCGCGCCCCCGCCGGGCGCGGGTGGGCACATCTCAGGCGAGGGACGCGGTCAGGGTGATCTCGGCACCCGGGGAGAGCAGCCGGGATATCGGGCAGTTCGCCTTGGCGTCCTCGGCGATCTTCTGGAACGTTCCCTCGTCGATCCCGGGCACGTCGCCGATGCTCTCGAGATCGATCCGGGTGACGGTCATCCCGGCGTCGGTCTTGTCCAGATGGACCTTGGCCGTGGTTTCGACCGACGTCGGCGTGAAGCCGGCGCTGGCGAGGCCGTTGGAGAACGCCATCGAGAAGCAGCCGGAATGCGCGGCGGCGATCAGCTCCTCCGGATTCGTTCCCTCGCCCTCCTCGAAACGGGACTTGAACGAGTAGTTCCCCTGGTAGCCGCCCTTACCGGTCTTGATCGTACCGGCGCCCTCGGCGAGGTTGCCGGACCAGCGGGCTGAAGCAGTGCGAATAGGCATACCTCTGACGCTAACCCATGTTCGCGTCCCTGGCCGGGGCGACCAGGCGCGGGTCATCATTGACCGCATGTCGCCGGACCAGCAGCGCCCGCGTGCCAACCCGCCCCCGATCGAGATCGGCTCCGTCGTCGAGTTCGGCGCCGATCCGCCGCCTGCCCGCCGATCGCGTGGGCCGCGCTTCACCGTCACCGCCTGGGCCCATGGTCTCGCCGCCGACCGGCGCGTCGTGCCATTGACGGCCGTGCTCGGCGGCTTCGCCCTCTTCGCCTCGCTGATCTCGGAATGGCAGGTCACCGACGTCGACGCGACCGTCCTGGGCGAGGGCCAGGTCGGCACGAAACCGCTGGTCACCACGATCGCCGACCTGGGCGCGTGGGGCGGCGGCTATCTGATCGGGCTGTTCGTGCTGGTCGCCGCGACGGTGCTGGTCCTCTTCGGACCGACGCCCGGCCGCAGCTATGCGCGGCTCGCCGGGCTGAGCTCGGCCGGGGTGCTGGCCGGCCTGCTGGCCGCGGTCGGCTCCGAACTCGGCGACACGAGCCGGCCGCTGGGCCAGATCTTCGTGGTCGGACCCAACGACGATCAATTCACGATTTCGTACGGGCGGGGCCTGTGGTGCGCGGTCTTCGGGGTGGCGGCCCTGGCGGCGACCCTGTTCCTCGCCGGCCGGCACCTGCTGCCGCCGGAACGGGACAAGACGGTGGCCGGTGGCGAGGACGTGCCGGTGGCGGCGGTGCCGGCGGTCTGGTCCTGGCGGCGGCCCCGCGCCGAAGGCGATGAGCAGCCGCCGGTGGCGGAGCCGTTCGACCTGACGGTCAGCTCGACGAAGCCGTTCACCCCGTCCGCCGACGATCGGGACGATGGGATATCCGGATGAAGTCCGGGCGGGGGCGCCGGTAGGCTCGGCAATCGTGATTGACCTGCGTCTGCTTCGCGAAGAACCCGACCGGATCCGTGCCAGCCAGCGGCTGCGGGGCGAGTCCCCGTCGCTCGTGGACGACCTGCTGCGCGCTGACGAGCGACGCCGAACCGCCACCCAGCGGTTCGAGGCCGTCCGGGCGGAGCAGCGCTCCCTGGGCAGGCAGGTGCCGAAGTCGACCGGGGACGAACGGGCGGTGCTGCTCGCGCGTACGAAAGTGCTTGCCGTTGACGTGAAGGCGGCCGAGGCCGCCACGACCGAGGCCGAGCAGGCACTGCGCGCGGCGCATCTGGCCGTGCCCAACGTCGTCGAGGACGGCGTGCCGCCGGGCGGTGAGGACGACTTCGTCGTGTTGCGTGAGGTCGGCGACATCCCCCGGATCGAGAATCCGAAGGATCACCTTGAGATCGGCGAGGGGCTCCGCGCGATCGACACCGAGCGCGGGGCGAAGGTCTCCGGTTCGCGGTTCTACTTCCTCACCGGCGTCGGCGCGTTGCTGCAGCTCGCGATGCTGCAGATGGCGATTCAGCAGGCGGTCGAGCACGGCTTCACGCCGTCGATCACGCCGTCGCTGGTGAAGCCGGAGGCGATGGAGGGCACCGGTTTCCTCGGCGCGCACGCCAGCGAGATCTACCGGCTCGAAGCCGACGACCTCTACCTGGTCGGCACGTCGGAGGTGCCGCTCGCCGCCTACCACTCGAACGAGATCCTCGACCTGACCAATCCGGAGCGCTTCGCCGGCTGGTCGTCGTGTTACCGCCGCGAGGCCGGCTCGTACGGCAAGGACGTGCGCGGCATCCTGCGCGTGCACCAGTTCGACAAGGTCGAGATGTTCTCGTTCTGCCGCCCCGAGCAGGCGCGGGCGGAGCACCTGCGCCTACTCGCGATGGAGGAGGAGATGCTGGCCAAGGTCGAGGTGCCCTACCGGGTGATCGACGTGGCGGCCGGCGATCTCGGTTCGAGCGCGACCCGCAAGTTCGATTGCGAGGCGTGGGTACCGTCGCAGGGCCGCTACCGCGAGGTCACCTCGTCGTCGAACTGCACCACCTTCCAGGCCCGCCGGCTGAACATCCGCTACCGCGACGAGGACGGCAAGACGCAGACCGCCGCGACGCTGAACGGCACCCTGGCGACGACCCGCTGGCTGATCCCGATCCTGGAGAACCACCAGCAACCGGACGGTTCGGTCCGCGTCCCCAAGGCGCTGCAGCCGCATCTCGGCGGCCGCGACGTTCTCGAACCGAGCCGATAACGCGATATCAACCGGCCCGCTACCAAAAGTCATAGCGCCTGGTAGCCGGGTCGGTGTAGCGTCTTCCTTCCGCCCTCCGCGGGGGTACACCCCCTCGGAGGTGCCCGATGACCCGTCCCGGCCTGCCCAAGCTCATCGCGACCGATCTCGACGGAACCCTGGTCCGCAGTGACGACACTGTCTCGGCCTACACCCATGACGTCCTCGATCGGGTCCGGGCCGCCGGCATCCGGATCGTCGGCGCGACCGGCCGCGGGCCGCGGCTGACCGAGCTGACCCGCAACGACATCCGGGCGGCCGACTTCCTCGTCCTGGCCCAGGGCGGCTGGGTGATCGACCAGGCCGAGGGACGGCTGCTGCGCAGTGCCACCTTGTCGGGCGCGGCTGTGGCGGCGGCTCTGGGCGCTCTCGAGGTCGAGATGGGCCCGCTGTCGGTGATGGTCGAGGCACTGGCGCACGAGGACGCGCCGCTGTGGGGCGACTACGACCCGACCTGGCGGTATCCGGTCACGGTCGAGCCGCGTAGCCGGGCGGAGTGCCTCTCCGGCGACGTGATCAAGGTATTCGTGCGGTCCTTCGCGCATGACGTCGACGACCTGCTCGCCGTGGCCGAACGGCTGGTGCCCGCGGGGGTGGCTTCGGTCACCCAGGCCGGCCTCGACTACGTCGAGATCTGCCCGCCCGGGGTGGACAAAGCATCCGGTCTCGCGGTCGTCGCGGAGGCGGTCGGTGTCGACCCGGCGGACGTGCTGGTCTTCGGCGACATGCCCAACGACCTGCCGATGTTCGGCTGGGCCGGGTGGAGCCGGGTGGCCGTGGCCAACGCCCATCCGGCGCTGCTGGCGGTGGCCGACGAGGTCACCCTGACCAACGATCACGACGGCGTCGCGGTGTATCTGGACCGGCTACTGTCGAGGTGATGCCTCCGCACCGGCTCGTCGCCTCCGACATCGACGGCACCCTGATCAACGGCAACGGGCGGCTGACCGCCCGCACCGTCGGCGCCATCGACCGGCTGCACCGCCAAGGTGTGCCGGTCGTCCTGGTCACCGGCCGGCCCGTGCGCTGGCTGCGCCAGCTCTACGACCAGATGGCCGAGCCGGTGCCCGCGGTCTGCGCGAACGGCGCGGTCGTCTACGACCCGGACGCCGACGAGGTTCTGGTGGCGAATCCGCTGAGCGTCGACCTCCTGCTGGAGGTGACGAAGAAGCTGCGCGACGAGATCCCGGGGATCGCGCTCGCGGTCGAAGTCGAGGACGGGCGCACCATCTGGTACGAGAAGGCCTGGCCGATGCCTGGAGACGCCGGGCACGACACCGTACGGGCGCTGACCAGTCCCGCCGAGATCACCGCGGCGCCGGCCGTGAAGCTCCTGGCCCGGCTGACCGACAGCACGCCGGACGCGTTCTACGACCTGGTCAGGCGTACTCTCGGGCCGGTTGTCGAGACCACCCACTCGTCGTCGTCCGCCCTGGTGGAGATCTCGGCGGCGGGGGTCACCAAGGCCGCCGGGCTGGCCTGGCTGTGCGAGAGGGACGGCTTCACCGCCGACGACGTGGTCGCCTTCGGGGACATGCCCAACGACCTGCCGATGCTGAGCTGGGCCGGTCGGTCCGTGGCGATGGCGAACGCCCACCCGTCGGTGCTCGCGGTGGCCGACGAGGTGACCCTCTCCAACGACGAGGACGGCGTTGCCGCGTGGCTGGAGAAGGCCTTCTCGTTGTAGGCCGCCCGCCGGATCAGCGGTAGGCCCGCCCGCCGGATCAGTTGTAGGCCGCCCGCCAGGTCAGAGGTAGGCTGCTCGCCGGGTTGTCAGAGGTACTGGCCGGTGCGGCCGTTGCCCTCGCCGCCGGGCAGGCCGGGGATGACACTGTTCGGGCCCATCGGCAGGGCGGGCCGGCTCTGGCCGCCGCGCATCTGCTCCAGCTGCAGCCGGGCCGCCATCTGCTGGGCGACCAGGGCGGCCTGGATGCCGTGGAAGAGACCCTCCAGCCAGCCGACCAGCTGGGCCTGGGCGATCCGCAGCTCGGCCTCACTCGGCGGGGTGTCCCCTTCGAAGGGCAGCGACAGCCGTTCGAGCTCGTCCTGCAGCTCGGGGGCGAGTCCGTCCTCCAGCTCCTTGATCGAACGCTGGTGGATCTCTTTGAGGCGGGAGCGGCTGGCCTCGTCGAGCGGGGCGGCGCGTACCTCCTCCAGCAGCTGCTTGATCATGCTGCCGATCCGCATCACCTTGGCGGGCTGCTCGATCAGGTTGCCCGGCTCCTCGGGGCTGACCCTGCCGTCGGCCTCGACCGTGCCCATCGGCCGACCGTCGGGGCCGACGACGATCACGGAGCCGTCGTCGTGTTGTGCGCTACTGGTGTCGTCGGTCATGCGTTCCATCTTCCCGCACGCCCGCGATCTAGTCGCTCCCGGTCAGGGGCGCAGCTCGGCGACCGCGCATTTCACGCTGCCGCCACCCCGCTTCAGCTCGGACAACTCGACGTGCACCGGGGTATAGCCGGCCGCGCGGACCTTGTCGGCCATGCCGGTCGCCTCGGTGTTCAGCACTACATGTCGGCCGTCGCTGACCAGGTTGAGCCCGAACGCCTCGGCGTCCTGATGGTCGGCGATCACCGCGTCGGGAAAGAGCTGGCCCAGCACCCGCTGCGAGGCGGCCGAGAACGCTGCCGGGTAGTAGGTGACGTGCCGGTCGTCGAGCGCGGCCAGCGCGGTGTCGAGGTGGTAGTACGCCGGGTCGACGAGCTTCAGCGAGATCACCGGGCGGCCGAGAATCTCCTGCGCCTCGGCGTGCGCCGCCGGGTCGGTGCGGAAGCCATGTCCGGCCAGGATCAGCCCGCCGTACGCGCCGGGTAGGTAGGCGAAGTCGCCTTCGCCCTCGTTGATGTGCATCGGGTCGGTGTAACGCCACTGTCCCGCGGTGTAGAAGCCCTGGTGGGCGAGGGCCTCGGCGGCTCGCTGCGGATGCTTGAAGCGGGCGCCGTAGACGGTGCCGTCGACGGAGAAGGCGCCGTTGGCGGCATAGACCATGTCCGGCAGGCCCGGTTGGGAGTCGAGCACGTGTACGGCGTGACCGAGCCTGGTCAGCGTCTCCCGCAACAGATGCCACTGCTGGAGCGCCAGCACCGGGTCGACGGCGACGGTCGTGTCCATCCAGGGATTGATCGCATACTCGACCGTGAAGTGCTCAGGCGGACACATCAGATATGTCCTGCTTCGTGGCATCCGTTCCGAGTAGCTCATGACGTAAAGGCTATGTAGGCTGACACGACCGAAACAGCTCGAAGTCTTGCTCGTCGGAGGCGAATCGTTGCAGATAGACGCCGTGGACCAGCGAATCATTGCGCTGCTCGTGGCCGACGCCCGAGCGTCGTACGCGGAGATCGGCGCCAAGGTCTCCCTCTCCGCACCGGCGGTGAAGCGGCGGGTCGACCGGCTGCGCAGCAGCGGGGTGATCAAGGGATTCACGACCGTCATCGACCCGGCCGCGGTGGGCTGGACGACGGAGGCCTTCGTCGAGCTCTTCTGCACCGGCCGGACCACCCCGGCGCAGATCACCGTGGCCACCCGGCGGCACCCCGAGGTGGTCGGCGCGTACACGGTCTCCGGCCAGGCGGACGCGCTCGTGCACCTGCGCGCGGCCGACATCAGCCACCTGGAGCAGGCCCTCGAACGGCTGCGGGCCGAGCCGTTCGTCACCTCGACCCGGAGCATGGTCGTGCTGTCCCGGCTGGTCGACTCTCCGACCGCGGTGCCCGCCCCCAGCTGAGCCGGACCGGCGAGGGGTCAACTACCCGCCGATGAATGAAGGACCGGGGTTCCAGCCTTACGTACGGCTGTAACTGACGCGGAACCGACTGGCCGCCGACGCCGTCTCACTCCCATGTCGCGTCGCAAACTCCTCGGCCTCGCTCTGGCCGCTGCCATCCCACTCGCCGGCTGCACCGCCGCACCCGCACCGAAGCCCGCGCCGGCTCCCGTCCCGGCCCCTCCGCTGCGGCTGGTCGCCTTCGACACCTGCGCACACCTGCTCACCGACTTGCGCAAAGCCACCGCCGAAGCGGTCGGCCCGTGGGGCTTGCCGGGCAGCGGCGGCTACGGAATCGCGAGGTCGGACGGCATTCCCCCCGGCGGTGCCCGCACGTCGATCGACGCGCAGAAAGCGGCGCCCGTGCCCGGCCCGGCCTTCTCCGGCACGAACAACCACGAGGCCGACGCCGACGAACCCGACATCGTCAAGACCGACGGCCGCCGGATCGTCACCATCCAGGACGGCACGTTGCGCGTGATCGACGCGACGACCCACAAGCGGACAGCCGAGATCGACCTCGGCGTACGCGGAACCCAGAGCGATCTGCTGCTCTCCGGCGACCACGCACTCGTGCTGGCCAGCGGTAGCCTGGGCGTGGTGGACGCACGGATCGGCCTGGCCGTCGAGCCGACGGTGGTGCTGGTCGACCTCAGCGGCGCCCCGAAGGTGGTCAGTCGCTTCACCGGCGAAGGGTCCTTGCTCGATGCCCGGCAGACCGGGACGGTCGCCCGGGTCGTGCTGAAGTCCGCCCCCCGGATCAACCTGCCCCAGTCCAACTGGCAGGACGAGCAGAAGCGGGTGCAAGCGAACCGTAAGGCCGTCGCCAAGTCGCCGATCGAGGCCTGGCTGCCGACCTGGTCGGTTACCACGAACGGCGTGACGACCAGGGGCTCCGTCGGCTGCGACCGGGTGAGCCGGCCCACGGCGTACTCGGGAACCTCAATGCTCACGGTGCTGACCTTCGACCTGGCCGCGCCGGCACTCGGCGCCGGCGACCCGGTCACGATCGCCGCCGACGCGGACACCGTCTATGGCACCGGCAGCAGCCTCTACCTGGCCGGCGACCAGCGCTGGCGGCTCGGCGTCTGGCCCGGCCGCGTGGTCGAGCGGGTGGCCGAGAAGACCGATCTCTACCGCTTCGACCTGGCTGGGGCGGCGCGACCGGCCTACGCCGCGTCGGGCACGGTGCCCGGCTACCTCGTCAACCAGTACGCACTGTCCGAATACGACGGACACCTGCGGGTGGCCACGACCACGACCACGCCGGGCGCCGCGCTGCCCGACGCTACCTCGTCGGCGATCCGGGTCCTCACCCAGCAGGGCAGCGATCTGCAGCAGACCGGCATCGTCGACGGACTGGGCAAGGGTGAACGGATCTACTCGGTGCGCTTCATCGGTCCGCGCGGCTACGTGGTCACCTTCAAACAGACCGATCCGCTCTACACGGTCGACCTGAGCGACCCGGCCCGGCCCACGGTCACCGGCGCACTCAAGATCAACGGATACTCCGCGCACCTGCAACCGGTCGGCGACGGCCGACTGGTCGGCATCGGCCAGGACGCCACCGCCCAGGGCATGACGCAGGGAACCCAGGTCTCGCTCTTCGACGTCTCGAACCCGGCTGATCCGCGGCGACTCGCCCAGCACATCGTCCAAGGCGGCTGGTCCGCGGCGGAGTTTGACCCGCACGCCCTGCTCTGGTGGCCGGCGACGCAACTGCTGGTCGTGCCGATGACCCAGTTCGACCTGGGCCGCGGCCCACGGCCGAAGGACACCGCGATGGCCCTGCGGGTCACGGGTACCGGCCTGACCGAGGTCGGGGCGATCAAACAGCCCGTGGTCGGCGGAGCAGCCCCGACAGTCCGTCGGACGCTGGTGGTCGGCGACACGCTGTGGACGATGTCCGACTACGGCCTTCAGGCCTCGAACCTGTCCACCCTGGACGCCCAGGCCTGGCTCC
>JAVHVY010000040.1:0-5934 GCA_032160305.1 Actinoplanes sp.
TGCGGGACGACGCCACCGGAGCCGTCGTGGGCACCTACCGGATGCTCCCGCCGAAAGCGGCGGAGCGGGCCGGCCGCCGCTACAGCGACGGCGAGTTCGACATGAGTCGGCTGGGCGTGTTGCGCGACCAGCTCGTCGAGACCGGCCGCTCCTGCGTGCACCCCGACCACCGCTCCGGCGCCGTGGTCAACCTGATGTGGGCCGGCCTCGCCCGCAACCTGCACCTCAACAACCTGCGCTGGCTCGGCGGGTGCGCTTCGGTCGGGCTCGAGGACGGCGGCCACACCGCGGCCGGGGTCTGGGCGCGGGCCGCGGCCCGGCACCTGTCGCCGCCCGCCCTGCGGGTCACCCCGCGGGACAACTGGCTGGCCCGCACCGAGCTCGCCGGCGACCCCAAGATCAAGGTCCCGGCGCTGCTCAAGGGGTATCTGCGGCTGGGCAGCTGGGTCTGCGGCGAGCCCGCGTACGACCCGGACTTCCAGACGGCCGACTTCTTCGTGCTGCTCTCGATGGACCGGATCGACCCCCGCTACCGCCGCCACTTCCTGGGAGCCACGCGATGATGTGGCAGCCGGTCTCCGGGTGCGGGGCGCACTGTGTCGAGCCCGCGCCCAGGGTGGCATTGGGCCGGGCTGTGTTGCGGGTGGGTGCCCTGGTCGGCGTACTGATGACGGGTCTGCTGCTGGTGCCGCTGCTGCGGCGGGTCGCGGTGCGCGCGACGGCCCGCGCGCTGCTCGCGGCTCTGGGGGTCAGGCTGGTGTGGCGGGGGCCGGCGCCGCGGCCGGGCAGCCTGCTCGTCGCCAACCATGTCTCCTGGCTGGACATCGTCGCCCTGCTGGCAGTCGAGCCGGTCCGGCTGGTCGCCAAGGACGAGGTGCGGCGGTGGCCGGCGATCGGCATGCTGGCCCGGCTCAGTGGATCTCTCTTCGTGGATCGGAGCCGGCCGCGGCTGCTGCCGGGCACGGTCGGTGAGGTCGCCGCGGCGCTCCGGGCCGGGCGCTCGGTGGCGGTCTTCCCCGAGGGGACGACCTTCTGCGGCGCGGCCCACGGCCGCTTCCGGCCCGCGATGTTCCAGGCCGCGGTGGACGCGCAGGCTCCGGTCGTGCCGATCACCATCCGGTACGACACGACCGCCGCCGCCTTCGTCGGGGACGACACCCTATGGTCCTCGGTACGCCGGATCGCCGCCCTGCGCTCACTCACGGTGACCTTGGTCGCGGCGGCGGCACTGCGCCCGGCCGTCGGGGCCGACCGGCGCGCGCTGGCCCGTACGGCCCAGGCCTGTGTCGGCCAGTTCGGCCTGGCCGCCTGACGAGCCGCTGGGGTTGCTCACAGAAAACTTTCAGCTATCTCGCAGGCGGGTGGCAGCAGCTTGGAGAAGGATGAGAGCCATGGCCGCCATCACGCAGACCCCGCCGAAGCAGAGCGAGGCCAAGCTCCTCGTCGTCGAGGACGACGCCAACATCCTCGAACTGCTCTCCGCCAGCCTGCGCTTCGCCGGGTTCGACGTCAGCACGGCCACCAGCGGCAGCGCCGCGGTGAGCGCGGCCAAGAGTGCCAATCCCGACCTGGTCGTCCTCGACGTGATGCTGCCCGACCTCGACGGTTTCGAGGTCATCCGGCTGATGCGCGAGGGCGGCGCCCGCACCCCGGTGGTCTTCCTGACCGCCCGGGACGGCACCGACGACAAGATCCGCGGCCTGACCCTGGGCGGCGACGACTACGTGACCAAGCCGTTCAGCCTCGAGGAGCTCACCGCCCGGATCCGGGCGGTGCTGCGCCGCACTACCACCGGCGACGAGGAGCCGTCCCGCCTGGTCTTCGCCGACCTGGAGCTGGACGAGGAGACACACGAGGTGTATCGGGCCAGCCAGCGGGTGCAGCTGTCGCCGACCGAGTTCAAGCTCCTGCGTTACCTGATGCTGAACGCGAACAGGGTGCTCTCCAAGGCGCAGATCCTCGACCACGTCTGGAAGTACGACTTCCGCGGTGACGACAACATCGTCGAGTCGTACATCTCCTACCTGCGCCGCAAGGTGGACAACGTCCAGCCCCGGCTGATCCACACCCTGCGCGGGGTCGGCTACGTGCTGCGCAAGCCCGCGGTCTGAGCCTGACGGTGAACCTCGCCGAACGGGTTCGCGATTCGCTGCCCCTGCACGGCGGAGCGCTGCGCCGGGTACCGCTGCGGACCAAACTGGTCGCGGCGGTGCTGGTGCTCGTGATCGCCGCGCTCGTGCTGATCAGTTCGGCCAGCACGGTGGCACTGCACAGCTATCTGATCGGCCGGATGGACACCCAGCTCAAGTCCTTCGCCACCACCGCCAAGACGCTGGAGACGGCCAATGTGGGGCCGTACACCCTGTTCACGCTGCCCGACTACTTCGTCGCCAGCACTTCAGTGTCGGGGGTCGGCAAGGCGATCTACGACGGCTCGATCACCGACACCGACGATCTGCCGCCACTGGTGAAGGGCCTGGACCAGATCAACGGTCATCTCGACCAGGCGTTCACAGTCGCGTCGGTCAACGGCGACTACCACTGGCGGATGCTGGTGACCAAGGTCGGCAACGGTTCGGTGCTGCAGGTCGCGCAACGGCTCACCGGGGTCGACGCGGCGATCACCCGGCTGATCTGGCTGGACTTCTTCGTCGGCATGGCGGTACTGATCGCACTCGCGGCCGTCGGCGCGGCGATCGTGCGGCAGAGCCTGATCCCGCTGGTCCAGATCGAACGCACGGCCGGCGCCATCGCGGCCGGCGACCTGACCCAGCGGGTGCCCGATCCGGAGCCCGGCGAAGGCCAGCCGCAGACCGAGCTCGGCCGGCTGTCCCGGGCGCTGAACGTGATGCTCGCCCAGATCGAGGCGGCGTTCACCGCCCGGGCGCTCTCCGAGACCGCGGCCCGCTCGGCCGAGTCGACGGCCCGCGACGCGGCCGCGGCCGCGCAGGAGTCCGAGGCCCGGGCGGTGCGCTCCGAGGGCAAGATGCGGCAGTTCGTCGCCGACGCCTCGCACGAGTTGCGTACGCCGCTGACCACCATCCGCGGCTTCGCCGAGCTCTACCGCCAGGGCGCCGTCGCCGACCCGGCCGAAGTCGCCAGGCTGGTCCGCCGGATTGAGGACGAGGCGTCCCGGATGGGCCTGCTGGTGGAGGATCTGCTGCTGCTGGCCCGGCTGGACCGGGAACGCCCGCTCGTACTGGCCCCGGTCGAGCTGCCCGTGCTCGCGTTGGACGCGGTGCAGGCCGCCCAGGCGGTCGCCCCGGACCGCACGATCGAACTGGACGTCCGCGACCAGCCGGAGCGGCTGATCGCCTGGGGCGACGACGCCCGCCTGCGCCAGGTGATCGGCAACCTGATGACCAACGCGCTGGTGCACACGCCGCCCGAGGCCGCGGTGACGCTGCGGTTGTCCAGCGAGTCGGGCAACCGGGCCGTACTGGAGATCGCCGACACCGGTCCGGGCCTGTCCGAGCGGCAGCGGCAACACGTCTTCGAACGGTTCTACCGGGCCGACGAGGCGCGCACCCGCAACACGGAACGCCAGGCCACCGGTACCGGCCTCGGGCTGGCCATCGTGGCGGCGATCGTGCGGGCCCACCACGGTTCTGTGCACGTGCTGAGCGAGGCCGGCAAGGGCGCGACGTTCCGGGTGACTTTGCCCGCTCTTGTCCCCGACAATTCGCCCGATTCCGGGTCCCTGTCATTCACAGACAACGTCCAGGGCTGACACAGCCCGTACGGAGCGCAGCGGGGCATGGTAGTGGACATGAACGAGTACGAGACCGACCCGCAGCGGCCTGAGGCTCCCACCACCGGGCAGCCGTCGCACCAGCCCGCGGACGCCTCCCCCGCAGGCACCAGCCCGCGGTGGGGACAGTCCGACCCGACAGGGGCGCAACCCACTCTCGGCCTGCCCGCCGCCCCGCACGGCGGCGTCGAGCCGGTGCCCGCCGCGCACCCGCAATGGCAGGGCACGCCCGCCCAGCAGCCGCCCGCCTCCCCGTGGCCGCAGTCGGCCCAACCCCCGCTGTCGGGCCAGCCCCCGCAGCCCCCGCAGCCTCCGCAGCCGGGCTATCCCAAGCCGGACGCCTACTCCCAGCAGCGGTACTACAGCCAGCAGCAGTACGACGACGCGGGCCAGCAGCCGCAGTACACGGCGCAGAACGGCTGGACCACGCCCGAGCCGCAGCCCGCCTGGGCCGCACCGGTCGGCACGGAGCCGGACAAGCGGCGTGGCGACGGCAGCGGCCGGCGGATCCTGGTCACCGGCGCGGTGGCCGTGCTGATCGCGCTCGGCGCCGGTGGCGTCGGCGCCGCGACGGCCATGGCCTTCGGCAACCACGGCGCGTCGCCGGTGAAGCTGGCCAACTCCTCGGTGACCCGGGTGGTGGACCGCTCCTCGCTGGCCGACATCGCCTCCTCGGTGCGCGACAGCGTCGTCTCGATCACCACCCAGTCCGGCGAGGGCTCCGGCGTCATCCTGACCACAGACGGCACGATCCTGACCAACAACCACGTGGTCGCCACCGCCACCGGCAACTCGGTGGAGGTGATCTTCGCCAACGGCAAGAAGGTCTCGGCGACCATCGTCGGCACCGACCCGCTTACGGACCTGGCCGTGGTCAAGGCGTCGGGGGTGTCCGGGCTCAGCGCCGCGACCCTGGGCGACAGCTCCAAGATGCAGGTCGGTGACACGGTGCTGGCCATCGGCAGCCCGCTCGGCCTGGAGGGCTCGGTGACCCAGGGCATCATCAGCGCCAAGGACCGGACCATCCAGTCCAGCAGCGAGGAGCAGCAGCAGCCGAACCAGCCCGACCCGTTCGGCCAGCAACAGCAGCCGGGCGGCAGCGGCGCCGGGTCCACCACACTGTCCGGCCTGTTGCAGACCGACGCCCCGATCAATCCGGGCAACTCGGGCGGCGCGCTGGTGAACATCAACGGCGAGGTGATCGGCATCAACTCGGCGATCGCCACCTCCGGCTCGACCTCGGGCAACATCGGGCTCGGCTTCGCGATCCCGAGCAACAAGGCCAAGACCGTCTACGACGCCCTGGCGGCCGGCAAGAAGGTCAGCCACCCGGCGCTCGGCGTCAGTGTGACCGCGGCCGAAGGCGGCGGCGCGCTGGTCAGCTCGGTCACCGCGAAGAGCGCGGCGGCGCAGGCCGGTCTGCAGCAGGGCGACGTCATCAAGTCGGTCAATGGCAAGGTCGTCAACGACTCCGACGGTCTCGTCGGGATCATCAAGGCCGCGAACGTCGGCGACAAGGTGACCATCGTCTTCACCCGCGACGGAGCGGAGAAGACGGTCACCGCGACCATCGCCGAGGCGCCCTGACCCTAGACATTCCCGGCGCCAGACGGGCCATCGTCCGGCGTCACTTCCCCGGTAATACGGTGGGTGGTCACGACCAAGGGGGTTGGTCGTGCCACCCACCGCGCCTTTATGTCCCCTTTTACCCTGGTGGCGCCAGTCATTCATCCGTCCGGGCTCGCGTTTGACCGGGCCAAACGCCTAGTCTCCATTCGCCATTGGTGAGTGGAAGGCCGACCTGAGTGACCTACGTCGAGACCCGGATGAGTGTCTGGCAGGCCCTGGCCGGGCGGCCGCCCGGCGAGCCGCTCGGACCCGCCGACCCCGGCCTGTGGGGCGCGGTCGTCGACCGGCTGAACCCGGCCCGCGCCCGTCCGGTGCTGCGGGCGGGCATCGAGGCGGTCCAGCTGACCAGCGTCCGCGGCTCCGCGTACGTGATGCTGCGTTCGCCCGACGACGGCAGTCGCGCCTGCTACCTGCGGCTGACATCGCAGGAGTGGCAGCTCGCCCTGATGATGGACGGCACCCACACGGTCGCCCGGCTGGTCGCCGAGTTCGCCCGGCTGGCCGGCCGGCTCGCCCCCGACCAGGTCCGCCGGGTGGTGGCCGACCTTGCCGGC
>JAVHVY010000080.1:0-9459 GCA_032160305.1 Actinoplanes sp.
CTGTGGACCTATGACCCGACCTTGGCGCTGATCGGCATCTCGATCTCTTTGCTGAATGTGGCGCTGCTGCGGGTGGTGGTGCGGATGCGGGCGAGCGGAGTCAGCAGGCTCAGGGTGGAGCAGTCGAAGCTCATCTCGACCGCCTACAGTGGGTTGCAGCTGATCGAGACGATGAAGGCCACCGGCGGCGAGCGTGGCTACTTCCGGCGCTGGGGCGATCGGCAGGCCTCGCTGCTCTGCCAGCAGCAGCGGGTGGCGGCGCCGGCGGCGATGCTCGCGGCCCTCAGTCCGCTGCTGACGACTCTGAGCGCCGTGCTGATCTTGCTGTTCGGTGGATTACAGGCGGTCGAAGGGCAGATCTCCATCGGCCTGCTCATCGCGTTCCAGGTGTTGTTGTCCAACTTCAGCAGGCCGGTGTCGGAACTGACCGGCATGGCGCCGAAGATCCAAGACGCCGTCGCGGACCTGGCCCGGCTCAGAGACGTGGAAAGCACCGAGCAAGACCCAGTGTTCAGCCGGCCCGAACCCGACCAGGCCAAACGCCTCGGTGGACAACTCCGCTTCGAAGCGGTCACATTCGGATACGCACGGCTCGCTGCACCGCTGCTGCGCAGCTTGTCCTTCGAAGTCGGCCCCGGCCAGCAGGTCGCGCTGGTCGGCGGTTCCGGCAGCGGCAAATCCACCGTCACCAGGCTGATCGCTGGGCTGTATGAGCCGTGGTCTGGCGGGATCCAGCTCGATGGGCAACCGCGCGCGAGCATTTCCCGCAGTGTCCTGACCGCCTCGGTGGCGTTCGTTGACCAGGAGATCTTCCTGTTTGAGGGCACGATCCGGGACAACGTCGCGCTGTGGGATCCGTCCATCACCGACGAGGCCGTGCTGGACGCGCTCAGAGATGCGTGCCTGGCCGATGTCGTCGGTGCCCGTCCCGGTGGGATCCACAGCCGGGTCGAGCAGGACGGGCGTAACTTCTCCGGCGGGCAGCGACAGCGGATGGAGATAGCCAGGGCGCTGGTTCGCTCACCCACCGTGCTCGTACTCGACGAGGCGACCAGTTCCCTGGATGCAGAGACCGAGCAGCGCATCAGCGACAATCTCCGGCGCCGCGGATGTGCCTGCGTGGTGATCGCCCACCGGCTCAGCACCATCCGCGGCAGCGACGAGATCCTCGTACTCGAAGCGGGCCAGGTGATCGAGCGCGGCACCCATCACGAACTCATCGCCCATGGCGGGGCGTATGCGGGGCTGGCCGAGGAGGCCTGACATGGCAGACAGATTCGCCAGTCCGCCCGGCGCACATCGCAACCCACCGAAATCAGCGCCTTCCAGCACTGGCGTGAGACAGGACGTGGCCGACCTTCTGTGCGCCTACGGCAAGGTGGTCGAGCTGGGTGCGGCGCGGCGGCTGATCCTCGGCGGCCGGCACACGCTGTGGCTGGTCACTGGTGGTGCCCTGGACATATTCGCCGTCGACGCGGTGGAGCGCGGTCCCTGGCACTTCGTGGGCCACCTCGAACCGGGCTCGATCGTGATGGGCTCCTCCCGGGAGGCCAGGCATCTGCTGGCCGGGCGCCCCGACGATGGCTGCGTGCTGCGGCGGATCCCGCTCGCCGAGCTCGCCGCCAGCGACGTCGGATATCTGTTGCCGCGACAGCCCACACCGCAGCAGGAGGTTACCGCTGAGGCGATCGATGCCGGCCTGACCGTCCTGCACGACGCGGTCCGCAACAAGCGGCCGGCACGAGACCTCGTCGAACTGGTGCCCTCAACCGTCACGAACCTGCGCGCGGGCCAGGTCGGCCACTCGCCGCGCGCAGTGGTGTGGACCGAGATAGAACAGGGACGCCTGCGCGGCGCCGGCGGGCACCGGGAGCGGGAAGCCGGGGAGGTGCTCACGCTCAGCCGCGGGGACTGGATCGGCGCGATGACCGAAGCGACGGTGACAGTCCGCCGCACAGCCGACCTGCTCGCTGAAGGTGTCCTCTGGGACTACCTGATCAGAAGCCACGCACAGTACCTGCACGCCCTGGATCTCTGGATCGAGCGCCAGCAGACCGCGAACGCCGACCGCCTGAGCGCCGGCCGAGCCGCGAGCGCCGGCGCCCAGGACCAGGCCGAGCATGCACTCCGAAGGGCCGCACAGGCGGCCGCACAGCGCAAACCCTTTCCGGACGGGGGGTCAGAAGACACCGCCCTAGAGGTATGCCGGATGGTCGGCAAGGCGGCGGGTGTCGAGATCACCCGAACGACGCTCACCGGCAACGCCGCGAGCCGGATCGATCCGGTAACGCGGATCACGTCAGCGTCGCAGGTCCGGACCCGCCCCGTGCGACTGTCCGGCCGGTGGTGGCTGGAGAACGCCGGCCCCCTGGTCGGTTACCGGGGGCAGGACCGGTCGCCGGTCGCCCTGTTATGGCGGGCAGGCCGGTACGACATGGTCGATCCCCTGTACGGCCGCGAGCGCGTCACCGAGACGTCAACGGCGCAGCTGGCCGAAGGCGCGACGATGTTCTACCGATCGCTGCCGGAACGGCCCATCGGCGGATTCCGGCTGTTGCTGTTCGGCCTGCGCGACAGCCAGACCGACCTGCTCAGAATGCTGTCCGGTGGCCTGGTCGCGTTCGGGCTGGGACTATGTGTGCCCATCCTGACCGGGCAGGTCCTCGGCGAATACGTGCCGCACGCCCGCACCGATCTGGTGGTGCAGGCGTGCCTAGCGGTGCTGATCGCAGGCGTGGTCTCGGCGACATTCTCGATGATGAGCTCGGTGGGCGCGCTCCGCCTCGAAGGCCGCCTGGATGCCACCTTGCAGGCCGCCGTCTGGGACCGCCTGCTCCGGCTACCCGCCACGTTCTTCACCCGCTACTCCACCGGCGAACTCGCCAACTCGGCCCTGGGCATCAACGGCATCCGGTCCGTACTGTCCGGCATCGTCACCGTCGCTCTCAACGCCTTCCTGCTGGGTCTGGTCAACCTCGGGTTGCTCCTGTGGTACAGCGTGCCACTGGGTCTGATGGCCGGAGCGCTGCTGCTGGCACACGCCGTCATCTTCGTCGGCATCGGCGCCAGGCAGATTTTCTGGCAGCGTCAGCTGGTCGATCTGGAGCACGGCCTGTCCAACCGCGTCTACCAGATCCTGCGCGGACTACCCAAACTCCGGGTCGCCGGCGCAGAGAGCTTCGCGTATGCACGCTGGGCCGGTGACTTCGCCCACAGCAGGGAGCTGGCTCAGCAGGTGCAACGGACTCAGAACCGGGTCACATCCATCAACGCGGCGTACGTGCCGTTCTGCACATTCCTGCTATTTCTGGTACTTGCCGGTCCAGCCAAACGGATGCTGTCGCTCTCTGAGTTCCTCACCTTCGTCACGGCCTTCGCCGCGACCATCGCCGCGACAGTCCAGGCCAGCAGCGCCATCTCCTCCGCCGGCGTGGTCATCCCGATGTTCGACAAAATGCGGCCCCTACTCAACGAGCTGCCCGAGGTGTCGTCAGAGAACACCGTCCCCGAAAGCCTCACCGGGGACATCGAAGTCGCGGGCGTGTCCTTCCGGTACGCCGGCGGTGCACCACTGGTCCTCGACAACCTCTCCCTGCACATCCGCTCAGGCGAGTTCGTCGCGATCGTCGGGCCGACAGGATGCGGCAAGTCGACGCTCCTGCGGCTCCTCATCGGATTCAACGAACCCACCTCCGGCGACGTACGCTACGACGGCGCCAACCTGACCCAGCTCGACCTCACCGCGGTCCGCCGCCAATGCGGTGTCGTCATGCAGCACGCTGCCCCGTTCAGCGGCACGATTCTGAGCAACATCTGCGGCGTGGAGTCCTACACCACCGAGGAAGTCTGGGAAGCCGCCACATTGGCCGGCCTGGACCACGACATCAAGCGCATGCCGATGGGCATGCACACACTGATCAGCGATGGGGCAGCCGCCCTATCGGGTGGGCAGCGCCAACGCGTGATGATCGCCCAAGCCCTGATCCGCAAACCGAAGATCCTGTTCTTCGACGAAGCCACCAGCGCCCTGGACAACGAAACCCAAGCGATCGTCACAGAAAGCACAAACAAACTCGCCGCGACCAGAGTCGTCATCGCCCACCGGCTGTCCACGATCATGCACGCCGACCGGATCATCGTGCTCCAAGACGGCAAACTGGTGCAGGCGGGAACACCAAGCGAGCTCCTAACTGACCACGACGGACCGTTCCACCAGCTGGTGCGGCGCCAGATCAAGTAGTTTCCGGCCGGTGTAACCCTTGTCCCGTGCCGCGAACACGAGCTGTACTACCGGGCTGCACAACGGCCGAGCAATCCGACGATAAGTTTAGGCTGGACAAGTTTTGTTTTCGGTGGCAGGGTGGTCGACATGGATGACGTCGCCGTGATCGAGGACCCGGCCGCGGCCGAGGTCTCGCTCGATCCGATCCGCAGCCGGCTGCTCGCCGAGCTGGCCGTGCCCGGCTCGGCGACCATGCTCGCGGCCCGGGTCGGCCTGCCCCGGCAGAAGGTCAACTACCACCTGCGCACCCTGGAGCAGCACGGCCTGGTCGAGCTGGTCGAGGAGCGCCGCAAGGGCAACGTCACCGAGCGGATGCTGCAGGCCACCGCCCTGTCGTATGTGATCTCCCCGGCAGCGATGGCCGCGGTCGCCCCGGACCCGTCGCGGGCCCCGGACCGGCTGTCCGCCCGGTGGCTGCTCGCCCTGTCCGCGCGGCTGGTCCGCGACGTCGGATCGCTGCTCACCGGCGCCACCCGGGCCCGGCAGCGGGTCGCCACGTTCGCGATCGACGGCGAGATCCGCTTCGCGAGTCCGGCCGATCGGGCCGCGTTCGCCGAGGATCTGACGGTGGCGGTGACGCAGCTGGTCAGCCGCTACCACGACGAGAACGCCCCGCAGGGCCGCAGGCACCGCATCGTCGTCGCCGTCCACCCCGCCGTCGACTCGCTGCCAGGGAAGGCCGTCGACTCGCTGCCAGGGAAGGCCGTCGGCTCCCTGCAGGAGAAGGCCGTCGGCTCGTTGGAAGGGAAAGCCTGATGGGAAAGCATTTCGAGGACCGGCTGGAGGCGCAGGTCGACGCGACCCCGGAGCAGGTGTTGGCGGCCATCGCCACCGGGCCCGGAATCAGCTCCTGGTTCGTCGGCCGCACCGAGATCGACGGCGGCAGCGTACGCACCGCCTTCGGCGACGACTGGATCCCGGCCGGCGACGTCACCGCCAGCGACGAACCGCGGCACTTCGCCTACCGCAGCGACCCGGCCCCGGACGGCCGGTTCGTCGCCTACGAATACCTGATCGAGGGCCACGAGCATGCGGCCACGGTGCTGCGCACGGTCACCTCCGGTTTCCTGCCCGGCGACGACTGGGCCGATGAGTACGAGGCGATGCGGTACGGCACCGCCCTGTTCCTGGCCACCCTGCACGAATACCTGCGGCACTTCCCCGGCCGCGCGGGCACCCCGGTCACCGCGTTCGGGCCGCCGGTCGGCGACTGGGACGCCGAATGGGCCTGGCTGCACGGGCGGCTCGGGCTGAGCGATCCGCGGCCCGGCGACGCGGTCCGGGCCGACCTGGGCGGCGGCCTCGCCGTCGACGGCGAGGTCTACTTCACCAACCCGCACACCCTGGGCATCCGTACGCCCGACGCGTTCTACCGGTTCCTGCGCGGCCGGCACGGCGCGATGGTCGCCGGCCACGAGTTGTTCACACCCACCCCCGACGCCGGTCCCGCCTGGACCGCCTTCCTGACCAGGAGTTTCGCATGAGCATCGTTACCTCCGCCGACGGCACGCAGATCGCCTACGAGACCGTCGGCTCCGGACCCGCGCTGATCCTGGTCGACGGGGCCATGTGCTACCGCGACTTCGGGCCCGCCCGCGACCTGGCGAAAGCCCTCGCCGACTCGTACACCGTCTACCTCTACGACCGGCGCGGCCGCGGCGAGTCCGGCAACACCCTTCCCTGGGCCGCCGACCGGGAGATCGAGGACCTGGCGGCGCTGCTCGGCGCGGCCGGCGGTACGGCGTTCCTGTTCGGCTGCTCGTCCGGTGCCGTGCTCGCCGCCGACGCCGCGAACCGGCTGCCCGGCTTCACCAAGGTCGCCCTGTACGAGCCGCCGTTCATCGTCGACGACACCCACGTGCCGCGCCCGGCCGGTTTCGTGGCCGACACCGAGGCCCTGATCGCCCGCGGCGACCGCAGCGGGGCGCTGAAGAAGTTCATGCGCCACGTCGGGATGCCCGGACTCCTGCTGGCGATCATGCCGCTGACCCCGCCGTGGCGGAAGCTGAAAGTGGTCGCCCCGACCCTGCCGTACGACCTGACGATCCTCGGCGATACCGGCCGGGGCGTGCCGCTGGACCCGCGACGGTGGGCCGGTGTCGAGGCGCCGGCGATCGTCATGGACGGGGGGAAAAGTCCCCAGTACATGCGCAACGGCGCGAAGGCCCTCGCCGAGGCGCTGCCGAAAGCGGACTATCGGACCCTGCCCGGACAGACCCACATGGTCAAGGCGTCCGTGGTCGCCCCGGCGGTAAAGGAGTTCCTGAGCGCCTAAGCGCCCGCCCCGCCCGTCCGAATGGTCAGGTGTGGCGCTGCAGTGGGCTCTCGCCGGCAGCATCGTGATCGCCTGCACCTACACGGCGATCACGGTGGCGATCGTCGTGCTGGTACGCCGGGCGGGACGGCTGCGCGCGAACACGCCGGCCCTGGCCACCGCGTTGATCATCGTCAGCTTCGCGGTCGGGCACGGCCTGCACGCGGTGATCTACGCGCGGGCCGGCATGGTCCACGACGTCGGCGCCGTGTTCGTGGGCTCCGCGGTGTGGGACGTGCTCACCGCCACCGTCGGCGTCTGCCACTGGACGCTGCGCCGCGGCTACCGGCTACTGCTCGGCGGGACCGGCGCCCTGTTCGTGGCCCCTGCCAGGCAGCGCCGTCGCCCCGACATTGACGTGCGCGAGCAACGCCGTCGCCCCGACATTGACGTGCGCGAGCAGCTCGCCGACGTCAACGCCGAGGCCGAGGCCGAACTGCACACCCAGTCCGCGATCGGCATCCACCACGCCGGCACGGACCTGCTCGCCGGCACCAACGACATCCTCGACTTCTCCCCGGTCGAACCCGCCGCCGCCGCGCCGGGCACGGCGAAGGGAACCGTCCTGCTGGTCGAGGACAACGCCATCAACCAGATGGTCGCCGTCGGCATCCTCACCCGCCTCGGCTACACCGTCGACATCGCCGGCGACGGGCAGGTCGCCCTGGAACGGGCCGCCCGGCGCCACTACGACGCGATCCTGATGGACTGCCGGATGCCCCGGATGGACGGCTGCACCGCCACCGCCCACCTGCGTGCCCGCGAGGCCGACGGCACCGGGCACACGCCGATCATCGCGATGACGGCCAGCGCCCTGGTCGCCGACCGGGAACGCTGCCTGACCGCCGGCATGGACGACTACCTGTCCAAGCCCGTCAACTCGAATGAGCTCGCCGCCGCCCTGCAGCAGTGGATCACCGCCGAGCCGCCCGACGTGGCCGCCGAACCGCCGGCCGCCTCGAACCTGCCGGTGATCGCCGCCATGCCCGCTGTCGCCGCCGCCCTGCGCGGCCCGGCGCCGGGCGCCACACCGGCCGCCGGGGACGGGGATCCGATCGCGGAGCGGCTACGCGAACTGGGCGGCGAACACAGCGAAACTGAGCGGGCGCTGGTGCAGCGGCTGGTCACCTCGTTCCTCGCCCGGGCACCGCAACAGCTGACCGCGATCACCGACGCGGTCGCCGTCGACGACCTGCAGACCGTCGCGGACCAGGCGCACAGTCTGACCGGCGCGGCCGGCAACATCGGCGCCGCCGGCCTGCGGCAACTCTGCGAACGTATCGAAGACGACGCCCGCGCCGGGCGCCTCACGCCACCGGCCGTCCTGCACCGCCTGCGCACCGAACTGGACCAGGTCGAGCAGCGGCTGCGCGCAGCCACCACAGTTTGACATCCTCTCCGCCCTCAGGAAACAGGGATCCCCCTCCCCCATGGGGATGTTGGTAAGGACGGAGACACCCGGGGAATTAGGACCGGGCGCGGCCGGCGCCACGTCCTACACCCGGACGGTGACGGTCGCGGCCGCGGGCGGTTAGCCGTTGGTACTGCCCGGCCGGCTACGCCCGGACGGTGACGGTCGCCGCCGCGGGCGGTTGGCCTTCGGTACTGCCCGGCCGGTCCAAACCGACGGCGACGCTGCGGACCATCGAGATCGCGACGTAGGTGAACGCGACGTACAGGGGCAGCCCGACAGCGAGCTGGACGATGCCCTCGCTGACGGCGGAGTGTTCGACGGCGTGGGCGTTGTGTGCCAGCGCCGCCTGATCCTCGCCGAATACGACGGTGGCAAGCTGGGCGAGCGGCCGGCCGGCCCCGGCGATGAGATTGTGTACGAAGGGGCCGGGCGCGGTGGCCACGGCGAACACGGCCCCGACCAGCACCGAGTACGGTCCCACCGCCGGGCGGGTCGGCGGGGTCCCGGTGCGCCGGTGCAGGATCATCGCAGCGGCGGGCAGGAGCACGGCCAGCAGCGGAGTCAGCGCGACGAAGCCGATCGTCGAGTCCAGAAGCCAGTGCCAGCCGGCATTGATGGCCGGTCCACACTCGCGGCGGATCACGTAGTGCACGACGAACATCACGATGCCGCCGCCGTAGCAGAGCATCAGCGCTGAGGCGAGCAGGCTCCCCCGACTGGACCGGTCGGTGTAGAAACCGGTCATCGTTGCGGTGAGCTGCCGAACACGTGACAGGGGCGGGCGTAGCTGGACGGCTTGAAGCATGGCTTTTACCCCTTTTGCTGCGCATCTTGGGTGCGATGCTGGATCGGTCCTGGGCGGCGCTGCCCACTCGACGGTCCCGGCGCGGTCGGCTGGTTACCGGGCAGCCATCGACCTGAAGTGGATCAGGCGGGCCTGACGGGTGACTTTGGCCGAGCTGAAGGATGGCCGCGCTCGCCCGTGCGGTGTGGTGCAGAGAATCGGCGGGAGCGTTTCGCTAGGGTGTACGGCGATGGAGGACGAGAACGTCGAGACGCGGCCCTGCGCGCACTGCGGCAAGCCGGTTCCGCAGCGGGCCGCTGCCGGACGGCCGTTCCGGTACTGCCGCGACAACGACGGCGAGTGTCAGCGGGCGTCGCGCAACGTCCGGATGCGGCACCGGGCCGCGCCGGGGCTGGCCGGGCAGGTCGCCCGCACCTGGGAGGCGGTGGACCGCCTCGATTCGCTGGTCGCGACGCTCGGCGAGGCGCTGCACGCCGAGATGAGCCCGGCCGGTGTCGAACGGCAGGTCGCCGAGGTGCGCGCCGAGACGTCCGGGCAGGTGGCCGCCGCCCACTCCGACCGTGACGATGCCCGCCGCGACGCGGAACTCGCCGCGGCGGCCGTAGCGGCCGCCCAGCACCAGGCGGCAGTCGCAGCCGCCGAAC
>JAVHVY010000087.1:0-9340 GCA_032160305.1 Actinoplanes sp.
AGTAAACGCTCACCTCCGCTTCGCGGACCATGGTGCGAACGGGAGAGACGGTCTGATGTCAACCGGAGTAAACGCTCGTCTCCGCTTCGCGGGCCAGGCGCGAAAGGCAGAGACCTTCTGATGGCAATCCGCAAGTACAAGCCGACCACTCCCGGTCGTCGCGGCTCGTCGGTCTCGGACTTCGCCGAGATCACCCGGTCGACGCCGGAGAAGTCGCTACTGGCCCCCCTTCCCAAGAAGGGCGGTCGCAACGTCCACGGCCGCATCACCACCCGGCACCAGGGCGGCGGACACAAGCGGCAGTACCGGCTGATCGACTTCCGGCGCAACGACAAGGACGGCGTGCCGGCCAAGGTCGCGCACATCGAGTACGACCCGAACCGCACCGCGCGGATCGCACTGCTGCACTACGCCGACGGCGAGAAGCGGTACATCGTCGCGCCGAAGGACCTCAAGCAGGGCGACCCGATCGAGTCGGGCGCGGGCGCGGACATCAAGCCGGGGAACAACCTTCCCCTGCGCAACATCCCGGTCGGTACGACGGTCCACGGTGTGGAGCTTCGTCCCGGCGGTGGCGCCAAGCTGGCCCGTGCGGCCGGCGTCGGAATCCAGCTGCTCGGCCGCGAGGGCGCGTACGCGACGCTCCGGATGCCGTCCGGTGAGATCCGCCGTGTCGACATCCGCTGCCGTGCCACTATCGGCGAGATCGGCAACGCCGAGCAGTCGAACATCAACTGGGGCAAGGCCGGCCGGATGCGCTGGAAGGGCCGACGTCCGACCGTCCGTGGTGTCGCCATGAACCCGGTCGACCACCCGCACGGTGGCGGTGAGGGTAAGACCTCGGGTGGTCGTCACCCGGTCAACCCTGGCGGCAAGCCGGAGGGCCGTACACGCCGCAAGGGCCAGGAGAGCGACCGCATGATCGTTCGCCGCCGCTACGCCACCCGCAAGCGCGGATAACGGGAGTTTAAGAGATGCCTCGCAGCCTGAAGAAGGGCCCGTTCGTCGACGACCACCTGCTCAAGAAGGTGGAAGTCCAGAACGAGAAGAATTCGAAGAACGTCATCAAGACCTGGTCGCGGCGCTCGACGATCATTCCCGACATGCTCGGGCACACGATCGCCGTGCACGACGGGCGCAAGCACGTCCCGGTGTTCATCACCGAGTCCATGGTCGGTCACAAGCTCGGCGAGTTCGCTCTGACCCGTACGTTCAAGGGTCACGAGAAGGACGACCGCAAGAGCCGTCGTCGCTAGTCAGTCCACGGATCAGAAAGGGGTTACAGCGATGCCAGTCAAGAGCGATGCTCCGGCGCTTCCGGGCGCTCGGGCAGTTGCGCGCCACGTGCGCATCTCGCCGAGCAAGGCACGCCGTGTGATCAACCTCGTCCGCGGTCTGCCCGCGAAGGAGGCTCTCACGGTCCTGCAGTTCGCACCGCAGGCTGCGAGTGAGCAGGTCTACAAGGTGCTCGCGAGCGCGATTGCGAACGCGGAGAACAACGTGCGACTCGACCCGGATGCTCTCCTGGTCAGCGAGGCGTTCGTCGACGAGGGTCCGACGCTCAAGCGGTTCCGGCCGCGGGCGCAGGGCCGCGCGTACCGGATCCGTAAGCGTACGTGTCACATCACTGTCGCGGTGGAAGCCATTCAGGTGACCACGCCGGCCCGCAAGGCCGCCGCGAAGAAGGCCGCGCCGGCCACGACGGCGGCGCCGGCGGCTGAGACCGCTCCGGCGGTTGAGTCCCAGAGCAGCACGGAAGGCGCCGAGTAATGGGTCAGAAGGTTCACCCCACTGGGTTCCGGCTCGGCATTTCCACCGATTGGAAGTCCCGCTGGTTCGCGGACAAGCTCTACAAGGACTACATCGGCGAGGATGTCAAGATCCGCCGGATGATGTCCAAGGGCCTGGAGCGCGCCGGCATTTCCAAGGTGGACATCGAGCGCACCCGGGACCGGGTCCGCGTCGACATCCACACCGCCCGGCCGGGCATCGTCATCGGCCGCAAGGGCGCGGAGGCCGACCGGATCCGCGGCGAGCTCGAGAAGCTCACCGGCAAGCAGGTCCAGCTCAACATCCTCGAGGTGAAGAGCCCGGAGTCGGACGCACAGCTGGTGGCGCAGGGCGTCGCCGAGCAGCTGTCCAGCCGGGTCAGCTTCCGCCGGGCGATGCGCAAGGCGATGCAGTCCGCGATGAAGAACCCGATCTGCAAGGGCATCCGGGTGCAGGTCTCCGGCCGCCTCGGCGGCGCGGAGATGAGCCGTACGGAGTTCTACCGTGAGGGTCGCGTTCCGCTGCACACGCTTCGCGCCAACATCGAGTACGGCTTCTTCGAGGCCCGCACGACGTTCGGCCGGATCGGCGTGAAGGTCTGGATCTACAAGGGCGACTTCGTGCCCGGCCGTGAGGTTGCCCCCGAGGCTCCCGCGCGTCCGCGCCGGGACCGCGCCGACCGTCCCGAGCGTCCGCGTCGCGGCCGTTCCGGTTCGTCCGGCACGACCGCCGGTGGCACCGAGGCCGGGCGCGCTGCGCAGGCCGCGGCCGCTTCGACCCCGGTCGAGGCCGCCCCGTCGAACGACACCGCCGTTGCTCCGGCTCCGGCCGAGACGCAGCAGGAGGGCTGAGAAGATGCTGATCCCGCGTAAGCCTCCGAAGGGCTTCCGCAAGCCGCACCACCCGGACCGCCACGGCGCGTCCAAGGGCGGCAACCGGGTGGTCTTCGGCGAGTTCGGTATCCAGGCTCTGGAGCCGGCCTATGTGACCAACCGGCAGATCGAGTCGGCGCGTATCGCGATGACCCGCCACATCAAGCGTGGTGGCAAGGTCTGGATCTCGATCTTCCCGGACCAGGCGCTGACCAAGAAGCCCGCCGAGACCCGGATGGGTTCCGGCAAGGGTTCCCCCGAGTGGTGGGTGGCGAACGTCAAACCGGGCCGCATCCTCTTCGAGATGTCGTTCCCGAACGAGACGATTGCACGTGAGGCGATGCGCCGTGCGATTCACAAGCTCCCGATGAAGTGCCGCATCGTGACACGCGAATTGGGTGAAAGCTGATGGCAGCGGGCGTTAAGGCAGCCGAACTGCGCGAACTCTCCGAAGCGGAGCTGATCGTGAAGCTGCGGGAGGCCAAGGCGGAGCTGTTCAATCTCCGCGTTCAAGGTGCGACGGGCCAGCTCGACAACCACCGCCGGCTCCAGGTTGTCCGCAAGGACATCGCGAAGATCTATACGATCATGCGTGAGCGCGAGCTGGGGCTCTCGGTTGCGCCGGATGAGGTGACGGCATGAGCGAGCACACCGTGCGAAGCGAGGGCCACGAGCGCATGCCAGAGGGGTGCACAGCATGAGTGACCAGAGCACGACCCCGGCACGCGCGAACCGCAAGGTCCGCGAAGGCCTGGTGGTCAGCGACAAAATGGACAAGACCGTCGTCGTCGAGGTCGAGGACCGCGTCAAGCACGCGCTCTACGGCAAGGTGCTTCGTCGGACGCGCAAGCTCAAGGTGCACGACGAGCAGAACGCGTGCGGCATCGGCGACCGGGTCTCCCTGATGGAGACCCGTCCGCTCTCCGCCACCAAGCGGTGGCGGGTCGTGGAGATCCTCGAAAAGGCCAAGTGAGTCAGCTGGGCCGGTCGTTCGCGGCCGGCCCGCCGGCCCGTCAAACCGCCCCGCCGCCGCCCCTGAGCGGACCAAAGGCAGAGCATCGTTCCGCCAAGCTTCGGCCACCAGCCGGAGAACTGGCAGACAGTAGGAGACAGACGTGATCCAGCAGGAGTCGCGACTGCGCGTCGCCGACAACACGGGTGCCAGGGAGATCCTGTGCATCCGGGTGCTCGGCGGTTCCGGTCGCCGTTACGCGAGCATCGGCGACGTGATCGTGGCCACGGTGAAGGACGCCATTCCCGGCGCGAGTGTGAAGAAGGGCGACGTCGTCAAGGCGGTCATCGTCCGCACCGCCAAGGAACGGCGCCGCCCCGACGGCTCGTACATCCGCTTCGACGAGAACGCCGCCGTCATTATCAAGGACGGTGGTGACCCCCGCGGCACCCGCATCTTCGGCCCGGTCGGCCGCGAGCTGCGCGACAAGCGGTTCATGAAGATCATCAGCCTGGCGCCGGAGGTGCTGTAGACCGTGAACGAGCGCAGCGAGCGAACCATCAGGCTCAGTGTGTGCCCGACCACGACGGGCAGTGACCGGCGGGAGGTGCTGGCATGAAGATCAAAAAGGGTGACACGGTCGTCGTCATCGCCGGTAAGGACAAGGGCGCCAAGGGCAAGGTCATCGTGGCCTACCCCCGTCGCGACAAGGTCCTCGTCGAGGGCGTCAACCGCATCAAGAAGCACGAACGCATCCGGCAAACTCAGCGCGGATCCAAGACCGGCGGCATCGTCACCCAGGAAGCCGCGATCCACATCTCGAATGTGCAGATCGTCGACGACCAGGGCAAGCCGACCCGCATCGGGTACCGGTTCGACGACAACGGCCAGAAGGTCCGGATCGCGCGTAGCACCGGTAAGGATCTGTGATGACTGCCGCAACTGAGCCCAAAACCCTGCCCCGGCTGAAGCAGAAGTACCGCGGCGAGGTCATCGCCGCGCTTCAGGAGCAGTACAAGTACGGCAACCCCATGCAGATCCCCGGCCTGGTGAAGGTCGTCGTGAACATGGGTGTCGGCGAGGCCGCCCGCGACGCCAAGCTGATCGACGGCGCCGTGCGGGACCTGACCACGATCACCGGTCAGAAGCCGCTGGTACGCCGGGCCACCAAGTCGATCGCGCAGTTCAAGCTGCGCGAGGGCATGCCGATCGGCGCGAAGGTCACCCTTCGCAACGACCGGATGTGGGAGTTCCTGGACCGGCTGCTGTCGATCGCGCTACCGCGTATCCGGGACTTCCGCGGGCTGGACGGGCGCAAGCTCGACGGCCACGGCAACTACACGTTCGGCCTGACCGAGCAGTCGGTGTTCCACGAGATCGACCAGGACCGGATCGACCGGACCCGGGGCATGGACATCACGGTGGTCACCACCGCCAAGACCGACGACGAGGGTCGGGCGCTGCTCAAGCTCCTGGGCTTCCCGTTCAAGGAGAACTGAGCATGGCTAAGAAGGCGCTGATCATCAAGGCCGCCGCGAAGCCGAAGTTCGCTGTGCGCGCGTACACCCGCTGCCAGAAGTGCGGTCGCCCGCACTCGGTCTACCGCAAGTTCGGCCTCTGCCGGGTGTGCGTCCGGGACATGGCCCACCGCGGTGAGCTGCCCGGCGTGTCGAAGGCTTCCTGGTAATCCCCGTCCAACCACCCCGCTGCCGCCCCTAACCGGGCTGACGGCGGAACACAACGAAATACCGCTTCGCCGTAGGCCCAGGCGCGAGTCCGGGAACCCCGGCGAGAAAGGTTGACGAATACCCATGACGATGACGGACCCGATCGCAGACATGCTCACGCGTCTGCGCAACGCCAACCAGGCGTACCACGACAAGGTGACCATGCCCTACTCGAAGATCAAGGCGAACATCGCCGAGGTCCTCAAGGCGGAGGGCTACATCGCCTCCTGGTCGGCCGAGGAGCCCGAGGAAGGCGCTGTCGGCAAGCGTCTGGTCGTAGAGCTCAAGTACGGCCAGAGCCGCGAGCGCAGCCTCGCCGGCATCAAGCGCGTCTCGAAGCCCGGTCTCCGGGTGTACGCCAAGTCCGACGAGCTCCCGCGGGTGCTCGGCGGTCTGGGCGTCGCGATCATTTCGACGTCCCAGGGACTGCTGACCGACCGGCAGGCCCGCAAGCGGAGCGTTGGCGGGGAAGTCCTCGCCTTCGTCTGGTAACTGGAGACTTTGACATGTCGCGAATCGGACGTAAGTCGATCCCGGTCCCGGCCGGCGTCGATGTCACCATCACGGGCCAGACCATCAAGGTCAAGGGCCCCAAGGGCGAGCTCTCGCACACCGTCGCCGAGCCGATCAAGGTCGAGCAGGCGACGGGCGAACTGCACGTCAACCGCCCCAACGACGAGCGCAAGGCCAAGGAACTGCACGGCCTTTCTCGTACCCTGGTCGCCAACATGATCGTCGGCGTCACCGAGGGGTACAAGAAGACGCTTGAGATCAACGGCACCGGGTACCGGGTGACCGCCAAGGGCAAGGATCTGGAGTTCGCCCTGGGCTTCTCGCACCCGGTCAACGTGCCCGCGCCGGACGGCATCACCTTCGCGGTGGAGCGGCCCACGCAGTTCACGGTCTCGGGCATCGACAAGCAGCTCGTCGGCGAGGTCGCCGCGAACATCCGGAAGATCCGCCCGCCGGAGCCGTACAAGGGCAAAGGCGTGAAATATCAGGGCGAGGTCATCCGTCGTAAGGCCGGGAAGGCGGGCAAGAAGTGATTCTCACGGTCATCCGCCCCTGTGTACTTACGGAAGCTGGAAAGGCAGGTAAGAAGTGACCGCCACGCTGCTCAAACGCCGCAATGGCGGCGGTGTCGCCGCCAAGCGAGCCGTCGGGAAGGCGCGTCGGCACTTCCGGGTCCGCAAGAACGTCCGCGGCACTGCCGACCGGCCCCGGCTGGTCGTCACCCGGTCCTCGCGGAACATCACCGCGCAGATCGTCGACGACCTCAAGGGCCACACGCTCGCCTCGGCCTCCACGCTCGACGCCTCCCTGCGGGGCACCGAGGGTGACAAGAGCGCCCTGGCCGGCAAGGTCGGTGCTCTGCTCGCCGAGCGTGCCAAGGCCGCGGGCGTGTCCAAGGTCGTCTTCGACCGCGGCGGCAACCAGTACGCGGGGCGGATCGCCGCGCTGGCGGATGCTGCCCGCGAAGCCGGACTCGAGTTCTAGGAAGGAAGACCCATGCCTGGTCAGCAGCGCCGTGGCGGCGGTACCGGCGGTAGCGGTACCGGCGGCAACAACGAAGGTGGCGGCCGTCGCGACAATCGTCGTGAGGGCGGTCGCGGTAACTCGCCCGTCGACAAGACTCCGCACCTCGAGCGCGTCGTCGCGATCAACCGCGTCGCCAAGGTCGTCAAGGGCGGTCGTCGCTTCAGCTTCACCGCCCTGGTGATCGTCGGCGACGGCGACGGCACTGTCGGTGTCGGATACGGAAAGGCCAAGGAGGTGCCCGCGGCGATCGCCAAGGGTGTCGAGGAGGCCAAGAAGCACTTCTTCAAGGTGCCGCGGATCGCTGCGACGATTCCGCACCCGATCATCGGTGAGGCCGCAGCTGGTGTAGTGCTGCTCAAGCCCGCATCCGCCGGTACCGGCGTCATCGCCGGTGGACCGGTGCGCGCGGTGCTCGAGTGCGCCGGGATCCACGACATTCTGAGCAAGAGTCTCGGCTCGTCGAACCCGATCAACATCGTGCACGCGACCGTGGCCGCTCTGAAGGGCCTCGAGTCGCCGGAGGCCGTGGCCGCGCGCCGTGGTCTGCCGGTCGAGGACGTTGCTCCGGCCGCGATGCTGGCGGCGCGTGCGGAAGCGGCGGTGCGCTGATGGCACGCTTGAAGGTCACCCAGGTCCGGTCCAGCATCGGCCGTAAGCAGAACCAGCGGGACTCGCTGCGTTCGCTCGGACTGAAGCGGATCAACGACGTGGTGGTCAAGGAGGACCGCCCCGAGATTCGGGGCATGATCTTCGCCGTGAACCACCTCGTGAGCGTTGAGGAGGTCGAATAATGGCGATCAAGGTCCACCACCTCCGCCCGGCGCCCGGTGCCAAGACCGCGAAGACCCGGGTGGGTCGCGGTGAAGGCTCGAAGGGCAAGACCGCCGGTCGCGGAACCAAAGGCACGAAGGCTCGTTATCAGGTATCGGCGGCGTTCGAGGGCGGGCAGATGCCCCTCCACATGCGCCTGCCGAAGATGAAGGGCCTGAAGAACCGTCCCCGCAACAAGGTCGTCTTCCAGGTCGTGAACCTGGACCGGCTTGCGGAGCTGTTCCCGAACGGTGGCGAGGTCGGTCCGGCCGAGCTCGCCGAGGCGGGCGCGGTTCGCCGCAACCAGCCGGTCAAGGTTCTCGGCTCGGGCGAGTTGGGCGGCGTGTCGCTGCAGATCTCGGCGCACGCGTTCAGCGAGTCGGCCAAGGAGAAGATCTCGGCCGCCGGTGGTTCCGTCACCGAGCTGTAGAACGTGTCGGGGGTGCCTGGCCCGGGTGTCGTTGCGGCGGCTCCGGGGCCGGCATCCCCTTTAAGCGTCTGACCTGCGGATTCGTGGGCCTGGCGGCGAATTTTTCGCGAACGCCGTGCCGCTCGGGGTCGCCGGGCGGTGCAGATAGGGCGACCGTGCCTGACTGCGGGCGTTCAAGACTGTTAGAGTCCGATCCCAGCTAGGTAAATCGGTCGTCCGGACCGATGCCTACCCCATCCGCCGGTACAGGCGGTCACCTCGCGCAGGAGGAAGAAGTTGCTCTCCGCCTTTGCCAGTGCGTTCCGGACGCCTGACCTGCGCAAGAAACTGCTGTTCACAGTAGCGATCATCGCGGTCTATCGGCTCGGTGCCACCATGCCCAGCCCGGGCGTGTCCTACACGAATGTGCAGAACTGTCTTGCCGAGGTCAATAGCACCAACGCCGGCGGCGGTGTCCTGAATCTGCTCAACCTGTTCTCCGGCGGTGCACTGCTGTCGCTGTCGATCTTCGCGCTCGGCATCATGCCGTATATCACCGCGTCGATCATCCTGCAGCTGCTCACCGTGGTCATCCCGCGGCTCGAACAGCTCCGCAAGGAAGGCCAGTCGGGCCAGGCGAAGATCACCCAGTACACCCGCTACCTGACTCTCGGTCTTGCGATCCTGCAGTCCTCGGCCTTCGTGGCGCTGGCCCGCTCCGGCCAGCTCTTCGCCAACGCCTGCCCGCAGGACAAGTCGAACTTCGCGATCATCCCCAAGGGCACCGGTATCCCGGACTGGCTGACGCTGAGCATGCTGGTCGTCACCATGACCGCCGGCACCGGCGTGGTCATGTGGCTCGGCGAGCTGATCACCGACAAGGGTGTCGGCAACGGCATGTCCGTCCTGATCTTCACCTCGATCGCGGCCCGTCTCCCCGGTGAGGGCTGGACGATCAAGGTGAGCGGCGGCTGGGACAAATTCTCCCTGGTGATCGCGCTCGTCCTGGTCGTCATATGTGCGGTCGTCTTCATCGAGCAGGCCCAGCGCCGCATCCCGGTGCAGTATGCGAAGCGGATGATCGGCCGCCGGATGTACGGCGGCACGTCTACCTACATCCCGCTGAAGGTGAACCAGGCGGGTGTCGTCCCGGTCATCTTCGGGTCGTCGCTGCTCTACCTGCCGCAGCTGTACCTGCAGTTCTTCGACCGGAACAACCTGAAGAGCTACCAGATCTGGATCCAGAACAATCTGGCGAACC
>JAVHVY010000100.1:0-6559 GCA_032160305.1 Actinoplanes sp.
CCCGAGCGGCCTGGCCGCGGGTGAGCAGCGCTCGCACCGTCGGGTGAACGGCCGTCGGCTGGTCGAGGATCTGAGCCACGCCGATCAGCCGGTCCCGGGCCGCGGCCCGCTCCTCGTCCTGCCACCGGCGCAGCTCGGCGAGAGCCTGCCGGCGCCGAATATTCGCCCCGTACGGCGGCATCAGCCACCACATCCACCGTCGCACGTCCCGTTCCCCTCCTCGAATGGAGAGGCGACGAGCAGCGGTTCTCGCAGGCCAACCGCCCGCCGCCTCCTGCCGCGGACAGTAGGTGACGGTAGGCAGCTACTTAATAGCTCTTTGCTATGCTGGGCTGATCCCGAGACGGTGAGCCATCGCGGCCAGTTCCTCAGCGACCGCTCTCCGCTTCGCCCGGTTGATCATCGCCGAGACGATGTCCCGGGCGAGCGGATTGAGCCGGAATGCCGCCGGGGCGGCCCGCTCGGCAAGCGCCAGCTCAACGAGCGCAAGCTTGTCCGTCTTGGCGCCGTGCGCCAACGCCCGGCCGAGGGTCATGTGGTAGCTCTGGCGCCGGTTCGCCACCGGGATGTCGTCAACCCGCAGGCCCTTGGCCAGCTCCATCGCCTTGCCGTACTCGCCCAGCTCGGAGAAGACCGACATCTTCCACAGGCGGATGTTCGTCGGCCCGAAGTAGCTGAGATTGAAGCCCGTGCCTTCCGGATCGCCACCGAGGGACGCAGCTTCCCGCTCCGCCTCACGCAGGTGCGCTTCGACGTCCAGCGGCCTGCGGGCGACCGCGCTCGACAAGGCGGCGGAGAGGTGGACCTGGCCGAGCATCTGCCGGGCGTTCGGGTCCGCCGCGGCACCTTGTAGGTCCGCCAAACCCAGCTCTCCGGTCTTGCGTGAGGCGGGGGTCGCCTCCAACGGAAGCGACAACGTGTAGACGAACCGGGCGGCGCCCGTCCACGCGGGGTCGCCGAGTTCCTGCGCGGCGGCCACGGCGATCCTCGCGGCCGGCCACGAAAGGTCACGGTAGCCCAGGTGTTCTCGCTAGGGTTTTTTGGCCCCACTATTCCAAGGTTTTCTGGCCCCAGTTTCACTGATACGAGTAGATGATTCGATGGGTTCTCCAGGTTGATTTGGCCCCACTGTTGATTGATATCTGTCGGTTGGTACTCCAGAATGTTTTGGCCCCGCTCCTGTTGCTGTTCGAGGTGGCGACACGCGGAGGTGGGGTGTAATGCGGCGTTCCGGTGTGGTGGTGATGTGAATCTTGGCTTGGTCAGTCGGGAGGCCAGGTGTGTCATCGCGCGTGGAATTGTTCGAGTGGATCCGTCGGGATCTGCGGTTGGAGCCGGGGATATCGCATCGGGAGTTGGCGCGTCGTTACGGGGTGCATCGACGATCGGTCCGTGCGGCGATGAACTCGGCGGAGCCGCCGCCGCGTAAGTTGCCCGGTCTGGGCCGCCGGTCGGTGTTGGCACCGGCGGTGACCTGGATCGACGCGATGTTGCGAGAGGACCTCACGGCACCGCGTAAGCAGCGGCATACGGTCGAACGGGTCCGGGTGCGGCTGTTACAGCAACACGGTTTCGGCGGCGCCGCGTATTCGACCTTGGCCGGCTACGTCGCTATCCGGAGGGCGGAGATCGTGGCGGAAGCGCGTGAGGGCAGGCGGCATCTGGACGGGATGGTGCCTCAGGTCCACGGCCCTGGCGCGGAAGCCGAGGTCGACTTCGCCGATGTGTGGGTGCGGTTGGCCGGCGAGCCGGTCCGGTGTCACTTGTTCACGTTGCGGCTGTCGTATTCGGGTAAGGCCGTGCATCGCGTATACGCCTCCGAGGCCCAGGAAGCGTTCATGGAGGGCCACGTCGAGGCGTTCCGTGTCCTCGGCGGTGTCCCGACCCGGCATATCCGCTATGACAATCTCAAACCCGCGGTGAATCGGGTCTGCTTCGGACGGACCCGGATCGAGTCACAACGGTGGGTCACGTTCCGGTCCCATTACGGATTCGACGCGTTCTACTGCATTCCCGGGATCGACGGCGCCCACGAGAAGGGCGGTGTTGAGCAGGAAGGCGGCCGTTTCCGCCGCACGCATCTGGTCCCCGTGCCCGAGGTCGACACCTTGGCCGAGCTCAACGATCTGCTCGCCGACATCGACCGGCGCGAGGACGCCCGGCATGTCCACGGGCGTGAGCACAGCATCGGGGTCGACTTCGCCGCCGAGGCCGAGTGCCTGATCGCGCTACCCGCCGACGAGTTCGACTGCGGGATCACCTTGACACCCACGGTGCGCCGCGATTCGCGGATCGTGGTGCGGCAGTCGTACTACTCGGTCCCAGCGCGGTTCATCGGCCGGCAGATCCGAGTGAGTCTGCGCGCCAACGACCTGGTCGTGTTCGACCGCGACACCGTTGTGGCCCGGCATCCGCGGATCACCCGCCGGTATCACTACCGCGACGAGCTCGACCACTACCTGGAAATCCTGCTCGTCAAGCCCGGCGCCCTCGCCGGGTCGACCGCGCTGGCGCAGGCCCGCACCGACGGTGTGTTCACCGCCGCGCACGACGCGTTCTGGGCCGCGGCCCGCACCACGCACGGCGAAGCAGCCGGCACCCGGGCGCTGATCGAGGTGCTGCTGCTGCACCGCCGGATGCCCGCTGCGCACGTCCTCGCAGGAATCGCCGCCGCGTTGAGCGTGGGATCAACCAGCGTGGACGTCGTCGCGATCGAGGGCCGCAAGGCCGGACCCGCCACCGCCTCCACAGCCGAGAACCTCGACGGCGACGGTGAGACCGGCGAGCAGGTGCCCCCGGTCGCGGCCGCCGGGCATGTCGACGGCCGCGCGCAGGTCATCTCCCTGAACACCCGCCGGCCAGACACCGCCATGCCCACCGACACCCGCCCGGTTCCCTCGGTCGCGATCTACGACCAACTCCTGTCTCGCCGATCGAAGGACACCGCATGACACCCGCCGCTGCCACCGTCACCGAGCCGGCGCCGTCCGCGCCACCACGCGGCGCGGCACGTCCGCCGCGTCCACGGGCGACCGCGCCGGGCCACGACCCCGTCGACGCCGCGATCGACGAGGCGTGCCGGCTGCTGCACCTGCCCACGATCCGTGACATGTTCGACGAACACGCCGACCAGGCGATGCGCGAGCACGCCAGCTACAAGGAATTCCTCGCCGGACTGTTCCAGGCCGAATGCGCACACCGCGACGAACGACGCCGGCAACGACTCGTGCGTGACGCCGCGTTCCCGCGCCCGAAACGCATCGAGGACTTCGACTTCACCGCGAACCCGAACGTCACACCCGAGGTCGTCAACACCCTCACCGACCCCGCCTGGGTCCGCGCCGGGCAACCTCTCTGCCTCATCGGCGACTCCGGCACCGGCAAAAGCCACCTGCTCATCGGGATCGGCACCGCCGTCGCCGAAGCCGGCCTGAAAGTCCGCTACACCAGCACCGCGAACCTGGTCAACGAACTCGCCGAAGCCGCCGACGACCGGCAACTCAACAAAGTCATCGCCCGCTACGGCCGTGTCGATCTGCTCTGCCTGGACGAATTCGGCTACCTCGACCTGGACAAAGCCGGCGCGAAGCTGCTCTTCCAGGTCTTCACCGACCGTGAGGAACGCCGCGCCATCGCGATCGCGGCCAACGCCCCGTTCTCCGAGTGGAGCAGCACCTTCACCGACCCGCGGCTGCTCAGCGCCATCGTCGACCGGCTCACCTTCAACGCCCACATCATCGAGACCGGGCACCGACTCCTACCGGTTGCGCGCCTCCACCCTGAACCGCAAACGCTGAACCACGCCCCATCCACGCCCGGCGCTGGCTTATCCGACCAGCCCGCGCATGCCTGCGAGGACCTATGACCACCAGCCAGACCAGCAACGAGCAACTGCTGGAACTGCTGCTCGTGATCTGCGAGGACTTCTTCGCCGGCACCAGCCCGGCTACCCACGGCGAACTCGACGCACTCCTGCGCGCCCATGACATCACTGGCGGACCCTGCTGGCTGATCGACATGCTCGGCCTCGCCCGCCTACGCCTGCAGCACCAGCGCCACAACTGACGCCGAACCGCCTCGCTCTGCCACCGGCCGTCCGGCCGTCCGGACTCGACCAGTCACCGGCATGGCCGCCTGACCAGAGACCGGGCCTGCCCAGGCTTCAACTGTCGGGAAGAAGCCCGCGCGGACCCGGTCGGCGCCAATGCTAGCCACGAGCGTCGCCTCGCCTGAGCAACCGCGCCCGACTCAAGCGGGGCCAAAAGAACCCAGAGAACCGAATCGCGCCCCTCGATACATCGACCACCATGCGCGCCTAGCCCCCACGAACCCAGCCCGGACGAAACCAGCCTGGGGCCAGAAAACCCTGGAGTAGTGGGGCCAGAAAACCCCAGCGAAATCACCCAGGTTGCGCAGACACACGGACGCCTCGTAGGCGATCCGGACCAACGCGTCGGTGCCCGGGTAGTGGGCGGCATCGCGCAGAAGGCCGGGCAGCAGCGGCGACCTGACGCCGGACCCGACGAAGCGCCCTGCCCCCTCCAAGAAGAGAGCGGGCGCTTGAGTCATAGCCCAGGCCGGCCGGGTTCAGCCGACCGAGGCGTGGCCGCCGACTTCGCCGAGCAGGCCGTCCAGCTCTCCGACCGGCCGTCGATCGGCCGGCTCAACGCCCTGATGGCGCGGGCCTATACGGAGCGCAACAGTTGGTGGGTTCCTGGGGTCGTCGGTGGCAATGTCAGGAACCATTAGACGCGTCGATTCTCGACACGAATCGCTGGACTCGCTGCGCGGCAGCGGCCACCGTCTCGGCGAGGTCGATGTGGTCGAGCCCGTCCCGCGCCCGGTCGTAGATCGCGGGCCAGTGCGGAAGCGCTCGGATCGTCGTCGGCCACGACTGCTCGGCGCGCACTTCAAAGACAGCGACACATGCGAGGCGAGTCTGCTCGAGGTGGGTATCAGCGAGTAACACCTCGAGCAACTGCAGATCGACCAGGTCATGGGCGCGGTCGTTGGTCTTCGGAGTTGCCGGTGTCGCGGTACATGCGTGCAACTTCTGCGCGATCTGCCACGGGAGGGTCATGCACGGCACCGTCACCGCGCCCGGTACGCCAACCAGCGCCAGCGCATCGGAAGAGACGGCGTCAAAACTCTCTGCGTTGCCTGCCTCGACCATCGAGACCTCGATCGGCACCGAGGCGAAGGGCTGACCGTGGTAGCTCAGCTTGGCTACGAACCGTCTCGGCTTGACCTGCAGGCCGGGCACCTCGATCTCCTCGGGCGGGGTGAAGATCGCCGTGAAGCCTTCCCAGCCGTGCTCGCCCGCGTCCGCGAGCAGTTCATGTACCTCCGCTACATCGCGGCGCGCCACCGCGTCGAGATCCTTGGACGTTCGCGAGTCCCCGATCCCCCGGCGTAGCTCAACGGACGACCCACCCTTGACCAGCAGTAATGGCACGCCGGCAGCGTCGGTGAGCCGAGCTGCCAACTGAGCGACGACCAGGACCGCAACGTGTTGCTGCAACCGCCCGAAGACGAGACCTTCGCGCTTGGCGGCCGCAACAAGCCGGTCCCGCAACGAGCGCAGGTTCGACGGCGGCGAGGAGTACGGCCGGCTCATGCCGAAGCCCGTCCTGGCCGGTGAACACCAGCTGCGTCAAGCTCGGTGCGCAACTCCGCGGCGCCCGCGCGTCGCAAGGTGCCGTCACGTTCCGCGTGATCAATCGCGAGCCGCAGCTGATACGGGTCGGTCCCCGTGGCAATACAGTCCCGGACCGTCCGGACGACCGTGGTGACAGGCAGCGTGTCGACCCGCGTGACATCGGAGGCGGCAAGCTTACGGCGATGCGTTTGGTACAGCTCCCCACCTGCCGCACGCGGATGGTTGTCCCGCGGAACGGTCAGATGGATCCGTGACGGATTCACGTCTGCCATGCCATGTAGCTGCAACGCCGACTCGTGCGACACCACGCCGCGACCCAATGACCACGCGACGGCGGCAGCCAGGTCGTCATGCTCGCCTCGCGGCAGCATCGGCACCCGATAGACGCCACGCCCAGCGCGCTCGAGACGGCCACGCGCCACCATCAGCCGCAACTGGGTCGGATCTATATCCAGTTCCCGCGCGTCGCGGGTCGTCACGTAGCCGTGCTGCTCCGCCGCACGTTCGACCACGCGGTCCCAGATCCTCATGTGCTTGATCGTATCAGACAGATACGGTTGAGCACATGATGGGCACACCACCGATCAGTCCAGCGGCGAGGACTCGAGGTGGGTCGGCTTGCTGAGCAACGCCGGGTTCAGCCGACTGAGGCTAGGCCGCCGTCGAGGCGGGACGCCGATGCGCTGGGCCGGACGTGGCCCAGATCCGCGACCGTCAGGGTGCGCGAGGCGGCCGTGCGGGCCAGGCCGGCCGACAGGCGGTGAGCTGCGCGTACGGTAGCTTCCGGAAGTTGGCCGCGAGTTTGACCACCGCCGCGCGCACCTCGTCGGGCACTTCGTGGCCCCGACGCAGCAGGTAGCGCACCGCCAACTCGCCCAGCTCGTTCGTCGTGTAGCCGGG
>JAVHVY010000128.1:0-20568 GCA_032160305.1 Actinoplanes sp.
GGGAGCGACGCGCGCCGGGCCTGACATCGATCATTGCGTACGCGGGTCAGCCGCCCCCGCCTTGACCAGTGAGGTTCTGCGTACCGGGGGCTGTCGGACTGATCGTCGGCCCAGGGGACTGGCCGTAGCCGTTGCCATTCCCGTTGCCATTCCCGTTGCCATTGTTCTGGCAGAAGATCGGGATCGGGCAGTTCGGGTTGGTCGGCTGATCGGGCGGGGGCGGCGGCTGCTGGCCGTTCGCGAAGTGGCTGTTGGGATCGCCGGTCTCGACGCGCTGCGGGAAGTCCTCGTTGTTCCATTTCAGCGAGGCTGCGGCGGTGTCGAGGAACTTCTTCCAGATCGAGGCCGGCGTGCCGGCGCCGAACATGTCCCTGCCGCTCGTTTCCTTCAGCTCGAAGTGGTTTCCGGCGCCGCCGACCCAGACTGTCGCCGCCAATTGCGGGATGCCGCCGACGAACCAGCAGTCACCGCTGCCGCCGTTGAACTCCCAGGTGCCACTCTTCGCGATCGACGCCCGGCCACCGGCGAGGGACTTGTTGTCGAAGCCGGGGATCTTCGCCAGGACGCCCTGCAGGTTGGACATCTGGTCCGCCGGGAAGACCCGGTTGCCGGAAACCTTCTCGTTGTAGATCGTCGACTTCTTGCCGGTCTCCGCGTCGACCTGCCGCACCGATGCGACGAAGTGGGCCGCGTGGTGCACGCCACCCCCGACGATCGTGGCGACACCCTCGGCATGTTCGAGCGGGAGGACCCGGTACTGGCCGAAGGCGACCTCGTTGTCGAAGACCCCCTGCTTCTCCCAGGTCGACTTCGTGGTCTTGGCCAGGTCGACCGCCGCACCCCTGTCGGGGTACAGGTGCTCGATGCCGGCGTCCTTGGCGGCGCTGATCACCTTGTCCCGGCCGATGCCGGACGCGATCCAGTAGAACGGGAAGTTGTACGAGTGGATCGTCGCGGTCTCCAGATCACAGAACCTGATCCTGCCCTGGCAGACGGTGCCCGGGTCCGCTCCGGCGTTGCTGATGGCGGTGCCGTCGGGCCGCTTTTGCGTGCCGTCCCATGTCGTCTTGAAGGAGAGGTCCTCCTTCAGCCCCGCGGCCAAGGTGTAGATCTTGAAGCTTGAGCCGGGGGACTGGCCACCGGAGATCGCGCCCGAACCGTCGCCGGCCATGTAGCCGCCGTAGTCGGTGCCTTGCGGATTGTCACCACCGTAGTAGCCGAGCACCCGCCCACTCTGCGGATCGATGCCGATCACCGCCGCCTGGTATTTGCTCGGCCGGCCGTGCAGCGGGGATTCCTTGCTGGACCGTGAGCCGGCCAGCTCGGCGGCCTTCTGCACGTCAGGGTCGATGGTCGTGGTGATGGTCAGGCCACCGGCGTCGAACTTCGCCGAGTCGATCCCCGCCGCGGCGAGTTCGGCCTGCACGTGCCGGATGATCATGCCGACCGGCTTGTCCGCCGCGCACGTCTTGCAGGTATCCGAGTTCCGCGGCTTGACCTTCGGGTACGTCCGGTTCGCATACTCCTCCGGGGTGATCCACTTCATCAGAAGCATGTTCTTCATGGTGTAGTCCCAGCGAATCTTGGCGTCGACGGGGCTGTAGTTCGGGTCGAAGCCCTTGGCCGCCTTGTTCGGGTACGGCTGCTTGATGATCGAGGCCAGCACCGCCGCCTCGTACGGAGTGACCGCGTTCTTCTGGCCGGCCGGCGTCATGACCGACTTGCCGAAGTAGCCCTGGGCCGCCGCCTCGATGCCGTACCGACCCTCACCAAGGTCGATGAAGTTCAGGTAGAAACCCATGATCGTGTCTTTGTCGTACCTGGTCTCCAACTTGCGGGCGATGACAGCTTCGCGCATCTTGCGGTTGTAGCTGATTGCCTTGAGGTCGGCGGCGTGCCGTGCGTACTGCTGGGTGATCGTCGACGCGCCCTGGGTGTCGCCGGCGTGGGTGAAGTTGTTCCACGCGGCCCGGGCGATGCCCTTCATGTCGATGCCGTGGTGGTGATAGAAGTTCTTGTCCTCCGCCGCGGCGACCGCGTGCTCGACGACCCTGTTGATCTTCTCCTGGGGTACGACGGTGCGGTTCTGGTCGCCGACCTTGGCCAGGACGTTGCCCTTAGTATCCATGATCACATTGGCCTGGCCCTCGCTGACCGCGGCCGGTAGGTCAACGCCTTCGAAGAACCAGGTGCCGGCGACGACCCCGACACCGGTGAGAATCACCAGGACGGCCGCGGCGGCGGTGAGGATGTTGACCCGGCGGCGCTTCTTGGCAGCCTTGGTCAGGATCTTGCCTGCGCTGCCGCGGCGCTGATGGGAGTCACCCGGACCGCCGGGACCACCCGGGCTACCGGGACCACCGCCCACTGCCGGCGAGATCGGACGCACCGCCACCCGGGCGGCGACGCCGCGGCTGCCGTAGCCGGGACCGTCCATGCCGGTTCGGGGCACTGACGCCGAGCCGGGCGGCGCGCCACCCACGGCAGCGCGACCACCTACCCGGGCTGCGCCCACCGCGCCGGTACCGGAGCCGACCGAGGCCCGTCCGGTGGTGCCGCCGACCGAGGCCGCGCCGCGGGGCACAGCGGCAGCGCCGCGCCCCGCCGCGGTACCGCGCCGGTAGGCGTCCGGGCTCGGGCGCCGCTCGTCGTAGCCGGACTGGTCGTCGTCAGGCGTGGAAGCAGCGGACGGCCCGGGCACCGCGGCCCGGGAACGCGCCGGCTGCGGATCGCCGTACGGGTTCATTCGGTTACACCTACCGGTCGGTGTGGCGCGCCAGGGAAGCCCTGGAGGGGCTTACGGAGGCTGTGCCACAGGCTGACGATCTGGGCTGCGACCACGCAGCCGCCCTGTCGGATGTCGAAAATGACCGATTGCGGCGCTGGCTGCCCGTTTCGGTCGGGGTCGTGTCCACGGTAGCGGGGGCGGGCGCGCTCATCGGCGACCCTCCCTGCGCGGTGACGACGACCCTGTATCGCGGTGGCGGCCCGCGGTGGACGTGGCAAGTGCCCCGCCCTGGTCGAGTTCGTCGGCTTCGAGTGCGTCCCGGCCGAGCAGATACTGCTCGATCAGGTGATTCCACGAGCAGGAGCGGCACACTTCCACGACGAAGACCTGGAACTCACGCAGCGTCATGGACAGGACGGGAAGCTCCGCGAGTTTGCGGGCCTGGCCGGCGGACTGCTTGAGCTCGTCGCCATAGATGTAGTGAACGAGTGTGAGGTTGTCGCGACGGCAGACCGGACAGCGCTCGTCCGTCGGCTCGCCGTGGAACCTCGCCGCGTTCTTCAAGTACGGCGAGGCATCGCAGACTTCGAGGGTCCCGACCTTGCCGTTCTGCACGTCACGGAGCAGCGCTCGCTTCTGTAGCGAGTAGTCGACCACCTGCCGCTGCGTGCGCATGGCGAAGAGAGTACGCGGTCGTTCTGGCAACGGCGATATCCATCACACAGCGTGGCGGGTCGAGAGCATATCCGTACATCACTTGCGATCGGGGTGAACCCGATCTACGGTAACGATGTATCGGCCCGATACATCGAGGAGGTGGCCGACGTGCTCGAACTGGCCATCCTCGGCCTCCTACAGGAGGCCCCGATGCACGGTTACGAACTCCGCAAGGAGCTCGCCACCAAGCTCGGCACGATCCGGGCGGCTATCAGTTACGGCACCCTTTACCCCACGTTGAAGCGTCTACATGCGGCCGGCTGGATCAACGAGACCGGGCCGGACGCCGACGTGATCCCACCGATGACCAGCCGCCGGGGACGGATCGTCTACAAGATCACCGCCGAGGGCAAGGAGCACTTCGCCGATCTGCTCGCCCAGGCCGGCCCTGAGACCTTCGACGACGCCGGCTTCGGGGTGCACTTCGCGTTCTTCTCGCGTACCGACCGGGCCACCCGGCTGCGGATCCTCGAAGGGCGGCGGCGACGGATCGAGGAACGCCGGGAGGGCCTGCGCGACGTGCTCGCCCGGGCCACCGATCGGCTCGACGCCTACACGCTCGAACTGCAACGCCACGGACTGGACGCCTGCGAGCGCGAGGTCCGCTGGTTGGAGGAGCTCATCACCAATGAGCGCTCCGGCCGTTCCCCCTCCGCCCCGGCCGAACCGGCCGAGGCGGCACCCGAAGACCCGAGTCCGCACCAGGACCGGCCGTGATGAACAAGGAGGCAAACGCGATGGGCTCCGTCCGCGTCGCCATCGTCGGTGTGGGTAACTGCGCCTCGTCCCTGATCCAGGGCGTCGAGTATTACCGCAACGCCGACCCGTCCGACCGCGTGCCGGGTCTCATGCACGTCACCTTCGGCGACTATCACGTCAGCGACGTGACTTTCGTCGCGGCGTTCGATGTGGACGCCAAGAAGGTCGGCATGGACCTGGCCGAAGCGATCGTCGCCAGCGAGAACAACACGATCACGCTCTGCGATGTGCCGCCGACCGGGATCACCGTTCAGCGTGGGCCGACCTTCGACGGCTTGGGCCAGTACTACCGCGAGATGATCGACGAGTCGGCGGCCGAGCCGGTCGACGTCGTGCAGGCTCTGCGCGACGCCCAGGTCGACGTCGTCGTGTCCTACCTGCCGGTCGGCTCCGAGCAGGCCGACAAGTTCTACGCGCAGGCGGCCATCGACGCCGGCTGCGCCTTCGTCAACGCCCTGCCCGTCTTCATCGCGTCCGACCCGGTCTGGGCGAAGAAGTTCGCCGATGCCGGCCTGCCGATCGTCGGCGACGACATCAAGAGCCAGGTCGGCGCGACCATTGTGCACCGCGCGCTGGCGAAGCTCTTCGAGGACCGCGGGGTCGAGCTGCTGCGCACCTACCAGCTCAACTTCGGCGGCAACATGGACTTCATGAACATGCTGGAGCGCACCCGCCTGGTCTCCAAGAAGATCTCGAAGACCCAGTCGGTGACCAGCCAGATCCCGCACGAGATGATCAAGAGCGACGTGCACATCGGGCCGTCGGACCACGTGCCGTGGCTCGACGACCGCAAGTGGGCCTACATCCGGCTCGAGGGTCGCTCGTTCGGCGACACCCCGCTGGTCGCCGAGCTCAAACTCGAGGTGTGGGACTCGCCGAACTCGGCCGGCGTGATCATCGACGCGGTCCGCGCGGCGAAGATCGCCAAGGACCGCGGCCTGGGCGGCCCCGTCCTGTCGGCCAGCTCCTACTTCATGAAGAGCCCGCCGGTGCAGTACAACGACCACGACGCGAAGAACTCGGTCGAGGCCTTCATCAAAGGCGAGATCAAGAGCTGATTTCGGTACGCGCAACGGGCTGGGCCGCGATCTTGTGGCCCAGCCCGATTGCTGCCCGAGCCGGTCACGAGTCATCCCCCGGCACGCTTCTGAGGTGGCCCTGGTCGCGGGCCCACGTCTGCAGCTCCGCCTCGGCCTCGGCGCGGGACAACGGCCCCCGGTCGAGGCGCAGCTCCTTCAGGTGGCGCCACGCCTGGCCGACGATCGGGCCCGGCGGCACCCCGAGCAGCTCCATGATCGCGTTACCGTCCAGGTCCGGGCGTACCCGAGCGAGGTCTTCCTCCTCCTGTAGCCGCGCGATGCGCTCCTCGAGCGCGTCGTAGTCGGCCGACAGCGCCGCCGCCTTGCGGCGGTTGCGGGTCGTGCAGTCCGACCGGGTCAGCTTGTGCAGTCGCGGCAGCAGCGGCCCGGCGTCGGTGACGTAACGCCGGACGGCCGAGTCGGTCCACTCGCCGCGGCCGTAGCCGTAGAAGCGCAGGTGCAGCGCGACCAGCTCGACGACCTCGGCGGTCACGTCCTTGGGGTAGCGCAACGCCTTCATCCGGGCCCTGGTCAGGCGGGCGCCGACCACCTCGTGATGGTGGAAGCTGACCCGGCCGTCGCGGCCCACGTCCTTGGTCGCCGGCTTGCCCACGTCATGCATCAGGGCAGCCATCCGGAGCACGAAGTCGCAGCCGCCGGCGCCCTCCAGCCGGATCGCGTTCCGCACGACGATCAGAGTGTGCTCGTAGACGTCCTTGTGCTGGGCGTGCTCGTCGATCTCCAGCTTGAGACCGGAGATCTCCGGGAGGAACCGGTCGGCCAGCCCGGTGTCGACCAGCAGCCGCAGGCCGGGCATCGGGTCGACGCCGCAGAGCAGCTTGGTGAACTCGTCGCGGACCCGCTCGGCGGTGATCCGGTCCAGGTCCGGTGCCATCGCGGTCATCGCCGTGACCACGGCCGGATCGACGGCGAATCGCAGCTTCGCCACGAACCGGGCGGCGCGGAGCATCCGAAGTGGATCATCGGAGAAGGACAGCGTGGGGGCGGCCGGGGTCCGGATCACCTTCGCCGCCAGGTCGGCCAGTCCGCCGTACGGGTCGGTGAAGACGTGACCGGGGACCGAGACGGCCATCGCGTTGATCGTGAAGTCGCGGCGCTGCAGGTCGTCGAGCAGATTCGTCCCGTACCGCACCGCCGGGTTGCGGGTCACCCCGTCGTACGCCTCGGCCCGGAATGTGGTGATCTCGATCCGCAGCCCGACCTTCTGTACGCCGATCGTGCCGAACTCGCGCCCGGTCTCCCAGATCGCGTCCGCCCAGCCCTTGACCAGGTCGAGCGTCTGCTCGGGGTGGGCGTCGGTGCAGAAGTCGAGATCGTCGCCGAGCCGGCCGAGCAGCGCGTCGCGAACCGAGCCGCCGACGAGGTGCAACTCGTGCCCGGCGGCGGCGAAACGCGCACCCAACTCGTCGGCGATCGGGGACACACGCATCAGCTCGGCGACGGCTTTACGCTGGGCCGCGTTCAATTCAGACATGGGAGTACCAGCCTAACGGTCGTGGCGGTCGCCGACGGCAGCGGGCAGGATGGGCGACCTGCGTCACCATCTGTGACAGTCACCCTTATCGTGACTGTTGTGCTCGGACCCCTCGGGAGGATTGTGTGACTGGCGGCGGCCTTTACCGGAGCGCGCACGCGGCGCACGACGGTTATCAACCGGCGCCGGATGACGACGTGCCGGTGATCTCGGCGGACGACCCGCTCCCGGGCGCCGCGGGAGTCGAGAATCAGGCCCTCCCGCCGACCGAGATCCCGCCCGACCGTACTGCGGGCGGCGACGGCGGTACCGCCGGCAGCAGCGCGATCATGGCCGCCGGCAGCCTGGTCAGCCGGCTGATCGGCTTCGTCCGCAACGCCCTGATCGGCATGACGCTGGGCCAGGGCATCGGCGACGCCTACACGACCGCCCAGTTCCTGCCCGGGCAGATCTACGAGCTGCTGCTCGGCGGCATCCTCTCCAGCGTGCTCATCCCGCTGCTGGTGCGGCGGCGCAAGGCCGATCCGGACCAGGGCCAGGCGTACACCCAGAAGCTTCTGACCTTCGCCGTCGTCTGCCTGGGCGCGGCGACGCTGCTGGTGGTGGCGCTGGCGCCGGTGGTCACCTGGATCCAGGCAAGCAAGAGCCCGGCCGACTACCGCCACCTGGTCACGGCCTTCGCCTGGCTGATCCTGCCGATCATCTTCTTCACCGGGCTGTCGGCGCTGATCGGCGCGGTGCTCAACGTGCGCGGCCACTTCGCGGCGCCGACCTGGGCGCCGATCCTGAACAACGTCGTGGTGATCGCGGTCTGCGGCATCTTCATCGGCGTCTTCGGCACCACGAACGGCTTCACGCCGGCCGACATGACACCCGGCCGGATCCTCCTGATCAGCGGCGGCACCCTGCTCGGCATGGTCGTGCAGGCGGCCGGGCTGCTGCCGGCCCTGCGCAAGGTCAGTTTCGCCTGGAAGTGGAGCTGGGATCCGCGCGCGCTGGGGCTGCGTGAGATCGGCCGGCTGGCCGGCTGGATGCTCTGTTACGTCGCCGGTAACCAGGTCGCCGTCTTCCTGGTCGTCAGCCTGCTCAACACGGCCAGCCAGAACGGCCGCAACCCGAGCGTCTACGCCTTCAACAACGTCTTCCTGCTGACGATGATGGCGCACGGCATCATCGGCGTCTCCGTGATGACCGCGCTGCTGCCGAAGATGAGCGCCGCCGCCGCGGACGGCCGCTTCGCCGAGGTCAGCGCCGACCTGAGCCGCGGCATCCGGCTGACCGCGACCGCATTGGCCCCGATCGCGGTCGTCTACGGGGTGCTCGGCACCCCGCTGTCGGTCACCCTCTTCCAGGGCGGCGCCTTCGGCTCCGAGGCGGCCTTCGCCCAGGGCGGCGTGCTGGTGGTCGCCGCCTTCGCGGTGCTGCCGCTGTCGATCAGCTACCTCTGCACCTACACCTTCTACTCGCTACAGGGAAACAGGACGGCCGCGCTGATCAACCTGCCGGTGGTGGTGCTACGGATGGGCGCCTACCTCCTCTTCGCCGCCGTATTGTCGGATCGGCTGGTGGCCGCCGGGATGACCGCCGCCAACGCGATCTCCTACCTGGCGTCCGCGGCGATCTCGCTGGCCGTGCTGCGCCGGCGGATCGGCCGGCTGAACCTCGGCGCGGTCGCGGCGGCGCTATTCAAGGTGCTGGTGGCCGCCGCGGTCGCGGCGGCCCTCGGCATCTTCGTCGTGCACGTGCTGCCCGGCGGGCTGCGGCCGGACCGGATCCAGGCGATCGTGCAGGTCGTCGTGGGCGGGGCGGTGGTCCTGGTGGCCTATCTCGGGGCGGCCACCGTGCTGCGGGTTCACGAGGTCAGCCAGGTGGTCGGAATGGTCCGGCGCAAACTCGGCCGCTGACACCTGTGGAAAAGCCTGTGGATAACACACTGAGCAGCTAATTTCGGCCCCCCGTTCGGCGGAGAAAGCGCCGGTCGCGGGCGCTGCGGACAAACCGCGCCGGGGGGACGACCTGTGGGACCTAGGCCGCGTACGGGTATGGTCGGTGTCGACATGTGTGCGACGCACCGAGGGAGGACGGGTGACCCAGGTCGGCGAAGGCCACGAGACCGCGGCCGATGAGCCCGGGCCGGTCATGACCTTCGGTGCACCCACCGTCGGTGAGATCCTGGCCGAGCGTTATCAGCTCGAAGAGCACGTCAACAACGACAGTGCCGGCCGGCAGGTGTGGCGTGGGATCGACGTCATCCTCCGCCGCCCGGTCGCGGTCGTGCTGCGGTACCCCGGCGGCGACTCGGCGACCGAGATGCTGCAGGCCGCCGTCGATGCCAGTCGCGTCATCCACCCCAACCTGGTCGGTGTCTACGACGCCATCGACGAGGATGACCGGGCCTATGTCGTACGCGAGTGGGTCGAAGGCGAGGCCCTGCGCGACCTGGTCGGCGTCGAAGGCCCCCTCGACCCCGCCCGCGCCACCGCGATCGCCCACTCGATCGCCGACGCGCTGGCCGCAGTGCACGCCACCGACATGATCCACGGCAACGTTCATCCCGGCACCACCCTGATCGGCGACGACGGCCGGGTCGTGCTGGCCGACGCCCGCGCCGACTCGGCCGACAGTCGGGAGAACGACGTCCGGGCGGTCGGCGGCCTTCTCTACTACTCGCTCACCGCGCGCTGGCCCCACACGGAGATCCACACCTCGACGCTGCCCGACGCCAACCGCGACGCCGGCGGCGCCATTGCCGCCCCGCGGCAGATCCGCGCCGGCATCCCGGCCTACCTCGACGACCTGACGATGGACCTGCTCGACAAGCGCGTCGCCGCCCCCGAGGCGGACGCACTCGCCGCCGAGCTTGCCCGCCTCGACTCCCCGGAAGAGGAGTACGAGGAGGTCGGCCCGCTGCGCTTCTCGCAGAGCACCTCGGTCGAGCCGACCCGCAGCACCCGCAAGATCATGGTCGGGGTGGGTGCGCTCGTCATCATCGCGATCATCGGCCTGGTCTTCGGCATCCGGGCGATCGGCGCATCGAAGGACAAGCAGTCCGGCACCACCGCGGCCGGCGTGGCGACAGCGCCCGCGACCACGGGCAACAACGGCGGCGCCAGCGCCGACCCCGGCACCCCGACACCGCAGAAGATTCCGCTGACCTCGACCATGGTCCGGATCGTCGACCCGCCGAACGGCTCGCGCGTCGACACCGGCGAGGCGGCGTTCACGGTCGACAACAGCAGCGACACGGCGTGGGAGACGCAGCATTTCAAGCAGTCGAACTTCGGCAACAACAAAGCCGGCATGGGCGTCCTGATCAACCTGGGCCAGCCGCGTTCGGTCAGCGACGTGCAGGTCGAGACGTCGGCGCCCGGCGTGTCGATGGAGCTGCGCTGGGGCACCTCCGACCCGGGCGACACCACGGCCGGCGACGCCAAGATTGTGAAGGACTACAAGCTGCTCGGCGACCGCATCACCAAGAGCGACGGCACCAACCAGATCTTCCAGGTCAGCAGCGATCAGCAGTACCAGTACCTGCTCGTCTTCCTGACCGATCTGCCCGCCGCCGACGACGGCAGCGGCGAGTTCAAGGTGAGCGTCAACAAGATCCAGGTCGACGGCTCCTGATCGACCGCTCGGACAGCAGTGGGTGCCCGCGATCAGGGGCACTGTTCGACTAGATTGCTCCCGTGACCATCGGCAGGCATCGTGACGGCGTCGGCGCGGGCCTGCCCACACCGAGCGACGCGGAGCTGCTGCGCGCCCACGCCGAGGGCGACCCGGCCGCGTTCGCGGAGTTGCTGCGCCGGCACCGGGACCGCCTCTGGGCGGTGGCGCTGCGCACGATCGGCGATCGCGAGGACGCCGCCGACGCGATCCAGGACGCGCTGCTGTCGGCCCATCGAGCAGCGGGCGCGTTCCGCGGCGACTCGGCCGTCACCACCTGGCTGCACCGGATCGTGGTGAACGCTTGCCTCGACCGGATACGCCGCCGGCAGGCCCACCCGACCGTTCCGCTGCCGGAGGGTGGGCACGGCGACGACGGGCGGCGGCCCGGCTCGGAGCCGGCCGCCGCGGTGCAGGACCACGACACCGCGCTGGTGGTGCGCGAGGCGCTGGCCGGGCTGCCGGTCGAGCAGCGGGCCGCGATCGTGCTGGTCGACGTGCAGGGTTACGGGGTGGCCGAGGCGGCCGAGATCCTGGGTGTTGCCGAGGGCACGATCAAGAGCCGGTGCGCCCGCGGCCGGGCCCGGATGGCGCTGACTCTCGGGCACCTGCGCCCCGGAGCACCGGAACACCAGGGCCGCAAGGACGGGAGCCAGGGCCGCAAGGACGGGAGCCAGGGCCTGAGAGACGACGGTCACGGGAACCCGGGAGGATCCGGGCGCGTCCCATTGGGGTCCGCCGCACCGTTCGAGGGGAGGGACCGTCCGTGACCGGGGCCGACTTCACCGGGGTCGACATCGACCTGCTCGCCGACTATGTCGGCGGCACGCTGGCGGGCACCCCTGACCAGGCCCGGGTGACGGCGCTGATCGTGGACGATCCGGTCTGGCGCGATGCGCACGAGCGGCTCAGCGATGCGATGGCCGAGGTCGGTGACGTTCTGCACGCCTGGGGCGCTGAGCCGGAGCCGATGCCGGCGGAGCTGGCGGCCCGGTTGGAGTGGGCTCTCGGGGAGATGGGTGGTCCGGCCGCTGCTTCCGGGCCATCGGCTCCCGGCGTACGGGACAATGTTGTTGATCTTCAGATGCGCCGGGAACGGCGCGCTCGGCGACGCAAGTCGTCCTTCGCGGTCGCCGCGGTGGCCATGATGCTGGCCGGACTGGGGACGGGGGTCTCCTATCTGCGGAGAGACAGCGCCTCCTCCAGCGCCGACTCGGCATCTTCCGCCGGTCTCGCCGACACGAAGAGCCAGGCGAGGCTCCCGGTCGACAAGATCGTGTCCAGCGGCACCGACTACACCGCCGAGAGCCTGCGGGCGCCCACCGATGTCGCGGCTCCCACCATGCCGAAGCCGGGCACTTTCCGGAGCCCGGCCGAATCGCCCCCCCCGACCGCCGGGGTGATGTCGGCGGGCGGCCTGGCCGGCGCGCTGACCCGGCTGCGGCCGCTCGCGGCGCTACAGGTATGCCTCGACGCGATCGAGGTGGAGAACCAGGCCGGACCGATCGAGGTGCAGAGCGTCGACTATGCGCTCTTCCGGGGCAAGGCCGCTCTGGTGATGCGTTTCTCGGCGGCGAACGGCACCTGGGCCTGGGTGAGCGGGCCTCGATGCGGGCTGTCCGGTGTCGGCGCCGACACCACGTATTCGGCACAGGTAGGCTGAATCTGCGCCTCGCGTGACCGGTGACACCGGGTTGTGACATGCGGGAATGGCGTGTCACCGCGAGGACGTTCTAGGGTGCGGAGTCTTCGTTTTCCCCGGAGTCAAGACTGAGGAGTCGGCAGTGGACGAGGTCCGAAACGTGATCATCATCGGCTCGGGACCGTCCGGTTACACCGCGGCGCTCTACGCGGCCCGGGCCAACCTCAAGCCGCTCGTCATCGAGGGTGTGCAGTCCGGCGGCGCCCTGATGACCACCACCGAGGTGGAGAATTTCCCCGGGCACCCGGACGGCATCATGGGCCCCGAGCTCATGGACAACATGCGCAAGCAGGCCGAACGGTTCGGCGCGGAGTTCATCACCGACGACGTGAGCCGGGTCGACTTCGGCAGGCAGCCCACCGAGCCCGGCGCCGACGGCCTGAAGACTGTGTATGTCGGCGAGACCGAGTATTTCGCCCGCGCCGTGATCCTCTCCACCGGCTCAGCCTGGCGTCCGATCGGCATCCCCGGCGAGCAGGAGCTGCTCGGCCACGGCGTCTCGTCCTGTGCGACCTGTGACGGCTTCTTCTTCCGCAACCAGCACATCATCGTGGTCGGCGGCGGTGACTCGGCGATGGAGGAGGCGACGTTCCTCACCCGCTTCGCCGAGACCGTGACGATCGTGCACCGGCGCGACTCGTTCCGGGCCAGCAAGGTGATGCAGGTCCGCGCGCTGACCAACCCGAAGATCAAGGTCGAATGGAACAGCGTGGTCGAGGAGATTCTCGGCGGGGACGGCACGGTCGTCGGCGCCCGCGTACGGAACACGCAGACCGGCGAGACGAAGGTTCTCGACGTCACCGGCGTCTTCGTGGCGATCGGGCATGACCCGCGCAGCGAGCTCTTCAAGGGCCAGATCGCCTTGGACGACGAGGGCTATGTCAAGGTCGACACCCCGAGCACCCGGACCAACGTCGCGGGCGTGTTCGCGGCCGGCGACCTGGTCGACCACACCTACCGGCAGGCGATTACCGCCTCCGGCACGGGTTGCGCCGCGGCGCTGGACGCGGAGCGGTTCATCGCGTCGTTCATCGAGCTGTAGGTCGTTCATCGAGCTGTACCGAGTCAAACCAACTTTCCCGGAGGTCCCCAGTGGGAGCAACCAAGGCCGTCACCGACGCCTCGTTCGTCAGTGACGTTCTGCAGTCCGACAAGCCCGTCCTGGTGGACTTCTGGGCCGAGTGGTGCCAGCCCTGCCGCAAGGTGGAGCCGCTGCTCGCCGAGATCGCCGCGGAAATGGGCGACAAGGTGCAAATCGTCAAGGTCAACATCGATGAGAATCCCGAGACGGCCCGCGCGTACCGGGTGATGTCGGTGCCGACCCTGACGATGTTCAAGGGCGGCGAGGCGGTCAACTCGGTCTCCGGCGCCAAGCCCAAGCGCGCGCTGATCAACCTGATCGAATCGGCTTTCTGAGCCAGAACCTTCGACCGCCCCCGCCACCTCCGGCGGGGGCGGTTTCTGTTGCCAGGTACGCCGCCCCACGTTCGCTCCCGCTTGCCGCGACCCGACGCACCGACGCACCGACCACTGTCGACGTCCAGCCGTACCGGACCGTGCGGGGTACGCTCCGAAGGTTGTAGTCCGCCCCCCATGCCCCCCGATCGCGCTCCGCGCGAGTCACTGTTTGAGGAGCCGCGCGTGCGTGCGATCCGACGTGGTGAAACCGGTCCGGCCGTGCACGAGATCCGGTCGATTCTGATCGCCCTGGAGTTGCTCCCCGCACCGCCGGCCGACGGCGTGTCGTCGCAGGCGTCCTTCGACGAGGCCACCGAAACCGCGGTACGAGCCTTTCAGCAGAGCCGGGGCATCGGCATCGACGGTGTCGTCGGCTCCGAGACCTGGCAGGCCCTCGACGGCGCCCGGTGGAAGCTCGGCGCCCGTACCCTCTACCACTCCGTGCCCGACGCGCTGGTCGGCGAGGACGTCCGAACCCTGCAGGAACGGCTGCTGGAGATGGGCTACGACACCGGCCGCGCGGACGCCATCTACGGCGCCCGCACCGCCCGGGCGGTCGCCCAGTTCCAGCGCGAGGTCGGGCTGGCACCGGACGGTTCGTGCGGCCCGCAGACCATGAAGGCGCTGCGCCGGCTCGGCCGCAAGGTGGTCGGTGGGCGGCCACAGTGGCTGCGCGAGGCCGAGGCGTTCCGCCTTTCCGGGCCGAACCTGGTCGGCAAGACGATCGTGATCGACCCCGGGCACGGCGGTCCGGACGACGTCGGTGTCGTGGTCCCGGACGGGCCGCTGCGCTGGACCGAGGCCGATCTCGCCTTCGACCTGGCGACGCGGCTCGAGGGCCGGCTCACCGCGGCCGGAATGCGGGTACACCTGACCCGCGGCCCGGCGCCGGCCGAGCCGATGACCGGCGCCCAGCGCGCCGAGCTGGCCAACAGCCTGAGCGCCGACCTGCTCATCTCGGTACACCTCGACGGCCTGGACAACCCGACCGCCGAGGGAGTGGCGACCTACCACTACGGCACCGGCAACGGGCTCACCTCGACGGTGGGGGAACGGCTGGCCAACCTGGTGCAGCGTGAGATCGTCGTCCGCACCGGGATGCAGGACTGCCGGATCCACGCGAAGACATGGGAGCTGCTGCGGCTCACCCGGATGCCGGCCGTACGGGTTGACCTGGGGTACCTGACCTCGCCGACCGATCGGGACCGGCTGGTCAACCCGCTCTTCCGCGAGCAGATCGTCGAGGCGATCCTGGCCGCGGTACAGCGCATGTACTACCCGGTGGAGAACGACGTGCCGACCGGCTCGATCGACGTGCGCCAGCTGCGCCTCGCACTCGCCTCCCGCCAGTCGTCCTGACCGGGCTGGCCAGTCGTTCGCTGGCCGGTCGTTCGGCTGGCCGGTCGTTCGTTCGGCCGGTCGTTTCGGTCGTTCGGCCGGTCGTTTCGGTCGTTCGGTCGTTCGGCCGGTCGTTCGGTCGTTCGGCCGGTCGTTTGGCCGGTCCCGGTCCCGGTCAGGTGTCCGTGGAGGTGGTGGCGGCTACCGGGCGGACCGGGCGCAGCAGTGTCTCCGGGCTCATCGAGCCGAGCAGCTTCTCCAGGGCATACTCCACGTCGGACTTCCAGGACAGGGCCGTGCGCAACTCGAGGCGCATCCGGGGATAGCGCGGGTGCGGCCGGACGGTCTTGAAGCCGACCGACAGGAAGAAGTCGACCGGCGCGACGCACCCGTCCGTTCCCTCGCCCGCGTCTCCGAACTTCGCGTCCCCGAACGCCTCGACCGCCTTCACCCCGCGTTTGGTCAGGTCGCGGGCGACGCCCTGGACGAGCATTCGGCCCAGCCCGCCACCCGCGAAGGCGGCCACCACGTGCGCGGTCATCAGCAGCGCGGCGTCGGCCGAGACCGGTGAGGTGGGAAACGCCATCGAGCGCGGCACATACGCCGGCGGGGCGAACATGACGAAGCCGGCGGGCATGCCGTCCACGTAGGCCAGCTTGCCGCAGGAGCCCCACTCCAGCAGCGTCTGCGACACCCAGGCTTCCTTTTCCAGACCCGTGTCGCCGGCCGCGCAGGCCCGATCGGCCGCCACCGGGTCAAGCTCCCAGTAAACGCACTGGCGACATGGCCTCGGCAGATCCTCGAGGGTGTCGAGCGTCAGGTTGACCAGGCGTCGCGACATGGGCGGGCCCCTCACCATTGCGGAGTTGACCGGTATCGAAGCACGGTCCTTGTCACGTGACCGTCCGCGCCCCCGAGCGATCCTACCGTTTCCCGGCCGATGATCGCGCTTTTATCCACAGGGCGGGGGACGTCGTCGGCCGTTAGCATGACATCACTGTTGCCGAAGAGCTTGTGAGGTGAGCCGGATGACCGGCACGACCCAAGACGACTACACCGATCGCTACGCGCGCCGGGTCCGAGGGATGACGACCTCCGAGATCCGCGCGCTCTTCGCTGTCGCAAGCCGGCCCGAGGTGGTCTCGCTCGCCGGCGGCTCGCCCTACATCGCCGCGCTGCCGCTCGACGCGGTCGGCGAGATGCTCGGCAAGCTCGCCGCGGAGCAGGGCACGACAAGCCTTCAGTACGGCATCGGCCAGGGCGCGATCGACCTCCGCGAGCGGATCTGCGAGGTGATGGCCCAGTCCGGCATCCACGGCGCGTCTCCCGACGACGTGGTGGTGACGGTGGGCGGCCAGCAGGCGCTCGACCTGATCGCACGACTGTTCCTGGACCCGGGCGACGTGGTGCTCGCCGAGGGGCCGACCTACGTCGGCGCACTCGGCGTGTTCCAGGCCGCCCAGGCACAGGTGCAGCACGTGGCCGTCGACGCTGACGGGCTGATCCCGAGCGCCCTTTCGGCCGCGCTGGCCGATGTCCAGAGCTCCGGCCGGCGGGCCAAGTTCCTCTACACGATCCCGACGTATCAGAACCCGGCCGGCGTGACGATGTCTGAGGCGCGGCGCGAGGAGATCCTCGACATCTGCGACCGGCACGGGCTTCTGGTCGTCGAGGATGATCCGTACGGAATGCTGAGTTTTGAGGGTGAGGCTCCGCCGCCGTTGCGGGCGCGGCGCCGGGCCGGCGTTTTTTATGTGAGCACGTTCTCGAAGACCTTCGCGCCCGGGCTGCGGGTGGGCTGGGTGCTGGCGCCGCACGCGGTCCGGGAGAAACTGGTGATGGCGAGCGAGGCGGCGATCCTGTGCCCGAGCGCTTTCGCGCAGGCCGCAGTGTCGCAGTATCTCGCCACCATGCCGTGGCAGGAGCAGATCAAGGTCTACCGCGAGATCTATCGCGAACGCCGGGACGCCCTGCTGTCGGCGCTGACCGACCTGATGCCGGCAGGCACGACCTGGACCCATCCGGCCGGCGGCCTCTTCGTGTGGGCGACCCTACCGGAGGGGCTCGACTCCAAGGCGATGATGCCCCGCGCGATCGCCGCACGGGTCGCCTACGTGCCCGGCACCGGTTTCTACGCGGACGGCACCGGCGGCGGCCACCTGCGGCTCAACTTCTCGTTCTCGGCGCCGGACCGGCTGCGTGAGGGAGTGCGACGGCTTTCCGGCGTGATGGAGCAGGAGCTGGCGATGCGTGCCGTCTTTGGGCCGATGACCACCCACCGGCGCCGCGGCCCGGCCGCCGCCGACACCCCCGGACCGGACTTGGCATGATCGACGCCATGGACCTCCAGGTATTGATCCTCGCGGGCGGGCTGTCCTACGAGCGGGACGTGTCGCTGCGGTCAGGGCGTCGCGTGCTCGACGCCCTGACCGCCGCCGGCATCAACGCGGTGCTACGGGACGCGGACGCCACCCTCCTGCCGTATCTGGAAACAGACCCGCCGGACGCGGTCGTGATCGCCCTGCACGGGGCTACCGGCGAGGACGGATCGCTGCGCGGCGTGCTGGACCTGTGCGGCGTGCCGTACGTGGGGTGCTCGTCGCGCGCGTCGCGGCTGGTCTGGGACAAGCCGTCGGCCAAGTCGATGCTGCACGAGGCCGGCATCGCGACTCCGGAGTGGGTGGCGTTGCCGCACGACCGGTTCTCCGAACTCGGGGCGGTCGCGGTGCTCGACCGGATCGCCGGCCGGCTGGGGCTGCCGCTGATGGTCAAGCCGGCGCAGGGCGGGTCAGGCTTGGGCGCGGCGGTGGTCAAGGAGGCATCGGCACTTCCGGCGGCGATGGTCGGGTGTTTCGCGTACGACACGACGGCGCTCGTCGAGCGGTATGTGACGGGCACCGACATCGCGGTGTCGATCATCGACCTGGGCGAGGGGCCGACGACCCTGCCCGCCGTGGAGATCGTCCCCCGCGACGGAATGTACGACTACGCGGCCCGGTACACGGCCGGCCTGACCACCTGGCACACACCGGCCCGGCTGTCACCGGCAGTCGCCGAATCGGTCGCCGCCGTGGCGCTGGCCGCCTACAACGCGCTCGGCCTGCGCGACCTGTCCCGGGTGGACCTGATCGTGGATGCGGAGGGTTCACCCCAGGTTCTGGGGGTGAACGTATCCCCCGGGATGACCGAGACGTCCCTGCTGCCGCTGGCAGTGCAAGCGGCCGGGCTCGACTTCGGCAAGATCCTCGCGGGGCTGGTCGACCAGGCCGTCCGGCGGGCCACTCACGAGCCTGTGCAGTTGCGTTCCTGAGGGTGTCGTAACGCTCGACAACGGTGTCATGCCGCTCGACTCAGCCCGGCCCCCGAACCACTCCCAGCCACACGCTGCCACCGCCCGGTGCTCCTGCGCTCGTGCGCCGCGTTCAGCGTTTTGCTCTTGCGGCCCCGGCGCCGTGCTCGGCGTTGCGCTCAGCGTTTTGCTCGCGCGCCGCGCTCAGCGTCGTGCTCGCGCGCTTTCGAGGCAGGATTCAGGTCAGCTGTCGGTTCGGCCTGCGCGTGGGCTGTCGCGTCGGTCAGCAGTGTCGATGACTCTGGCCCGTCAGCCGTCGAGGCCGCGTCTGCCGCTTCCTCCGTGCGTTTGGCCCTGGACTGCGGATCCCCTTGCGCCTGCTTTTTGTCGTCGTCGGCTACGGACGGGCTCATCGGCGCGGCTCGGGCGCCCGAGTCCGACAGGTCCTGGGTCGGGGAAGCTTCGGGGTACTCGCTAGCGGATTCTGATCGCTCGACCTGGACCTCAGCCAAATCTGCCGGGCGCGGCGGGGCTGTGGTGTCACTGTTTGTCGCCGGCGTCTCGGCGGCGGCAGTGGGGGACTCGTTGATCCGGCCGGGCGACTGCCATTGGATGTGCGGCGGTTCCGCGTTGGCACGGCCGCCGAACTCAGCCAGCCAAGCCGCGACAAGCGCCAGGTTTCCCTGCCACTGCTGATGCGGGATCACCGGAAGGATGTCGTCCCAGAGAGACAGGAACGTGCCACGCAGTTGCAGCCGGCCATAGGGCCGTGCCAAGAACCACATGTGCAGGTGCGCGGAACCATCGCCCCATCGATTCACGTGGACACGGGCGACGTCGTCGAGTGAGCGGATTGCGCGTTCGAGCCGCACAGTCATGACCCCTAGCTCGGCGGCGAGGAGGTTGGTCAGGTCGCCCAGATCGAGGTGTGAGCGGCATTCGAGGATGAGGACGACCGGCAGCCCGGTCGGCCGGTCCATGGCGCGGACGCGCCACCGATCACTGACCCAGATGTACGCGTCGTCCGGGGTATTGCAAGCGACACACTCGGCGGCGTCCTCCCCGCTGCGAGGGGGCTCGACTTCGACGGGGGCGGCGAGGGCCTTGACGCGCATGTCCCCCTCGAAAGGGAAGGAGGGCCAGCGTGTGAAGTCGGGGAGGGCGGGACTGTTGTCTGGCACGACGCTGACCCTAGTGCAGGCCAAGGGCCACTGTCCTGGGTCAATTTCCGGCCAGGGTTTTGCTGGCTGAGGACCGGCGTCCCGATGGTTAGGACGACGAAGCTACGGAGACCTGAACAGCCGATCAGCCGCAGTAGAGACTCACCGTCCGTGGGCAACGCAGCACAGCACTAGTTATCCACAAAAGTTATCCACAGGCACGCTGGTTTCACGTGAATCTCCTCGTAGAAGGCACGACGACCCTGTGGATAGCCCCGTGTACACCGCATGATTCATCGGCAATGTTTCACGTGAAACGGGCTGCCACCGGTCTCTAAGACCCAGTTACCCACAGCCTGTGGATATCGCTGACTCGGTGCCTTGGCGCGCGGTTCCCGCGAGGTGATAAGTCGCTCAGCGCGTTGCATCGTCATGCGATGGGCAGGCGCCGACCGACTCAGTCCTCGCCGCATCGCCCAACGCTTTCCCCGCCATGACCGTGTCGCCTGCGGGGGCACGCCACCTCTCCCGCGGACATGTTGCGACTGGGTCCGCTTGACTGGTCCGTTTCACGTGAAACAGGCGGACGGGATGCGCCAGCCGATCCAGGAATTCGCGCGACCGCCACGCGGGCTGGCGCCTTGCGGGGGGTGCCGGCCTCGCCTTCACCCGGCACCACGAGGAGGCGGCGAAACCGGGATCGCCGGATCCGGTCCCGTACATGGCGGACCGGTCCTAGCCACTCGACAGGGGTCGTCTCCATGTTCCACGTGAAACGTGGACAGTAGCTCCAGGTGTCCTTGTGCGGCCTCGCTTCGTCAACGAGACCCCTCTAGTGGCGCCCTCGGGTCATTGGCCTCGCTGCTAGCCCTGACACCGGTCGACGGGCACCCGGCGACTCTCAACGCAATGCGGATCCGTCTTGCCTACTTTGTGGCGTCATCTCCACGCTCAGCGGATTCGGCATCCACCTTGGTAGCGACGCCGATTGAGCGGCCGGCATCTGAGTCTTCGTCACCGACGGCCCACCGACCCACCCGCGTGTTTCACGTGAAACCGGGCTCCGGGCTCCGGGCTCCGGGCTCCGGGCTCCGGGCTCCGGGCTCCGGGCTCCGGGCTCCGGGCTCCGGGCTCCGGGCTCCGGGCTCCGGGCTCCGGGCTCCGGGCTCCGGGCTCCGGG
>JAVHVY010000137.1:0-9269 GCA_032160305.1 Actinoplanes sp.
TAGTCGAGGATGTCGAGGTACTGGCTGTCCCACGGGTTGACGACCCAGTTGGCGGTCGTGCTGCCCGGGTGCCCGCCGGGTAGCCCCGACATGGTGACGACCCGCTTGACGCCCAGCGCGGCCGCGACCTCGATGGTCCGGTGCAGGTCGGCCGCGTGTTTCGGTCCTACCTCGGGGTCCGGGTTGAGCGGGTTGCCGTTGACGTTGAGCCCGGTCAGGGTGATCCCGGCCTGGGCAAAGCGGCCGAGATACTCCTGGGCCGCGCCGGTGCTGGCCAGGATGTCGTCGATCGGGATGTGCGGGGCGGGGAGGAAACCGCCGGTGTTGATCTCGGCGCTGGTCAGGCCCAGCTCGCCGAGGATCTTCAGGGTCTCGTCGAGGGAGCGGTCGTGCAGGCAGGCGGTGTAGGCGCCGAGCTTCATGGCGGGTCCTTACTGGAGGCTGATCGGCTTGTCCGTGGCGGCCACGACCGCGTCGAGGATCTTCAGGTTGTGCAGGCCGTGCCGCAGGTCGGGAACGGGCGGCAGCTCGGCGATCCCGGCGATCTGGTCGAGAAAGGCCCGCGCCTGGTAGACGAAGAAGTCGTTCTGCCCGTGACCGACGGTCGGGAAGTCCATCGGCAGGCCCTTGGCGACATACGGGTGCCAGGGGCCGATGAAGACCTGTCGGACCCCGTTGATCTCGGCGGCGGGGCCGGTGTCGGCGATGGTGAACTCGCCCGGCCGGGTCAGGTCGAACGACGCGGTGCCGTTCTCGCAGAAGAGGTCGAGTTTCAACGTGTTCGCATGGCCGTGGGCGACCCGGGACAGCGCGAGGGTGCCGATCGCTCCGGTGGCATAGCTACTGGTGAACGTACAGATGTCTTCGTTCTCGACCGGGGCTCGCTCGGCGCTGAGCTCCACGCCGCCGGCGTGGCCGACCGCGACGCCGACCGGGCGGGCCCGGTCGGAGATGAGTGTGGCCATCGAGGTGCCCAGCACCGCGACGGTGTCACCGCAGAAGAACTCGGCCAGATCGGCCAGATGGCTGCCGATGTCGGCCAGCACGCCGGAGCCCGGGCCACCCTGGTAACGCCAGCTCATCGGGCGTTGCGGGTCGGCGCCGTAGTCACACCAGTAGTTGCCGACGAGGTGGCGCACGGGGCCGAGGTGGCCGTTGCGCACCTGCTCGCGGATCGCGTTGATCGCGGGGGAGCGGCGGAAGGTGAAGCCGACACCGGCGACCAGGCCGGTCCCGTCGGCCGCGTCGGCCATGGCCTGCGCGTCGTCGACGCTCGGGGCCAGCGGCTTCTCGCAGAGCACGTGTTTGCCGGCGGCGAGGGCGGCCTCGACGATCTCACGATGCAGGCTGTTGGCGACCGCGACGCTGACCGCGTCGACATCGCCCGCGTCGATCACCGCGCGCCAGTCGGTCTCGGTGCGCGCGTAGCCGTAGCGGCGGGCCGCGTCCGTGGCGAACGGCTCGTGCACGTCGGCGACGGCCACCAGGCGGGGCACCGGGCCGTCGAGGCCGAAGACGGTGGAGGAGGTGCGGTACGCGCTGGCGTGGGCTCGCCCGACCATGCCGGCGCCGATCACGGCCACGCCGATGGACTGCTGGGTCATCCGAGGAACCTCCGGAGAGAGGAGCGATCGGGCGCTACTTAAAGCGCTTTAATATCGAGTACTATCCAAGTCGATCTCGTTACGTGTCAAGTATGTTTCGGAGGTTTCTCGATGGATCATCGGCCGCGGCTGGCGGATGTCGCCGCACGGGTCGGGGTGTCCACCGCGTCGGTCTCGCTGGTCCTGCGCGACGCGCCCGGGCCGAGCGCCGAGACCCGACGCCGGGTGCTCCAGGCGGCCGCCGAGCTGGGCTACCGCGCCGACCGCACCGCGAGCATGCTGGCCCGGCGCCGGCGACACCTGCTCGGCGTGCTGCTCGACGTGCGCAACCCGTTCCACGCCGAGATGGCCGAGGAGATCCACGTGGCCGCCGACGAGCAGGGCTACGAGGTCGTACTCAGCACGCTGACCCGCGGGCGCGACGAGTCCGGTGCGATCGAGACCCTGCTCGATTTCCGGTGCGAGGGCCTGCTGCTGCTCGGACCCGACGCCGGGGCCGCCGAGCTGGGCAAACTCGCAGCCGAGGTGGCGGTCGTCGTCATCGGCCGGCGGGTCACCGACTCCGCGGTCGACGTGGTCCGCTCCGCCGACAACGTCGGGGTCTCCCAGGCGATCGAGCACCTGGTCGGGCTCGGGCACCGCCGGATCGCGTTCGTCGACGGTGGCCGTGGTGTGATCGCCACCGCCCGCCGTCGCGGTTACCGCGAGGCGATGCGCCGCCGCGGGCTGGCCGGCTTCATCACCATCATCGCGGGGGACCACACCGAGGAGGGCGGCAGTCGAGCCGGCCGCCTGGTGGCGGCCCTGGACGAGCCGCCGACGGCTGTCGTCGCCTCCAACGACCGCGGCGCCGTCGGGGTTCTGGACGCCTTCATCCGCGCCGGCGTCGACGTGCCCGAGGACATCTCCCTGATCGGCTACGACGACTCCACGCTCGCCCGGCTCGCCCACATCGACCTGACCACGGTCAACCAGGACGCGGCCGCCCAGGCGTCGCACGCGGTGCACGCCGTCGTGCAGCGTCTCGACGAGGGGCGCGCCCAGCCGGTGGAGATCGTGCTACGGCCGCGCCTGGTGGTGCGCGGCAGCACCGGCCCGGTCTGACTCAGGATTTCGGCCGTTGGTCGACGATGCGGCGCATCTTGCCCATCGAACGCTCGACGCCGTCCGGCTCGACCACCTCGACGGTGATGGTGACCCCGACGGTGTTCTTGACCAGGGCGGCCAGCGCCCGGCCGGGCGGGTCTGCAGCGCGTCGAACATCGTGCGGTACTGCGGCACGTTCTCGTACGCATGCCGCAGTGACCATCGCAACCGTTCGAGCTGCAGCGCCCGTAGCTCGTCCACGGACGCGCGCTCGACGGCGTCGAGGGCGTCCCGGCCGGGTGCGGTCCTGCACGGTTCACTCCTCATCTGGTCCGCAATCCGTGCGGTCGTCCCGGCTGGGTACAGTCCTGCACGGCTCACTCCTCAGGTGCGCAATCCGTCGAAGGCGAGGGCGGTGACCGTGTCGGCCAGCCGGTCTGGGGCGCCGCGGCGCGGCTGATACCACTCCGTCAGCGAGTTGACCATGCCGAAGAGCAGCCGGGCCGCCGTCGCCGCCTCCACGTCGACTCGCAGGTCACCCTCGGCCTGGGCCTGTTTGACCAGGTCGGTGACCTGGGTGTCGAAATCGCGGCGGCGGCGTAGCGCGTGCTGCTCCACCGCGGTGTTGCCGCGCACGCGCAGCAACAGGGTCACGAAGGGCAGCCGTTCGGCCAGGACCAGCACGCTGCGCCGGATCAGCAGCTCGAGGCGCTCGATCGCCGGCGCCTGCAGGGTCCGGACTTCGTCGGCGGCCGCGAACAGCCCGTCCAACGCCCGGTCCATCGCCATCCGCAGTAACTGCTCCTTGCCGCTGACGTGGTGGTAGACCGCCGACTTGGTGATGCCGAGCGACTCGGCGACGTCGAACATGCTCGTGTAGTCGTAGCCGTTCTCGTTGAAGAGCCGCACGGCCGCGATCAGCACCGCTTCGACGTCGTGGCCGGGACGCCCGCGGCGGGCCGCGCTGCCCGTCATCCGCACCTCCTGCTCGGCCGCGACTCGCCTGTCATCTTTGCCCGAAGGACTTGATTACCGTCCGATCGGTTGGTAATTATGACTACAGCCAACCGCAATGGAGCGCTGATGACAACCCCCGCCGAGTGGTACGAGACGCATCGCGAGTTGCTGGACCGGGCCGTCGAGGCCACCGAGGTCCGCGACTACTGGTCGGCCTATCCGGAGTCGCCGAGCAAGTCCGTCTACGGCGAGTCGGCCGCGCCCGACGGCGAGCGGGCGTTCACCGCTCTGCTCGGCAAGCCGTTCCCGATCGAGGTGCCCGGGGCCACCGGCACGGTCCACTCCGAGCGCTCGCCGTACGGCCTGGAGCTGGGTATCAGCTACCCCCGCGCCGATCCGCCGGCCCTGGTCGCCGCCGCCCGCGCCGCGGTGCCCGCCTGGCGCGCCCTCGGTCCGCACGCCCGCGCGGGAGTCGCCGCCGAGATCCTGCGCCGGATCAACGCGCGCACCTTCGAGCTGGCCCACGCTGTCCAGCACACCACCGGCCAGGCCTTCGTGATGGCTTTCCAGGCCGGTGGTCCGCACGCGCAGGACCGGGGCCTCGAAGCGGTCGCGGTCGCTCTGGCCGAGCAGACCCGGATCCCCGCCGCCACCACCTGGACGAAACGCCAGCGCGGCGGCGAGCCGCTGCGCCTGAGCACGACGAGCACCCCCGTCGGTCGCGGCGTCGCCCTGGTGATCGGCTGCACCACCTTCCCGACCTGGAACAGTTACCCCGGCCTGTTCGCCAGTCTCGTCACCGGCAACCCGGTGATCGTCAAGCCCCATCCGGGCGCGGTCCTGCCGCTGGCCATCACCGTGCAGGTCGCCCGGCAGGTGCTCGCCGAGTCGGGTCTCGACCCCGACCTGGTCACCCTCGCCGTCGAGCAGCCGGGCGACGGCATCGCCGCGACCCTGGCCACCCACCCCGACGTGCGGATCGTCGACTTCACCGGCTCCAGCGAGTTCGGCACCTGGCTCGAGGCCAACGCCCGGCAGGCCGTCGTCTACACGGAGAAGTCGGGCCTGAACACGGTGATCGTCGACTCCACCGACGACTACCGGGGCCTGCTGCGCAATCTCGCGTTCTCACTGTCGCTCTACAGCGGCCAGATGTGCACGACCCCGCAGAATCTGCTGATCCCGGCCGCCGGCATCGAGACCGACCAGGGACATCGTACGGCCGACGAGTTCGGCGCCGACCTGTCCGGCGCGCTCGACAAGCTGCTCGGTGACCCGAAACGGGCCGCCGGCACCCTCGGTGCGATCGTCAACGACGCCGTCCTGAGCCGGCTCACCGAGGCCGGCACCGCCGCCACCGTGTTGCACCGCAGCACCGAGGTGCCCAACGAGCAGTATCCGGGCGCGACGATCCGCACCCCGGTGGTCGTCCGGCTCGACGCGGCCGACGAGAAGGCGTACGCCAGGGAGTGCTTCGGCCCGGTGTCCTTCGTGATCGCCACCGACTCCACCCGGCACAGTCTCGACGTGTTCACCGAGACCGTGCGGGTGCACGGCGCCCTGACCGCGGCCGTCTACTCGACGTCGCCGGAGGTCGTCGGGGCCGCCCGCGAGGCGGCGCTGGAGGCCGGCGTGCACCTCGCCGAAAACCTCACCGGCGGGGTCTTCGTCAACCAGACCGCGGCGTTCAGCGACCTGCACGGCTCCGGCGCCAACCCGGCGGCGAACGCGTCGTTGAGCGACGCCGCCTTCGTCACCGGCCGCTTCTTCACCCTGCAGTCCCGTCGCCCCGTCAGCGAGGCCGCCGATGCCTGAGGTGTTCCTGGTCGGCGAGCAGGTCTTCGCCGAGACGATCGCCAAGGATCAGCGGGTCGAGCCGCGCGACTGGATGCCGGACGGGTATCGCCAGACCATGATCCGGCAGATCGCCCAGCACGCCCATTCCGAGATCATCGGGATGCAGCCCGAAGGGCAGTGGATAACCCGGGCGCCGTCGCTGCGCCGCAAGGCGATCCTGCTCGCCAAGGTGCAGGATGAGGCCGGCCACGGACTCTACCTGTATTCGGCCGCCGAGACCCTCGGTGCGGACCGCGGCGACCTGACCCGGCGACTGATCGAGGGCCGGCAGAAGTATTCGTCCATTTTCAACTACCCGACGCTGACCTTCGCGGACGTCGGTGTCATCGGCTGGCTGGTCGACGGGGCGGCGATCTGCAACCAGGTTCCGCTCTGCCGCAGCTCCTACGGGCCGTACGGCCGGGCGATGATCCGGATCTGCAAAGAGGAGTCGTTCCACCAGCGGCAGGGCTACGAGTTGCTGATGACGATGATGCGCGGCACGCCGGCGCAGCGCGACATGGTGCAGGACGCCGTCGACCGGTGGTGGTGGCCGTCGCTGATGATGTTCGGTCCGCCGGACGCCGATTCGCCGAACTCGGCGCAGTCGATGGCCTGGAAGATCAAACGGCACAGCAACGACGAACTGCGGCAGCGCTTCGTGGACATGAGCGTCCCGCAGGCCGCCGCGTTGGGTGTCAGCCTGCCCGACCCGGAGCTGCGCTGGAACGCCGAGCGCGGGCAGCACGAATTCGGCACGCCGGACTGGTCGGAGCTGAAGCGGGTGATCGCCGGCGACGGGCTGTGCAACGCCGAGCGGATCGCCACCCGGCGGCAGGCCGACGAGGACGGGGCCTGGGTCCGGCAGGCGGCGGTCGCACACGCCGCCAAGCGACAGGGTGCGCCCGGATGAGCGACGAGATCAGGCACGAGTGGCCGCTGTTCGAGGTGTTCGTGCGGGCCAAGCGGGGACTCAACCACGTGCACGTCGGCTCGCTGCGGGCCGCCGACCACGAGATGGCGCTGCACCACGCCCGGGATCTCTACACCCGGCGCAACGAGGGCGTCAGCATCTGGGTGGTGCGGTCCGAGGACGTCGCCGCGTCCAGCCCGGACGACAAGGCGGCGTTCTTCGCCCCGAGCGGGGACAAGAGTTACCGGCACCCGACGTACTACTCGATCCCCGACTCCGTTCCGCACATCTGAGGGGCGCCGCCATGGCATTCGACGAGGCGTACGAGTCGCTGACCGATCACGAGGACGACAGCCGGTGGGCGTACGGGACGGGCTTCACCGACCCGCTCGCCGGGGTGTCCACCGCCGTGCCGGCCGGCGTGGACACCGGTGATCTCGCCGCGTACTGCCTGATGCTCGGTGACGATGCGCTGATCATGTCGCACCGGTTGCAGCAGTGGATGACCCATGCGCCCGAGCTCGAGGATGAGCTGGCGATCGCCAACCTGGCGCTGGACCTGCTCGGCCAGGCCCGGCTGCTGCTGGGCCGCGCCGCAGAGGTCGAGGGCGCGGGCCGCGACGAGGACGCGTTGGCCTACCTGCGGGAGCCGGCCGACTTCCGCAATGTGCACCTCGCGGAGCGCGCCGACGCCGACTTCGCACAGTTCGTCGCCCGGCTGCTGGTTTTCGCGACCTGGCGGCTGGCCCTGCTCGACCGGCTGTCGGCCGTCCGCGATCCGGTCCTGGCCGCGATCGGTGCGAAGGGCGTCAAGGAGCTCACCTACCACCGCGAGTACGCCGCCCAGTGGGTGGTGCGCCTGGGTGACGGGACGGCCCTCTCGCACGAGCGGATGCAGGCCGCCACCGACGCGGTCCGGCCGCTGGTGCCCGAGCTGTTCGAGCCGCATCCGGTCGAGATCCGGCTCGCGGCGGCGGGCGTCGCGGTCGACCCGGCCGCCCTGCGGAACGAGTTCGCGGCGATCTGGTCCTCCGTGCTCACCGCGGCCACCCTGCGCCCGGCGCCCGACGGCGACGCACCCCGCGCCGGGGCGGGTGGGCGCTACGGCGACCACACTCCTGCCCTGCCGGAGATCCTGGCGGAGCTGCAGACTCTGGCCCGCTCGATGCCCGGAGGTGTCTGGTGAGCGATCCGGCGGGCACGGCCAGCGTGCTCGCCGTATCGGCCGCGGAGGTCGCCACGACGGTGACCGATCCCGAACTGCCGATGCTCACGCTCGCCGACCTGGGGATCCTGCGCGGCGTCGACGAGTCGGCGGGGCGGGTGGTCGTGACGATCACGCCGACGTATTCGGGGTGTCCGGCTATGGAGGCCATCCGCGACGACCTGAGCGCGGCGCTGCGGGCAGCCGGGTACGGCGATGTCGAGGTGCGGACGGTGCTCAGTCCGGCCTGGACCTCCGACTGGATCACCGAGGCCGGCCGGGACAAGCTGGCCGCCGCCGGGATCGCGCCGCCCGGGGCGGCTCCGCGCCGCGCGCCCGGACCGGTGCCGCTGACCCTCGGGCCGAGCCGGCGCGAGGTCGCGTGTCCGCGCTGCGGCCGGCCCGGGACCGAGCTGATCACGGCGTTCAGCGCCACCGCCTGCAAGGAGCTGCGCCGGTGCCCCGCGTGCCGGGAGCCGTTCGAGCACGTGAAGGAAATCTGACGTGGCCGTGCGGGAGTTCCACGCGTTGCGGGTCGCGGCGGTCGAACGGCTCTGCTCTGACGCGGTCGCCGTCACCTTCGACGTGCCCGGCGAGCTCGCCGATCGGTACGAGTTTCGCCCGGGGCAGTCGCTGACCGTGCGCCGGGCCGGGGCGGGAGACGAGCGCCGCACCTATTCGATCTGCGCCCCGGCGGGGGCACCACCGCGGATCGGCGTGCGGGAGGTGCCGGGCGGGCTCGTCTCGACCTGGCTGGTCCACGACGTGAAACCGGGGGACGAGGTCGAGGTCGCGCCGCCGTCCGGGACCTTCACCCCCGACCTCGAGGCCGGCGGACGCCACGTGCTGATCGCGGCCGGGTCGGGTATCACGCCAGTGCTCTCGATCGCGGCCTCCCTGCTGCGCCGTGACGACGTGCAGGTCAGCGTCCTGTACGGCAACCGGCGGGCGGAAACGGTGATGTTCGCCGAGGAACTGGCCGACCTCAAGGACGCCCACCCGTCCCGCATCGAGCTGGTCCACCTGCTCTCCCGCGAGGCCAGGGAGGTGGAACTGCTCAGCGGCCGGCTCGACGGGCCGAAACTGCGCGTCCTGCTGCCGCCGCTCATCGACGTCGCCGCTGTGGACCACTGGTGGCTGTGCGGCCCGTTCGGCATGGTGACGGACGCGCAGCAGGTTCTCGGCGAGGCCGGCGTGGCACCGGAACGGATCCACCGCGAGCTGTTCTGGGTGGACGAGGCCCCGCCCGAGCCGGTCCGCCCGGAGGCTGTCACCGGGCCGGGTAGCGAAGTCACGGTCGTGCTCGACGGGCGTTCCACGACGGTGACCGTGCCCGACGGCAGCACCGTCCTGGAGGGAGCGCAACGGTCCCGGCCGGATCTGCCGTTCGCGTGCAAGGGCGGCGTCTGCGGCACCTGTCGGGCCAGACTCGTCGAGGGCGACGTGCAGATGCGCCGCAACTTCGCCCTCGAACCAGCCGAGATCGCAGCCGGCTACGTCCTCACCTGTCAATCCGGCCCCACGTCCGCCAAGGTCGTGGTCGACTTCGACAGCTGATCGGGTTGTCCCGCGTCGTTGACCCCGCGGATGCGTGCGGGGCCGAGACCGCGGGCTGCTCGTGCCCGTCGACCCGCCTTTCATGTTGGTCCGGTGGCGGCGATCCCCGGCA
>JAVHVY010000171.1:0-9825 GCA_032160305.1 Actinoplanes sp.
CACCGCGTTCAGCTCACTGGACACCTCGTCGAAGCGGCGTCCGATGAAGCGCTTCGCCGAGTAGATGGTGCCTTTCGGGTTGAGGATGGCTTGGCGGCGGGCGAGCTGACCGACCAGCCGCTCGCCCTGTTCGGTGAAGGCCACCACCGATGGCGTGGTCCGCGATCCCTCCGCGTTCGGGATCACCGTGGGGTGACCGCCCTCCACCGCCGCGATCACCGAGTTGGTGGTGCCGAGGTCAATTCCCACTGCCCGTGCCATGGCGTCGTCCTCCACATGTTGTCAGCGGCGGTACCGTCGCTTGGTCCCGGTTCGATCGCAACAGTGCCGATACCCGATGTCCATTGGCAGGACTACCAATCAGGCGCCGGGCCGGGGCGGCGCATGGGCGCCGCCCTGGCACTCTCACAGCTCTCGCAGCAAACCCGTGTCCGTCACCGGTGGGTGGGGGAAGGGGAGAAGGTCTGTTCATCGTGTCGCTCACGGTTCACCCCTATCGAAGAAGGCGCTGGCATGCTTGGGCGCAACGACGGCACGCGTCGCCGCAGATCTGACAGGATTCGATTTCCAGGGCGTGCTTCCGGCACTGCCCGTAACACGCCCGGCAGGCCTCGTCGAGGGCCCGCAAAGCCGCCGCGGTCACGTCCCGGTCGTACGGCGTGGGTCTGGACAACACCCGCACGAACGCAGTGGCCATGTCGGCGCAGTTGAGCGCGGCGCCGGCGCACTGCGCCAGGTGCGGCGCGGACGGGTCCGCCGAGCAGGCGTCGGCACAGGAAGTGCACGCCTGGGCGCAGTTGAGAGCCTCCTGGATGCAGATGACCAGCGTGTCCTCGTCCACCTGCGGCCGCTCTCCCGGATAGGCGTTGAGCATGGCTGCCACGTCGGTCATCAGCTCGCCCTCTCGTTGTTGTCGACGTCGAGTTCCACGGCGGCCCTGAAGAAGCGTTCAAACTTCGCGACACCGAAGACAGGCATACGTCGTCCCCTCTCACGGGCCCACAGTCGGTACGACCGGCGATCGGGCTGTCCCCCACGTGATGCGGACCGGTCGCGGCGCCCTGCGCCACAGGACAAGCAGCCAGGCGATGCCGATGATCGAGACGAGCGCGAGGCCGCCCCACTCCATGGCGGTGAAGATGTTGACCTGTTCGGTGCTCGGCTCGACCAGCCACCCGTGCGGCGTCGCCACGAACTGCTCGCCCTCGGTCAGTACCAGGGTCAGGAAGAGGGCGATGCTGTGCATCGAGTCCCACAGGCCGTGCAGGATCGACACGCCCACGTACGCGAGAACTACCTTCGCGGTGATCCTGAAGTGTTCCGGCCGGGACGCGGCGAACAACACACCGCCCAGGATTGCGGTCCACAGACCGTGCCCCACCGGCGCCAGCAGGCCGCGCAACACCTCGGTCTGCATCAGTTGCACCAGCGACAACCCGTCGACCGAGAAAAGCGCGGTGAAGGCGTAGCCCGCGGACTCGAAGGCTGCGAACCCGAAGCCGACAGCGGCGCCGAGGATCATCCCGTCCCGGAGCGTCCTGGTGCGCAGGTGGCGGGTCAGCACCATCAGCGCGCCGAGCTTGACCGCCTCCTCGATCAGCCCGACGCCGAAGAACAACCACGGCGACGGGTGCAACAGGAACGACTCGAGCACGGAGGCGCCCAGGACGCCGAGGACGCCGCCAGTGACGAATGTCGAGAAGATCAGCCCGGCGGTTATCTCTCCGGTCTCGCGGCGTTCGAAGGCCCACGCGACGAAGGTCACCGGCACCAGGAAGCTGCCGAGCAGCACCACGGTCGGGATCAGGTTGGCGTTGCCGGTCACGAGAATGATCACGACGGCGGCTACCCAGAGGGCGAGCCCGGTCAGGAACATGCGTAGCCAGATGCGGCGTACCCGGCGCGCGCTTTGGGGGGTGGACACGACCTCGACCACGGTGGGGCTCCTAATCGTCAGGCGTGGCCGGCTCCCTGTGGATCCGGTACTTCAGGAGTACCGCTACCGGTCGCCGGCGTCGATTGGCATCGTTGCCAATCCCAGAGTGGCGACGTGCCGGACACGCCGGATCTACCGCCATGGGGGTGAGCCCAGCTCATCCGTCTCCGGCCGACAGTCGACTCATCCAACTGCGGAAGAAGATCGAGGACGCACTGGTCCGCACGGCCGAGACGGACGCGGAGAACATCACCATCACCACCGAGGGCAGCAAGGTGATCCTGTCCGGGGCCGTCCGTTCCTGGGCGGAGCGGCGGGAGGCCGAGCGGGTGGCGTGGCTGGCGCCCGGCGTGACCGAGGTCGAGAACCGGATCCGCCTCCAACCCTGAGCACGACGTCGCCCCGGGCTCAGGACGACGGGACGGTGAATGGGTAGTCCTGCCAATCGACAGGCCGCGGCCGGGTTGGTCGGATTGACGGTGTGCATAAGGACCAACCGCGCCGCGTGCGGGGACCCGCATGAGGACCCCGGGTTCCGTGTCGGGCTCCCCGCCAGCCGATCTACGAGATCAACCGCCGCACCATGTGCCACGGCCGCGGCTGCTCGCTCGTCTGGATGACGCGGGGGCACCCGTCACCGTGGTGTCATCACCGGCTGGCTGGGGCAAGTCCGCGCTGCTGGCGTCCTGGGCCACCGGTCGGCCGAACCGAGCGGCGTGGGTCGCCGGCGGTGACCGGGAAGGGTTCTGGCACCGGCTCCTGTCGGCGGTGACCACCACCGTGACGGATTCGCCGTTCGCCGGCGCGGTGACCGCGGCGACGGGTCCGCGGCGACTGATCGAGGCGTTGCAGAGCTCATCCACGGCGCCGGCGATCGTGGTCGACGACTGCAACGACGCGGCCGGTCCCGACGAGCTGGCCAGGCTCGCCCAGGCCGCGCGGAGCAGCGGCACCGGGACCCGGCTGGTCCTCGCCTGCCGGGGGGATCCGGACTTTCCGCTGCACCGATGGCGCGTGGACGGCCGACTCGCCGAGATCTCCGGCGCGGACCTGGCCTTCACCGTCGACGAGACGGCCGACCTCTTCGCCGGGCACGGGCTGATTCTGCCGTGGCTGGCCGTCGCCGAATTGCACGCGCGGGCGGAGGGCTGGCCGGCCGGTCTGCGACTCGCGGCGATGGCGCTGCAGCACAACGCGGACCCGGCACAGATCCTCGCCGGATCGGCTGCGATCGAATCCGTCGCGGACTACCTCGCAGCCGAGGTACTGGGCCGCTTGGATCCCGGGGAGCGCCGAGCGCTGGCGGAGATCTCCGTCGCGGAGCGGCTGACCGCGGACTTCGTCAACGCCATGACCGGCCGAGTTGACGGCGCCGCCCTGCTCGCCGATCTCCAGCGCGGCGGCGCGTTCATCACGCGGTGCGCCGGAACCGAGGACACGTACCGCCTCCATCCGATGCTCAGCCGGACGCTGTATCGCGAACTCGGCCGCCACGACCGGGACCGCACGGCGCAAGCGCATCGCCGCGCCGCCGACTGGCATGCGGCTCAGGGACCACCCGCCGACACGCTCAGGCATTTGCTGGCGGCCGGCGACTGGGAGTCGGCGATCCGCGTCGCGGACCGCCATTGGGCCGAGATCGTGGTCGGCAGCCGATGCCTCAACCAGCCCGGCGCGGCGATCCCGGCACCGGACGGCGGGCCACCCCGGCACCTGTGGTTCGCGCTGGCCGCGGAGCGCCTGGACGCCGGCGACATCGTGGCGACGCGCCATCTCCTAGGACTGGCACGCGCCGAGGAGAACACCTACGCAGACGGCCATGGCACCGAACCGCTGCCCTTCGCGGCCCTGGAACTGACGGCGGCGCGACTGGACGCGGATCTGGACGGTGGCTGCGCGCTCGCATCACAGGTGCTGGCGACGCCGGCACCTGGCGAGGAACCGGCCGCCGGCACCGCGGCGATGCTGCGTCCGCTCGCTCTGCTGTCGCGCGGCGCCGCGGAGTTGCAACGCGCGGAGTTGCCGGCGGCGGAACGCGACCTGCGCGATGCGCTGACGCTGGCGCGACGGCGCGACATGGGACGCGCCGAGATCAGCGCCGCCAGCCATCTCGCCGCCTGCCACGCCGCCCGGGGACATCTGCGGCAGGCGGCACGGTGTGCCGCGGAGACCCTCGACCGCGCCAACCGGATCGGCCTGGTGCAGCTGGTGGACCTGGGCTGGAGCCGGCTGGCGCTGGCCGAGACGTATTTCGAGTGGGATCGGCTCGACGACGCCGAGCGCTGCGCGGCCGCCGCCGTGGACGGTTCCCGCGGTGATCGATTGATTCAGCTGTGGGGCACCATCCTGCAGGCGCGGATCCGGACCGCCACCGGCCGGGCGGGCGACGCGCACCGCATGGTCCGGGCGGCCGCGCGCGAGATGGTCACCACCGACCTGCCGGCACCGATCCGGTGCGCGCTGTCGCTGGTGGAGGGCGAACTCCGGCTCGCGTGTGGTGACCTCGTCGGAGCGCACGAACTCGTGCAGGCATGCCGGGACGCCGGCGCGTTGCCCGTTCCGGCGGCCGTCCTCGAAGGGTCGGTTCTGCTCGCCGAGGGCCGGCCGGCCCTGGCAGCCACGGCCGTCGAACCGTACGTGGCGGCGCACGACGAGTTCACCTCCCAGACGTACCGGGCCTGGGCGGGTCTGGTCAGTGCCCTGGCCGGCCAGAGCCTCGGTCACCGTGACCGGACCACGCGAGGCCTCGAAACCGCCCTGCGGATGGCGGAGGAGGAGGATCTTCGACGGGGGTTCGCCGCGGGTGGGCACCGGCTGCGCGCACTCATCGAGTCGGTGGCGCCGACGATGCCGGTGTATTCGCCGGTCGCGGCGGCGCTGACGGCAACGCTCGACGCGGCGATGCGGGACTCCCGGCCGTACCCGAGCCGGAGCGGCCAGGACGCCGTCCCCGCCGGATCCGCGATCACGCCGCTGACCGACCGCGAGCTGACCGTGCTGCGTTATCTGCAGGGCACGCTCTCGCACGTCGAGATCGCGGCGTTGCTCTACATCTCGGTGAACACCGTGAAGACGCACGTCAAGAACATCTATTCGAAGCTCGGCGCGAACCGGCGCAAGGACGCGATCCGGCGCGGTCGCGAGCTGCGGCTGCTCTGACCACACGGCGTTCGCTCATCCCGTATCGCCTCTCGGGGGTGAGGTGCCGTCACCCCCGGATGCCGAGGATGGGGTTGCGCGGCCGGATGTCGCGCCCCCGCGGTCGACTCGCGCCGCGGCCGTCACCACTTCGAGAGGATGTCGACATCGTGACCATCACCCAGCCCCGTCGATCCCGTCAGCTCGCCAACGCTCCGACCCGCCGGGGCGACCCGCTCGCCGAGTTCGAGCAGTTGCAGGATCAAATGGGCCAGATCATCAACGCGTTCTTCCGCGACCCGCTCGGCAGCGGCACGGGTCAGCAACCGGTGTGGATTCCGGCCGCCGACCTCGAGGAGACCGACGACGCCTACACCATCGATCTCGATCTGCCGGGCGTCCGCCGGGATGACGTCTCCATCGAGCTCCGTGACAACGAGGTGCGGATCAGCGGCGACGTTAAGCAACGGGAGCGCACCGGGACGCTGCGCCGTCAGACACGGCGCGTCGGGCAGTTCGAGTACATGGTGATGCTGCCCGGTGACATCGACGCCGAGAAGGTCAACGCGGCGCTGCACGACGGCGTACTGACGGTTCGCCTGCCCAAGGCCGCGGCGAGTCATCCCCGCCAGATCGAGATAAAGAAGGACTGACGCTGGACCCGGCCGGCATCGTGTCGATTGGCGGAAATGCCAATTGCGCGTCAGGCGGCCACTTCGGTGAGCTGGTGCGGAACGTACAGTGCCAGATGTAGGGATCGAACCGCGGCGACCGTACGGGTGGGCGCGTCGAGTTTCGCGCGAATGTGTTCCAGATGTGCGGCCACCGTGCGTTCGGTGATGAAGAGAGTGTGGGCGATGTATTGATTCGCCTGGCCGTCGATGATGAACCCCAGTACTTCCAATTCGCGGCGGGTCAATCCGCGCAGATCCCCCGAGGGAGAGATCAGAATGAGGGCGACGAAATAGTTGGGCGCCCGCGGCGGACAGGCGATCGCGGTGACCCGTACGTAATCGTCGCGCCCGCGCGGATCCGGGCACAGAAAAGCCGTCTGAGCCCGGCGGTGAGTCAATTTCGCGAGAGCGATGGGGACGACGCGGGAATCCGGAGTGAGCAGCGGATGCAAGGGCATTCCCGGCACCCGATACACCGAGCCAGAACGACCGATCACGCTCCCGGCCCGGGCATCCCCGACCAACGCGGCCAGGCCCGCGACCGTGCTCATCGGGTCGATCGCCGCCGAGATCATGGGGGCTATCGTGCCGATCACATCGCGCGCCGCGTCGCTGGGATGCGCCGGGGAGTCCGTGTACATCGTCATGAGGCCCAGGTGCCGGCCGTCGCGGGCGACCAGCGGCACGCCGATGCCCTCGCGGTATCCGGCCGGCCACCAGTGCTCGGCCCAGGACGGTATCTCCGCCGGCGGGACCGGGACGTCGCGCAGGCACAGCGGACCGTTCCGCCGGAACAGCCCGGACGCCTCGACTTGCTCATTGAAGCCGCTCGACTCGAGGTAGGCGCGATTCGCCTCGTCGTGCCCGACCGCGGTCAAGGTCTGGTATCCGTGCCGCCTCGTGTCGAAGACACCGATCCATGCGGCCTCGAACGGTACGACGGTTCTGAGCCGCGGCCACAGCTCGGCCAGCTGACGGGTCGAGTCACTCGTGCCCGCAGTAACACGGTTGATCTCCACTGCGAGATCCAATGCGCCTGCCGTCGTCGCCGTCATCGTCTCTCTCCTCGCCGATCGGGTTGGTGGGTCGTCACGTCCCGGTCCACCACCGGCTCAGGCCATCGATGGCGCACAGGGCCGCCTACCCCGCAGATCCCAGAGGCAAACCCGCGCCCGGGTGGCGTCGCCCGTCGGGCACATCACGATCCCCCGAGGTTGGCGACGAGTCGACGGCAAGCTGGTCTGGGCAGCCTTGCCGAGGTCACCGGACTCACTGCATTGTCACGCTCCGAAGCTCCTCCGCCGTTGATTGCCCATGGTCGACGGACTAACGTCGGGAAGGTTAGACCGACGGCAAGCGATGCGTCTCGGCACCGGCGATAACTCTCCGCGACGAGCCAGTCACGATGATCGTCGGCCGAACGCGAGCCAAAGCACATCCGGTGGATTACCAAGGGGGTCCCGGATGCCCGGTTCACCCCATTCCGACCAACGCGAGGAACACCTCGACGACATGGCGGTCGCCTACGCACGCCGGTGGCGAAGCGCCAGCGACGATGAGCGCCACCGCCTGCGCGACGACCTGATCTGCCGCTGCGTGCCGTTCGCGGACCGGATGGCACGACGTTACGGGGGACGCCCGGAACCGATCGAAGACCTTGAACAGGTCGCGCGGCTCGGGCTGATCAGGGCCGTCGACCGGTACGATCCCGGCCGCGGCTCGTTCACCGCCTTCGCCGTACTGACCATCTGCGGCGAGATCAAGCGCCACTTCCGCGACCGCACGTGGGGCATGCACGTGTACCGGCGACTGCAGGACCTCACCCTTGAGATCGGGCCGGCTACCGCCGAGCTGACCCACATCCTGGCGCGCGACCCCACCGCGAGAGAGGTCGCCCGCCACATGGACGTCAGCGAGGAGCAGGTAAGGCACGCGCAGGTGTGCGCGGCCAGCCACCTGCCGGCGCCCCTCAACGCGCCCATCGACGATCGCGGCTACCGTGAGCTCGGGGACCTGATCGGCGGCCAGGACGAGGCGCTCGAGGTCCTTCCGGACCGGCTGGCGATCGCTGAGCTCGTGCAGCTGCTGCCGGCCCGGATCCAGCGGATCATCGCCCTACGCTTCTACGGCAACCTCACCCAGACCCAGATCGCCGAGGAGATCGGCATCTCGCAGATGCACGTGTCCCGGCTGCTGCGGCATGCGCTGACATGGCTGCGCACCGCGATGGTCAGCGACACGACGCCCCGGTGGACAGGCACGGCGGAGAGTCAGAGCCTGCAGACCCTGCGGGTGCTGGTCAGCGCGACCGCCGCGGAGATCAACGTCGAGGTGATTGGTGAGATCGACCGCGGCAACGCGGCCCACCTGTGGCGGCGGCTGCATACGGCGATCGCGCTGGCGCCGCCCGGACGCATGGTGATCAACCTGGCGGGCGCGCCCGTGGTGGATGTGGCCAGCGCCGCAGTGCTGCGCGACGCGTACATGTCGGCCGGCTTCGCCCACGTCGCGGTGACGTTCGTGGGCGTGCAGCCGCTCGTCTGTTCGGTCCTGGCCATCGTGGGCCTCCCGGCGCCCACGGCGGTTAGCGGTTCGTCCGGCCCGGCGACAGGACGGCAGCTCCCCCACGGCGGGTGAGTCGCGCTCATCCGTCCCGGGTCCATCGTCCTGAGGTCGGTCGTGTCATCCGGCGGCGCGACCGCAGTCGCAGGGACGAGGTTGCCGCGAACGTCCGAAGCGTGCCGCCGGGAGCGCCGTCACAATCTGATGAGCATGCACGTGCCAAGCGCTCGAGGATTCATTTGCCGGGCCTGGCGTTGATACCTGGGCTTGCAACAACAAGCGGCCGGACCCGTGGTGGGTGCGGCCGCTGCTGCTGACGGTTAGACGGTGACGTGGCGGTCGGCGGGCTGGGCGCCTGCAGTGGTCATTCCCGCTGTGATGGGGGACGGCTTGAAGCCCTTGATCATCAGGTAGATGCCCAGCGATAGCTCCCACACGAAGATCGGGGCGGTCGCGATCCGGTGCCATACGGAAGTCAGGCTGTTGATGCCGAACATGATTGTGGTTACGGAAACGAGGAGCAGGGGGCTCCGATGAGTCCCAGTACGGGGATGACCCGGGGCACGAGGCGGGACCGGAACATCATCGAGCCCAGTAGTAACGCGTTCAGGCCTGCCATGAGACCGGGGCCGAGTAGGAATGTCCAGTCGCGGATCGCGACGAGCGCATGGCCGGTGGTGACGAGGGAGGTCGCATCCGCTCCGGAAGTTCCGGCCGCGTCCTGCCGGAGGGTCACGACCGCGAGGAGGCTGATGACGCCGATGAAGATGGTGGCGGCTTCCAGGAGACGAGTGGTGACGAAGCCCAGCGCGGCGGCTTCGCTCTGTCGTTTGACCACCGGGAACAGCGCGACGGCGGTGCCGATACCGGCGAGGGCGGTGATCACGTCGAGGAGGAGTCCCCAGCGGGGTGCTCGGCGCCCTCTGACCTGTGCCGGCGAGGTGCAACCCGAAGCAACCGAGTTGCGCTGGCCGATGGCCTGCGTTGGTAGGGGTCAATCGGCCCTAGCGGGGTGTAGCAGGTTCGCGGTCGACTGTCGTGGGAGGCAATACCATGAGCATGGATCGAATGATCATCGATGAGCAGCTGCCCGGGTATGACGTCGTCGTCGCCGAGCACCTGATCGTCGGCGCCGACCCGATGACCACGTTCACGGCGGCCAGAGCGATGGATTTCATGACTGTTCGGGCGCCGCTGATGGACGCGGCGATGTGGGTGCGCGGTCTGCCGGACCGGATGCGTCGCCGCCCTGCAGCACCGTTGACTCATCTGTATCTGGCTCAGGGCGTTGGTTTGCCGGGGTGGTTGTCACTGGGTGAGCGGGCCGGCAGCGAGGTGGCGTTCGGAGCGGTCGGTAAATTCTGGCAGCCGGACATCGAATGGCGGGACGTGCCGCAGGCCGACTTCGCCGGGTTCGCCGAGCCGGGCTGGGGCAAGATCGCCTGTAACCTCACGTTCCTGCCGTACGGCAGCGGCACGCTGCTCACCTACGAGTGCCGCACAGCCACCACCGAT
>JAVHVY010000176.1:0-7961 GCA_032160305.1 Actinoplanes sp.
CCGAGCAGGACCGCCAGGTCGAACAGCACCGCCATCGCGAAGAGCCCGAGCGGAAACATGACCAGCACCGGCTGGATCGCCTGGCCCGATACTCGCAGTCGACTATCCATGTGTTTGATCAGCCTCCTCAACTGAACAGCGGCGCGGTCTGGCACCGCCTCGGCTCCGTCTGCCCTACCCGACACCGGAGTCGATGAAACGCGGGCGGTCCTGGACTACGGGCTTCGATCTTGAACTCTTCCTGGTTAGGGTGTCGCCAGATCAGTTGTTCAGTGCGGGCCGGCCGCTGGTGCCGGTTGCGGTCGGAGGGTTCTCCCATGGTTGTGCTCGCCCGGATCCTGGTCGGCCTGGTCGCCGCCATCCACGTCTACATCCTCGTCCTGGAGATGTTCCTCTGGCAGACCGATCGCGCAAGAGCCGCATTCGGGACAACCGCCGAGTTCGCCCGGGAGAGTGCACCGCTGGCGGCCAACCAGGGCCTCTACAACGGATTCCTTGCTGCCGGCCTGGCCTACGGGTTGATCACGAACAGCCTGGCCTTCCAGGTGTTTTTTCTGGCCTGCGTCATCGTCGCCGGAATTTATGGCGCGATCACGGCTACCCGCCGCATCCTCTACGTGCAGGTCATCCCGGGCGCGCTCGCGCTGCTCGTCGTCCTGCTGGCCGGCTGACGACGGAATCCGCAGCCATCGGCTTGTACGCAATCTGCAACATGGCAGGTTGGTGTATGGCGGCCCGGCCGGTCTGCATGCTCTACTAAGAGTAGGCATGGTGAAAGAGGACCGGACAAGCAAAAGGCACCTGGCGGCAACCAGGTGCCTTTGTCGCCTCTCGGAGCACCCTGAATGACGGGCGCGGCGAGGCCGGATTCTTCTCTTCCGGCCATCGTGGCCCCCAGCCTCTCCCGGTCGCAAGGCTCCCTGGGGATGAGTGCGCCATCCGCGAAGGCTGCAGAGTCTGCTTGTACGCAATCTGCGATATAGCAACTTGATGTATAGCCATTCGATCGCGGACCATGCTCTACTACCCGTAGTGACAAGGCGGAATCGGCGGCAACTCAGGGGTGGCACCCGGCGGCAACCGGGTGCCTTCGCCGCCTCCGATGCCGGAACCGAGTCACGGAAACTGCGAGGCGGGATTCTTCTCTTGCCAACGGCGGCTCACCTTCCCTCCTCGCGAGGAACAGTGAGGAGTTCGCCATGAGCAACCGCACCTACTATCGTGGGCCCGACGCTGTGGTGACTGACCGGCTCTTCGTCTGGCGCACCTCGCCGACCAAGGGCTACGTCGTCCGGGACCTGCGCAACGTCGGTCTGGTCCGCCGCGAGATCAGCGGAATCGGCCACTCGGTACTGCCCGCCGCCGGCGGCGCCCTGGTCGTGCTGGTCACGGCCTGGGCAACGCTCGAACCCCCGGTGGCCGCCGTGACCAGCCTGGTCGCCGCGATCGCCCTGCTCATCGTCGCCTCGGCCGGCCACCGGATGCGTCCTCGGCGCTGGGAGATGCGGGCCACGTACCGGGGACGCGAGGTCGTGCTTTACGCCTCCTCGGACGTCCGGGTCTTCAACCAGGTCGCACGCGCGTTGCGCCGCTCGGTCGAGGACTGCCGTCCCCTGGCGAGCCGTCCCCTGGCGAGCCGTCCCCTGGCGAGCAAGGCAGATCTCGCCGTCGCGTAACACTGCTCCGATCGGGCCTCGCCGGGCGTGCCCGTCCGGCGAGGCCGCCCGAGCCCCGGAAGGATCCATGGTTGCCGTTGACCCGCCGATGGTCGCGCGCCGGCGCGTGCGGCTGGCTCTGCGCGAGGCCCGCGAGGCCGCCCAGCTGACCCGGCAGCAGGTCGCCGACCAGATGGAGTGGTCCCTCAGCAAGGTGCTCCGGATCGAGAAGGGCGAGGTCAGCATCGCGCCGAACGACCTGCGACCGTTGCTGGACTATTTCGGTGTCGACGATGGACCGCACGTGTCGGCGATGCTGGCGGACGCCCGGGTGGCCCGGGCACGCCGTCGCGGAGCCTGGTATCAGGAGCCGGAGTTCCGGCCGTACGTCACCGAGTCGTTCCGCCGGCTGGTCGACTACGAGGCCAGAGCCGCCGAGGCCCGGTTCTACTCGATCTACTTCATGCCCGGCCCGGTGCAGACCCCGCAGTACGCGGCCGCCGTGTCGCAGCTGCGGGAAGGCGAATTCTCCCCCGGTCAGATGCGGGCCCGGGTAGAGGCGACCCGGCGCCGCCGGCAGGCGCTGCTCGCCCGCGGCTGGTCGGTACGGATCTTCCTGCTGCTCGACGAGTCGGTGCTGCGCCGGCCGATCGGCGGTCGGGCGATCTTCACCGCCCAGCTCAAGGAACTGGAACGTCTCACCACGCTCGGGCTCCGGATCCGGATGATCCCGTTGTCGATGGACGTGCCGGTGACCAACAACGGCAGCTTCGACCTGGTGTCGCTCGGCGGGGAGCACGACGGCGGCACCGTGCTCTACCGCGAGAACGGGATGGCCGACGACCTGATCGAGAACAGCGACAGCACCGAACGGCACCTGGCCCGCTTCGACATGGTGTGGCGCGACGCGACGGACGAGGCGGACACGATGGCGTTCATCCGGCAGCGGATCAGTCGGCTGAGGCGTTCAGCGGCTTGATCGCCCCGGCCAGCAGGATCGCCACGCCGAGCAGGACCGCGACCGCGATCAGTCCTTTGCGGACGGTGATGTGGTCGCCGAGGAAGCCGATCAGCGGGGGCCCGCCCAGGAAGGCGCAGTAGCCGATCGAGGCGACCACGCTGACCCGGGCCGCGGCCTTCGCCGGGTCGTCGGCGGCCGCGCTCATCCCGACCGGGAAACCGAGCGACGCGCCCAGGCCCCAGAGCAGCGCCCCGGCGAACGCGACCGGCGGGTTCGGGCCGAAGACGAAGAGCAGCAGGCCGACCAGGCTGGTCACCGCGAGCGCCCGGACCACCGGCGCCCGGCCGTAGTGGTCGAGCAGGCCCGGACCGAACCAGCGGCCGAGCGTCATCGCGGCCAGGAAGACGGCGAAGGCGAGCGTGCCGACGGTGGCCGTGGTCCGGTAGCCGTCGATCATCGCCACGCTGATCCAGTCGATGCCGGTGCCCTCGGTGAAGGCGAACGCCAGCACGAAGACACCGATCAGCAGGGTGCGTGGCTCGCGCCAGGTGGCCAGCGTGCGACGGAAGCCGGTGGGGCCCTCGGCCGGGGCGGGATCGGGTTCGTCCGCGGAATCGTCGGCGACGAAGCCGCGTACGCCGAGGATCACGACCGTCGCCACGACGAGAGCGACGGCGATGAGATGGGCCGTGACCGGGATGCGCAGGGCGACCATCCCGGCGCCGAGCAGCGCGCCGGCGACCGTGCCGACGCTGTAGCCGGCGTGGAAGCGCGGCATGATGGCCCGGCCCAGCCGCCGCTCGACGACCGTGCCCTGCACGTTCATCGCGACGTCCCACGCGCCGTTGGCGAAACCGAGACAGCTCAGCCCCAGGACCACCGGCAGGACGCCGATCCGATAGCCGAGCGCCACGATCACCATGGCGATCCCCATCAGTACGGCCATCGCCGTGACGATCCGGCGCGAACCGAAACGGGTCACCAACTGCCCGGACAGGACCAGCGCGACGATCGACCCGGCCGCGATCGAGAGCAGCACCAGGCCAAGCCGCGACGGCGTGAGCCCGAGACCGTCCCGGACCTGCGGAATACGTGCCGCCCAGGAGGCCAGGATCGCCCCGGAGCCGATGAACGCGGCATAGGTGGCCCGACCGGCGGAACGCACGGCGGGCGCGGTTTCGGTGATCACGCCGCTCCGCCCACTGCCCGAGTAATGATCATCCTGGTCTCCTCGCGGGCCCGCCCCGGTCGTGGACAGCGTCTTGTCCGCCTGACCATAGTGGGCCCGCTTACACTGCTGCCGTGACCGCTGCGCCGGAGTGGGATGTCGCCGTCGTCGGAGCCGGCCCGGGAGGTCTCGCCGCCGCCCACGCGGCCGCTGGCGCCGGAGCCCGGACAATCGTTCTCGAACGCGCCGAACATCCCCGCTACAAGACCTGTGGTGGTGGCCTGATCGGCACCTCGCTGGCCATCGCAGCCGCCCGGATCACCGTGCCGGCCCGGGACACGATCGAGGCGATCACCTTCACCAACGGCGGCCGTCGTTCCTTCACCAAGCGGTGCCCCGGCCGGCCGATGCTGACCATGGTCCGCCGCGACGACTTCGACAACGCCTGGTACGCGGCCGCCGTCGCGGCGGGCGCCGAGGTGCGGCAGCACGCCCAGGTCCGCGCGATCGACCAGGACGACGACGCGGCCTGGGTGACACTCGCCGACGGCACGGTGATCACGGCGAAGGTGCTGATCGGCGCGGACGGCTCGGCGGCGATCACCTCCCGGCACGTCGGCGTCACCTTCGACCAGCAGGATCTCGGGCTCGAAGTGGAGATCGGCGCCACCCCGGCAGACCGGGCGGCGTGGCGGGGCCGCGTGCGGCTCGACTGGGGCCCGGTCGCCGGCTCCTACGGCTGGGTCTTCCCCAAGGAGGACGAACTCACGGTCGGCGTGATCATGGCCAAGGGCAACGGCGCCGAGACCAAGCGGTATCTCGCCGCCTTCCTGGCCCAGCTCGGCCTGACCGACCGGTCCGTGCACCGCGACTCGGGCCACCTGACCCGCTGCCGGGCCGTCGACGCCCCGCTGCGCAAAGGCCGGGTGCTCGTGGTCGGGGACGCCGCCGGCCTGCTCGAACCGTGGACCCGCGAAGGCATCAGTTATGCCCTGCGCTCCGGGTCATGGGCCGGGGACGTGGCGGCCGCCGCCGACCAGCCCGCCGACCTCGCCGCCTACGACCGCAGGGTGGCCGAGATCCTGCTGCCGGAGATGGCCGCCGGGCGCCGCCTGCTCCGCGTCTTCGCCAAGCACCCGGCTCTCGTGCACGCGGCGATGGCGACACCACTGGGCTGGCGGGCCTTCGAGTCGTTCTGCCGGGGCGAGCTGGGCATGGCCGACGTCCTCAAACGCACCCCGATCCGCGCGGCGGTCAGCCTCCTCGGCGGCCCGACCCCGGCCTGATGCTCGGGATCGGCCTGATGCTCGGGATCGGCCCGCGCGGGTCACTGTGCGCAGTGGCCCGACGCCGCGCTGATGGTCCGGTGGCCGGTGACACGGGGTCGGGTCCGTCAGGCGGCTACAACAAGATTGCGCCGCGGCCACGGCGCCCACTGCACCGGCGCGGCGAAACCCTCGCGGCGCGCGGACCGGGCCTCGGCCGGCTCCAGCAGCGCCCGGCCGCCCAGGTCGCAGTCCGCACCGACGAGCCGCGTCTCCTGCCAGGAGCCGGTGACACCGCGGCGGACCCGCTCCCAGAGACCGCCCTCGACGTGGGCTTCGACCCGGGACTCCAGTTCGGCGATCGCCTCGGCCGGATCCTGCGCAAGGCCGGCCCGCACCCGCTCCTCGTACCAGCGGCCCAGCCGTAGGACGACCCCGGACGGCTCGGTGAAGGCGACGGCGAGCGGTCCGGCCGCCGGCGTGTGCGGAATGAGCCGGATGACGCGAACCGGCGAAGCATCAGGCTCGAGAGCCTCCTTGCTCTCCCGACGCTCAACGATGTAATGCTCGGTGAGGTCATCGAGGAGCCGCTCAGCCGCCTCAGGCAGACCGCCGCCATCCTTCACCAGCGCAGTATGCCGCGCTCAGCGGTCGGTCCCGCCGGGATCCGGCAAGTTTTCACGCTCCGGCAAACTCGGGCCGGTCCTGAGATCGGTCATTCGAAATCGAAATCTCCCGCGACGACACCACCGGTGAAGGCCGCCCACTCGTCGGCGGTGAACGAGAGCGGCTGGGCTGCCGGGTTCTTCGAGTCGCGGATCATGAACAGGTCGCCGACCTTGGCGACCTCGATGCAGGCAGCACTGCCGCAAGAACGGCTACGGCGCCACTCCGGTTTGTTCGTCGAGCGCGTCATGTATCGCACCTCCGTGATGGTTGCACTCCCCACGGTAAGGGAATACCACGGTACGCAGCGATGGCGCGGATGAGTGAACCTGCTGGACTGAGTTACATTTGCCCCACAATAGGGCATACGCGGCATAGATCACTATGCTCCGGTCTCCGCAAAGTGCCCCATGGCCAGAAAACTGCCGCCGGACGAGGGCAGTCCGGCGGCAGTAGGCGGTGCTATGGAAATCGTCCGAATGCTGGGCAACTCGTGAACAATGCTGGGCAACTCGTGAACATCAAAAGACGCCGGCACGAGTACGCGCCGGTAGGTCCGCTGAGAACGCGGGCCAGAACTTCAGGCCGAGAACTCCCCCGCGTTGACCCCGGCCACGAACGCCGCCCACTCCTCACCGGTGAACTTGAGGATCGGGCTGTTCGCATCCTTGGAGTCACGCACCAGGAACTCGTCGCCCGTCTTGGCGACCTCGACGCAAGCTCCAGTGCCACAAAAGCTGCTCTTGCGCCAGTCGGTCAGATGATCCGTTGTCACGAAGATCCTTTCTTGCGTACGGATCAACCATCGGCCCGGGTCGGCCCGACGGTCGTTCAATGACGCCTAATGTGAGACTACTTCGGTTATTGGGAATGCAGTTCCGACAAACGCTTGGCGACCAGGTCGATCGTGTCGGCCTCGGTCATGGAGGCGTTCCACAGCTCGTCAAACTTCTTGTGATATTGAGCCGCACGATTGCTGTCCTCGACAACGTCGTCAGTGATGTCGAGTTCGCGGTAGATCACCGCGTTCTCATCGTCGCCGTCCTCCTTGAGATACAGGAGATCGTAAGTGCCGTATGTGGGTAGTGGCGCTTCGATGGAAAACGGGACGATCCGCAGATCCACGCGACCTTCGGCCGCGAGTCTCTGCAGGTCTGTGAGTTGTCCGATCAGCACGTCGCGGCCGCCGTAGGGCCGGCGCACCATCGACTCGTCGAGCAGGACGGACAACTTGGGGGCGTCGGCGCGGCCGAGCAGATCGTCGCGACGACGCATACGGGTTTCCAGCCGGATCTGGATGTCCTCGGCGGACAGGGTGTCGAATTGCCGCAGCACCGCCTCGGCGAAGGCCTTCGTCTGCAGCGGTCCGGGAATGATGTAAATGGAGAAGAACCGGATCGCGACGGCTTCGCGCTCGAATTCGAGGAGTCGCTTGGTGCCGGGAGTCAGATGCTCGCGATAACGCTCGTCCTGCCACCAGAACCGTGGCTGGCGCACCCTGGACAGTTTCGCGTCGGCGAGCAGCGCGTCGACCGTCACACGGTCCCTGATCCGCAGGTAGGCGAGGAGCGGACGGAGATCGTTCGGCGAGATGCTGACCTCGCCGCCCTCGATGCGGATCACCTTGCTGAGTGACCACTCCATCGCCTCGGCAACATCACTTTGAGTAAGGTTCAGCGCGTCGCGTGCCTCACGCAGAGCAAGTCTCACCCGGCGTCGCGCGATCATCGGCGATTCGCCCGCAGTCATCGACCCAGCATAGCCGTGTCCAGGCACACAGCTAGCTGGCAGGGGGCCATGTTGCAGACCGCCTGGTGGCATCGTCGCCTCGAGTAAAACCGCCATATCAAGCCTGTTCAGCGTCTCCGTGCGAGCCCAGGTCGAACTCACCGAACCCTGCCATGTGGCGTCGCAGCACGACGAACACAGTGTCCCTCCGCCGAACCTCGCAGATCGGCTTTTCCGGAATTAACCCGGCCGGATCACCCGCGCACACGGCCGGATCACGCTCCGCCGCACGTGAACGGACGGCTGCGGAACTCGTCCTCAGCAGCACACACACGCGCCCTCTCGGTCAAACGGTCGGTTGAACAGCAGCGCCGGCCGGATGGTTGGCACCGGAGCCGGCCGGTGGCTCGGATCGCGGCCGCACTGAAGGTGACAACGACCAACAGAGCGTCGCGATGCGGTAGTCGCAAAGAGTGAACCAGGCAGAGATATCAATTGGGTAACTGGGGTGGGGGGGC
>JAVHVY010000187.1:0-5056 GCA_032160305.1 Actinoplanes sp.
GCGACTGGGCCCGTCACGGCAACTTGCTCACGTGATCGCCGGGGCCGAGTAGAGACATAGTGAGCTGCGCTCGGAGAAGCCCTGACAAAACAACGAAGGACCCGGGTTCGATTCCCGGCACCTCCACTGCAAGATCGATGATGCCTCGGCCGATCGGCCGGGGCATCATTTCGTCGATGAGTGGCGTGCGGGATGCGCGTAACGCGGTCAATTGCGGGGAATGAGCTGGCTGAGAGTTGATGCGGCATCGACGCCATGTCTGGCGGCGAGGCTCGACGAGTTCCAGCCGTCGGCGTTCCGTGCAATGCCGGATCAATGAGCGTGCGACGCTGGCTAACGCCGCGCCAAAAGGATACGGTGAGTCCCATCGTGGCAAGACCGTCGAGCATGTCAGCGCTCGGTGCCATGCGGGCGTATGGACTGTAGCCACACCCTTGCTCCAGTGCCGTTGTCGATCTGCCAGAAGCTCCAGCCGTTTCGGTTGTCGTTGACGCTCGGGTTGTAATGCCGCACGACGGCGCGTGCGGCGCCAGTTGGCGTCTTGAACGACTTTCCCGCGAGGGGTCCGTCGGTGATCTCGACCCTGGCCGGCTCGAAGTATTTCGCTCGGACCCTATGACCTTCGTAGTCCGCATAGATCGCGACACCTCGGTTCGCCGGCTCAGGGCCCTCTCTGGGTGGAGTGCTGCCTCCTACCAGTCGCCGGATGATCTCGCCTTCACTGACGTTGGCCATTCGAGCCGCGAAAGACACCGCTTGTTTGGTGGCTTCATCAACGTCGATCGTCGCCATGCCATCACCTCTATGGGCTACAGTAGAGGAGATCGAAACGCAGAAAAAGTAAACACAGCGCGATCAAGCTAGATCTTTGCTGTTGGGTGGGCTGTCGGACAAGACTTGCTCCACTTTCTGAGTGTACTCGGCGGCCGAACGATGGCGGTCCGCCTTCCGGCGCGGTGTCGGCCGCTGCGGTGAGCGGCCTGCGACGTATTCCGGTGTACTAACGTCTTGCTGGTGAAGGAGCGGCGCAATGTGTATGAGCCCATGACTCTCGCGCGGCTTGGAACGCTGCTGTCCGGCGCGGATGACTCGGTTCGGTGGCGCTTGGTCGCCGAGTTCCTGGAGGAGTACCGCTGGGAACCTGTCGAGTCGCGTGCGGGACTGCTTCAAGATGAGCCAGCCGGCACGGGCGACGAGCACTGGGATGTGTTTTTGGCCGCCTTGGCCGAGCATGTGGCTGCGCGCGACGGACGCGACGGCCCAGTTTGGGCCGGATCCAGGTCTTTGCGGCGGTTCTGGTTCCCGTTCAACGGTCGTGGGGCAAGGGTCGATGCTGTCGTTCACGCGCCGGCGGCGTTCCGGCGCCGTGGCGTGTTCGTGGCGCGGCAGGAGCTGGAAGTGGCATGACCGAGGAAGGTGTGTTGCTCGATCGAAGCGCGATCGAGGACGCGTTCCGGCGGCTGGGTGATCGGCTCGCGGGGCGGGGGGTGGTGGCCGATCTTTACATTTTCGGTGGTGCGGCGATGTCAATGGTCTACGACAGCCGCCGAGCTACTCGCGACATCGACGCTGTCTTCAAGCCGCACGGTGTCGTGCTCGAAGAGGCGCATGCAGTGGCGGAGGAACTGGGTCTGCCGCAGTGGTGGCTGAACGAGCAGGCCAGCGTCTACATAGCCCCCGGGGGTGACAGTGCTGCCTCCAGGGTCTTCGACCACCCCGGTTTGCGAGTGTCGGCTGCTTCGCCGGAGCACCTGTTGGCGATGAAGGTCTTGGCGGGCCGCCGTCGGGACGCCGACGACGTGAAGGTGTTGGTGGCACATCTCGGCCTCACGTCGGTGGCCCAGGTGCTGGCGCTATCGGCGGAGATCTTCCCGGAGGAGGAGGTCCCGCCGAGGGCTCGGCTCATTCTCGAGGACATTTTCGATCCCGAGCAGTCCTGACCTCGGCGAGCGTGACACGAAGCCTGGCGACCTTCTTCGGCGAGGTTCAAGTAAGCGCTTGTTACCTCCACTGAAGATCAAGGGCGGCGTTACTCAGGTGGGTAGCGCCGCCGATTCGTTCGGAGTCGAAGCTCACGGTCCCCAGCCTGAGCGGCCATGGCTGCGAGGTGCTGAGCGAAGCACGAGTCTCAGGGTTGCGGCCAACTCACCGGCGGGTACCAAGCGCGGCACCGGGCGAGGGTCGTTCGTCGACTCGGCGCTCGCCGCGATTGACGGCTTCTACGAGCAGGTCATCCAGAACCTCAAGCCGTGGATGTCGGCCCCACCGAAGCTCCGTTCCACGGACGAAGTGGTCGAGGTCGAGCCGGTCTCGCGTGCCTTGGTCTCTACCGCGATCTCATCGCAGGACGGGCCACAGGTTGAGACTGAAGCAGTGCCCAATCCTCCTGCCACCGATGTCGTGCCAGCTACGCCAGGTACAACTTCCGCAGTTCACGTGCGATGTCTGTGACCTCGTTGAGTTGTCCGCCAGCAAGCCCGAGCATGAACGCCTCCGCGGCCTCGACATCAACGTCGCACCGCGGTATGTCGTTCAAGGCCAGGAACACGCGCGCGGCGGCCCAGGCGAGCCGTTTGTTGCCGTCGATGAGGGCGCGGTTCATGCAGAGCGAATGTAGTAACGCGGCGGATTTTTCCCATACATCCGGATAGGCCTCATGCCCGAATGCGACCGTGGCAGGACGTGCGACCGACGACGACAGCAGACCGTAGTCGCGCACCCGGGGAGGCGAGCCCAGGACCAACTGGGCGATCTCGATCAGATCGTCGAGATCAAGGTAGACGATCATTGCGCCAAGCGGTCGAGCAGCTCAGCGTCCCGTCGGGCGACATCGGAAGCGAGTTCGCGTACCGCTGCCCGGTGGTTACGGGCGGTCACGTACTGCTCCAAGGCCACCAGGATGGTCGCGTTCATCGAGCGGTGCTCCTCGTCGGCGACGCGCTTGAGCGCAGCGTGCAGATCGTCGGGCAGGCTAACCGTAGTCACCATATGAAAATCATACCATTCTCATAGCGGTCTCACGCCCACCTGCCGGCCCGACGACAGCCGGGCCGGAAGACACGGAGCCACGCGTCGTACTCCTGCGTTCACTCGTCCAGCGAGACGATGACCACCGCTGTGCCGCCTCCCGAGGGATGACGCTTGCTCTCGCGTCAGGGGAGGTCGACGGGGAGCTTGATGCCGTCGAGGGCGGCGGGGCAGGGGCAGACCCGGGTGGTGGGCAGGGCGGCGACGGCTGCCAGCAGGACGTGGCGCAGCTTCTCGGTGTTGCTCGCGAAGACGCTGAACACCTCCTCCTGAGTCACCCCCTGGTCGCCTTCCACACCCGCGTCCAGGTCTGTCACCAAGGCGATCGCCGAGTAGCACACCGCCAACTCGCGGGCCAGAACCGCCTCGGGGTGGCCGGTCATGTTCACGATCGTGCCGCCCATGTCGGTGAACCAGCGGGACTCGGCGCGGGTCGAGAACCGCGGGCCCTCGACGACCACCATCGTGCCGCCGTCGACCGGCTTGACCTCCGCGGCCGCGTCGAGGATGGTGGCCCGGCCCGCCGGGCAGTACGGGTCAGCGAAATTCACGTGGATCGCGCCGGTGTCGTAGTAGGTCTGTGCGCGCCCGCTGGTGCGGTCGATCAACTGGTCCGGCACGACGAACGTGCCGGGGCCGAGCTCCGCCCGCAGACCGCCGACAGCGCAGGGCGCGACGATCTGGCGTACACCCAAGGACCGCAACGCCCACAGATTGGCCCGGTAGGGGATCTTGTGCGGCGGATAGCGGTGATCGCGGCCGTGCCGCGGCAAAAACGCCACCATGCGGCCCCCGACCTCGGCGATCGTGACCGGGTCGGACGGCGAGCCGTAGGGCGTGGACACCTCGTGCTCAGTCGCATCCGGTAGGAGCGCGTATAGGCCGGACCCGCCGATCACCCCGACGTCCGCCACCAAAGGTGCATCGGTCATCCACAGACCTTATCGGTGCCTCCGAGCGCAAGCTAATGTGCGGGGATGGCGTGGACCGCACGCACAGATACACCGGGGCGACGGGGGTGTCGTGTATAGCGAAGGACAGCGGATCGGAGGCCGGTCCATGGAGTCGATGACCGGGCAGCTGATGGTCGCGACCCCGACCCTCAAAGATCCCAATTTCGACCGTACGGTCGTCCTGCTCGTCGCCCACGAGTCGAACGGCGCCCTCGGCGTGGTGCTGAACAGGGCGACCGAGGTGCCGGTCGCCGACGTCCTCGGCGGCTGGGGCGAGCTGGCCGGGGACCCGGCCGTGCTCTTCGAGGGCGGGCCCGTGCAGCCCGAATCGGCGATCTGCCTGGCCCGCACCAAGCCCGAGGTGAAGAAGCGGGTCTCCGGCTTCCACCGGGTGGCCGGCTCGCTGGGCACGGTCGATCTGTCCGCCGACCCGGACCGGATCCGCGACAGCATCGCCGGCATCCGGGTCTTCGCGGGATATTCGGGTTGGTCCGCGGGCCAGCTGGAGGACGAGATCGGCTCCGGCTCCTGGTTCGTGTTCGACGCACTGCCCGGCGACGCCTTCGTGTCCCGCCCGGACGACCTGTGGGCGATGGTCCTGCGCCGCCAAGGCGACATCCTGGCCGCGGTGGCCCACTTCCCCCCGGACGTCTCCCTGAACTGACCCACCGGCCCACCCTCCTGCTCGCGGGAGCCTCCGGGTGTGTACTATTCCGTGAGTGGCCGGGCGACCGGGTGCGGTGAGGGGCTGTGGCGCAGCTGGTAGCGCACCACACTGGCAGTGTGGGGGTCAGGGGTTCGAGTCCCCTCAGCTCCACCCCAGGTCAGGGGCTTGATCGAGAATCTTGGTCAGGCCTTTTTTCCGTCTCGCGAGTCCGGATATCTCACCGAATCACAGCAAGTTTTGCGAACTTCGAGGACCACACCGGCGGCGGTCCGGTTCGCAGTCGTCGCTCTCGCCCGCCGGACGCCTCTTGCTCGCTGCGTCATCACTCTTGCGGGTGAGCGGCTGCCACAGATCGCCCCGGACATCCTCGGTAAACGGCCCGGACATCACGGCCGCCGAGCTTGCAATG
>JAVHVY010000218.1:0-5133 GCA_032160305.1 Actinoplanes sp.
GGCCCTTGAGGTTGTAGTCGTACGTCGTGCTGTCGTAGCCACCTGTGACGGTGCGGCCGTGGTACTGCCGGATCTCCGTGGTGCGGCCGAGCGGGTCGACCCACTTCGACTCCACCGTGCCGCCGGCCGGCGGGATCGTGTCGACGTGGTCGCCGCCGTAAGCCGTGGTCGTGCGCCACTTCTCGGCCAGCTTGGAGAAGAGAATCGAGTCCGTGGCCCGGCCGGCCCCGTCGAAGAGGGTCTTCGACCAGGACAGCACGTTGTCGCGGCCGGCCGGCATCGGCGGCTGCCAGCGGGTGTTCGACGCCGCCGTGCTGTCGACCCAGTACGGGCCGTAGGTGACGTTCGCGCGGCTAGCGGAGTCGTAGAAGGTCTCGCTGACCAGCATGCCGACCGTCGCCGACGGTGCCTGACTCTGCACCGGGCGCAGCAGCGAGTCGTAGAAGGCGAACGACGTGGCAACCTGGCCGGAGGCGTTCAGGGTATCGGTCTGGACGACGCTGGCCTTGTCCGTGTTCAGCTGATACGTGTAATGGAAGTCCGGGGTGGTCGTGCTCTTGTGCCCCGGCCGCCAGACGCTGATCAGCCGGCCGAGGCCGTCATAGAGCGACACGGTGTCGCGCCCGTTGGCATCGTGCGACAGCGTGGTCGCCCCGGTGGCCGGGTCGATCGCGGTGTACGACGTCCAGCCCTTCGGGTTGATCGCGTTGACCTGGGTCAACGGGCCGCCGGTCGTTGGCGTGTACGACGTCTCGGTCTTGTTCTGGTCGGCGTCGAAGGAGAAGCGGACCCGGCCGTACGCATCGAATTGCGACGTGGAGGCGACGAAGTAGACCGGCGCGTTGTCCTTCCAGTCCGCCATCGACTCGGTGCTCGTGACCAGGCCCTCGGTGGGCGCGACGCCGAACGCCTTGCCGTCGTAGGAGTTGCGGGTCGCCCCGACCACCTCGGCGGGAGTGATCACCCGACCCGACTTGCGAGCCTCGTCGCAGGTCAGGGCGAACGTGCGAACCTGCGACGGGAAGGCGATCATCCACGGCGTGCCGTCGTCGCGGGCGTAATCGGTCAGCACACACTTCTCGTCGCCCGACGTCGCGGTGTCGCCGTAGTCGGTGACGGCCGTAGGCATGCCGTACTTGTCGAACTCGGTCCCGCTGTGCGTCCACGTATCGGAACGGCCGCCGTTGCGGGCGGCCCAGTTCCAGACGCCCGCCGTGTCGATGTAGCGGGCGTTGACCGGGACATCATCGATCTTGTGGGTGGCGGTGATCGTGCCGAGCCAGGGGTCGGAGATCGTGCCCGAGATTGGGCCGCCGGCCGGACCGTTGTAGAGGATCGTCTCGCGGACCTGGCCGTTGAGATCGTCGCTGTCGGCGATCGTGGCCTTGCCCTTGGAGTCGGTGACGCTGGCCTTCTTCAACCCGACGCTGTCGGTGCGGCTGGTCTTGTCGCCGTCCATGCCACGGAAGTACCGGGTGTCCGTCCGCATCTGGTCGGCGCCCTCGCCTTTGATGACACTGACGAGCCCGAAGCCCCGCCACTGCGACCAGGTGCGGTACTTGTCCTTGGTCAGGCCGTCGTCGTCGGCGTACCGCCAGGCGGGAGTGTCGTACTTGTACGAGGTGAGGGTGCTCAGCGGGAAGCCCTGGGCCGGGCTGGTGGTGTCGTTCTCCCGGACCGAGTCGACCACGTACTTGTGGAACCAGTCGGTGATCTCTTTGCCCGGAGTGCCACCGAGGTCCGGCGGCGCCCAGCGCACCGGGAAGCAGAGCTTGGTGTTGGTTGCCGGGTCGGGCAGCGAGCCGTGTGAGCAGTTCGGGCTCTTGTACGTGATGTCGATCTGGCCGCGGGTTTCGGTGTAAATGGTCTTCATCCGGAACCACCGCATCGGCTGCAGACCATTGCTGAGTGACGTGTCGACCCGGTTGTCCTTGGCGATACCGACCAGGGTGATGTCGGGCACCGACGTCGCGACACCTTTGCTGTCCCAGCCCTTGTGCGCGATCGTCGACAGCCACATGCCCCGGCTGGAGGGGTCGCCGCTGTCCGGCCAGGCGTGCGTGAAGGTCCACTGCTCGACATTGCGCGGCGTGCCGGCCGGGTCGCGCACGCTCGTGGTCACCGACGAGAGCCGGCGCTTGGTCCAGTAGGACGGGCTGTGCTGGGTACACGTCGTCCCGGTGCACTCCTGGTCGAGGGGAGTGTCCAACCAGTTCGACTTGGTGGTGCAGGCGGTAAGGCATCGGTCGGCGGTGCCGAAGGCCACGCTCATCGGGGCGGCCGCGTAGGCGCTCGCCGAGGTCTGGCCGTAGTCGATACGCTTCACGTTGCCCGCGCGGGTGTACGGCTGCACGTCCGAACTGGTGTTGTTCCGGCCGTACTTGGCGGCCTCCGGCGAATACCAGAACGACTCGGCGTTGCCCTTCGGGTCGACGACCCAGTCCAGGTTCCACCGCCAGGCCTGAACGCAGAATGAGTCCTTGAAGGCCGTCGTGTTACACGGCTCCTTGGCCTGATTGCCGGCCACCGGAACGGTGTAGACCGAGTTCGTCTCGGCGGTGTTCGTGGAGGAATAGCCCGGCAGCCGGTTGAGGCCGAAGTAGTACCTGGTGCCGTTGGTCGCGGTCACCACCCAGTATTCGCCGGTGGCGCCCGCTCCGGTGCCCGTGGGGCCTTTGTCGCCGTTGACCGCGCCGTAGAACCGTTCGATCCGGACGCCGTCATCACTGCGGGCGTGCCAGCGCTTCTCGTCGGCGTTGTAGATCAGCTCACCACCGCCGATCCCGTCGAGCGAGAGGGTCGCGTTGTCAGTCCCCCAGCACTGGTCACCGGTGTCGGTGGTGTTGTTGCCCTTACGAGCGGTGTCGTCGTTGTCCTCACCGCAGCCCACATAGCGCCGCTCGATGTAGCCGGGCTCGTAGTCGAAACCTTCGCCGACCCACGAGGGCTGGTTGTTACTGGCCGCCGTCCGACCGTCGACCGCCTGCGACGAGTAGCCGAGCGACAGATCCGGCGCCGGGCCACCCAGCGACGGCGGGACACGCATCGGATACGACCAGGTGAAGGCGCCGCTCGACGAGCCCGCGTTCCAGGTGGCGGACGAGTTCAGCGAGGTCGCGGCGAAGTCACCGGAGCCGCTCGCCGCGGCCGCTGCCACAGCGACCAGGGCGGTGCCGTTGACCGTGGCCGAAACAGACTTGCCGTCGTTGACCGTCACGAGCGGCGCCGGGGCACACCCTGCCGAGTCGGGCGTGGTCAGGGCACATTCCGGCAACGACACCAGCTGGAGCCGGCCGGCGTAGTCCGCGCCGTACGCGCTGGCGAAGCCGGTGTAATCGACCTTGACCCTGACGTCGCCGGCCTTGATGGCAGCGGCCTTGATTCCGGCCGGAGGAACGGGCCGCACTCGGACTACCAGGTCGCGGTGCGCCCTTTGCGCCGCCGCCCGGTCGAGGACCTGCACCGCGACCTGTCCGCCGCGAGCCGCGCTGACCGAGACCGGCGAAGAGCCCGCCCGAGTGAGCGACGTGAGCGAGCTGGCGGACAGGTCCACCGTCATCGTGCTGGCAGCCGGCCATACTGCCTTCTGCGGCGCCTTCGTGGTCATCGCCGGGATCTTCTTCTCGATCGGCTTGACCGGCTGGCCGCCGACCGAGTAACCGGCCTGCGGCTTGAGCGGTTCGGGCTTGGCCGACCGCGCATCGGCCGGCGTCGCCTGGAGCAGCGAGCCTCCGATCGCGAGAACGGCGAGTGTGGCCCACCGGCGGGACTTCTGCAGGGTCATCACAGCTGACCGTCCTGAGTGTTGTAGAGGCGGTTCACCATGTCGGGCGTGAGCACGCCGGCGTAGACGCGCAGAGCGTCAACGCTGCCGTCATACATGTCGGCCGCGCTGGACTGGCCGCCGGCAGGCGCCCAGCGGGCCATGCCGACGTTGAACGAACCGCCGGCCTGCCAACGCGTGGTTTTGGTAGTGGTCATCGCGGCCCGACCGTCGACGTAGAGCGTCTGGGTCTGAGCGGAAGAGTCGTACACGCCGACCAGGTGCACCCAGGCTCCGGAATCGTCGTCAACGATCGCGACCGGACTGTAGGCGTGGGTGAACTTGACGGTGGCTGAGGAGTCGGCGTCCTCCATCGAGAACGACCACCGCGGCACGCCCGAAAAGAGCCGGGCGCCGAGGAAGAAGTTGGACTGGATCGCACCGTCCTGCGACACGGCGGTGAGGTTGCGAACCGGCACGCTGTTGACATTCACCCAGGCCGAAACCGAAAACGATTGATCCGTACGCAACACCGGGCCGTTAGTGGAGAGGCCGAGTGTCCCGTCGTAGTAGCTGGAACCCGCTTCCTTTTCCAGGTGGCCGAAGTCGTTCCACCGGTCCTCGATCGGTGCGACATCGTTCAGCGGGTGATGGACCAGGTTTGTGCTCGCGTCATCGCCAGTCTGATCCAACTCCCAGCGACCGGCCTCAACGCTCGCCAGAGCGCCCAGCTCGTCCGGGTCCATCATCCGGTTCAAGGCCTGAACGTTGTCGACCGCGCCGTTAAGGGTGCCGTTACCGATCGAGCTGGCACCGCCGCTACCGCCGAGAGTGCCACCGTAGGTCCACGCCGTTGTCGCCGCGGAGGTCGTCCGGGCACCATTGACGGAGACGAACACCTCGCCCCGCATCGCGTCGAAGCCGCCGGTGACCCAGATCCAGACGTTGGGCGAGACCGCCTGGCTGGAGCAGACCTTGCGTTCCGCACCTGGCGTCACCGTGGTCGCCGGCGGCGACGGCGCCGTCTGGCTGACGGCCAGCCGGTAGCAGACTTTCTTCGCCGTGCCGTCGAAGTAGAGCTCGTCCTCCCGGTAGGGGTTGCCGAGGCGAGAGTACTTGGCGATGGTCTGGTTCGTGCCGTTGAACGTGGTGATCCGGGCGGTCGCCGCCGTGGTGTGGCTGTCGAAGAGATCGAGTACCAAGTCGCTCGTCGCTTTGCCAGTGGCGGCGAAGGAGACACCAGAACCCCCGTCGCCGCTGCCGATTGTGCTGGCGACGGTGCCGCTGAGCGTCAGGTCGTGATGGTTCGGCGACGAGTCGACGCTGGTCACGGCACCGGGGGAGATGTCATCGAGGTTCCAGACAGCCGC
>JAVHVY010000096.1:0-18279 GCA_032160305.1 Actinoplanes sp.
ACATGTTGCGGCCCATGATCGTCGCGCCGATGTTCTCCTCGCCGGCCAGCATGAAGCGCTCGTCGACGCCGTCGTCGCCGCCCGGCTCGCCCAGCATCGCCTTGCCCGTGCGGGTCTCGAAGACCCACTCGTGGAGCCGCTCACCACCCACCCCGAGCGGGTGGTGGAGATCCTGATCCGGGCCGGCGGCGAAGCCGTCCAGCGACACCGCCAGGTTGTGCACGCGCAGTTTAGGCATGTACTGATGCTAGGAGGAGCCCCTGACAAAAACGCCCGATCGCGCCGGCGCCGATCGGATCGCCCGGGATCACCTCGTCAGGCCGCTGGCCCGCAGGGTGTGCTGCACCACCGGGTCGCCGGCCGGCAGGCCGTAGCGGTGCTCGTAGACGGCCAGGACCATCGAGCGCAGGTCCGGCTCCGGGAGTGGGGCGGTCATCAGGCGCAGCCGGTGCGGGACGTCGTCGTGCGGCGGGAGGTATTCGGTGACCGGCAGGAGCCGCACGCCGAGGCGTTCGTAGAAGCCGATGCGGCGCTTGCGGATCGACACCTCCTCGTCGTCGGTCTCCGGCTCGTCCGGGTCCTCGACGTCGAGCAGGACCCGGCTGTAGCCGGCCTCGGACCAGCGGTCGCACAGCGCCTTCCACAGCCGTGAGCCGACCTGTTGCCCGCGCACGGCGACGGCGAAGAACCGCAGGAACAGCCAGCCGGTCGGGCCGAGCGCCCGGGTCACCGCGAAGCCGGCCGGCTGCCCGGCGTCGTCGAGCAGCACCACGGTCTGATCGCGCAGCAGATCCTCGAACGGCGCCCGCAGCTCGCCCGGGAACCGGTCCTCGTACAGGGCCCCGAGCGCGGCCAGCTGGTCCACGTCCAGCGTTTCCGCCGCTACGAGCTCCATCGGAACACCCCGCCGATCATCGTACGCAGAACCTCGATGTCCTTGATCCGCTCCGCCGCGACCGTCGTCGGGTCGTCGGACAGCACGACCAGGTCGGCCAGCTTGCCGACCGTGATCGACCCTTTCCGGTCCTCCTGGTGTGACGCGTACGCCGACCCGAGCGTGTACGCCGTCAGCGCCGCCCGCCCGCTCAGCGATTCCTGCGGCGCGAAGGCCGCCCCCGACGCGGTCGTCCGGTTCACCATCGCGTGGATGCCCAGCAGCGGCGCCCCGGTCACCACCGGCCGGTCCGAGCTGCCCGGCAGCACCATCCCCGCCGCCAGCAACGACCGCAGCCGGTACGCCGACCCGACCCGGTGCGACCCCAGCGCCGTGCCGATCCCGTCACCGATCTCGTGCACGAACCGGCCCTGCGGCACCCCGATCACGCCCAGCTCGACCGCCCGCGCCACCTGATCGGCCCGGGCCACCCCGAAGTGCTCGATCCGGTGCCGCGCGTCCGGCCGCGGATGTCGTCGCTGCGCCTGCGCATACGAGTCCAGGGCCAGGTCGATCGCCGCGTCACCGATCGCGTGCGCGGCCACCCGCCAGCCGGCCCGGTGCGCGGCGACGATCGTGTCGGTCAGCTGCGCCGGGTCGGCCTGGAGATAGCCCAGCGTGCCGGGGCGGTCCGCGTACTCGTGGCACATCGCCGCGGTGTGCCCGATCAGCGAGCCGTCGAGGAAGATCTTCATCGGCCCGAGCCGCAGCCAGTCGTCGCCGAAACCGGTCCGGATGCCCAGGTCCAGGCCCAGGTCGAGGCCGTCGTCGGGGTGCGCGGCCAGCCGGTGCAGCACGTCCGCGGCGACCATCAGCTCGGCGCGCACGTGCAGCCGCCCCTGGTCGCGGGCCTGCTGGTAGGCGGCCAGCTCGACCGGGCTCTTGCCGATCCAGCCGCCGCCGATGCCCGCCTCGACGACACTGGTCACGCCCTCGCGCAGATACTGTTGCCCCGCGCGGTCGATCGCATCGGCCAGGACGCCGACCGGATAGGGCATCAGCAGGTCGTTGACCAGTTCCTGCGCGCGCTCCTGCAGCAGGCCGGTCGGCCGGCCGTCGCTCCCGGTGACCACCCGGCCGCCGGGCACGTCGGGCGCCTGGTCGGCCAGTCCGAGCGTACGCAGGGCCGACGCACTGACCACGCCCATGTGCCCGGAGACGTGCTTGAGCCAGACGTCGCGCCCCGGTGCGACCCGGTCCAGGTCGTCGCGGGTCGGGTGCCTACCTAACTTGTTCTCGTCGTAGCCGTTGCCGACGACCCACTGCCCGGCCGGCGTGCTCGCGGCCTGGCGCGCGACGGCGGCGAGCAGCTCGGCCATGCTGCCGGCGCGCAGATCGGCCTCGGTCAGGGTGAGTCCGAACCAGGCCATGTGGTTGTGCGCGTCGTGGAAGCCGGGCACGACGGTGGCCCCGCCGAGGTCGACCACCTGCCGGGCGGGCACCTCCGCCAGGGCGACGATCCGGTCGCCGAGGATCGCGACGTGCCGCGCGTCCGGGCCGTCGAGGGTGACCACGTTGGCGTTCGTCAGCAGCAGATCGGCGGTGATCATGCGCTCAGCTCTGCGAAGACGCCCCGGTACCAGTCACTCCACGGCGCGGGCCGGCCGGTCTCCGCGTCGAGCTTGACGATCACCCGGTGACCGCGGGCGCGTACCGGGTCGGCGCCGCAGGTGAAGCCGTAGGTGGCGCTGGTCATGCCGATCCGCAGCCCGGTCAGCTCGACTCGCAACGGGCCCGGGGAGCTGACCGGCGTGAGGAACTCCACGTGCAGCTCACGGACGACGTAGTGCAGGTCGGCGCGGCGCTCGCTCGGGTGGGTCCACTGCGTGCCGAACTGCTCGAAGAGCGCCGACTGGGCTCGTTCGACGTGCAGGGCGAAGCGGGAGTTGTGCAGGTGACCGTTCGGGTCCAGCTCGTCGAAGAAGACCGGGCTGTCCCAGGCGAAGCTCACGGTGCCCGCCGATCGAGCCGCTGCTTGGCGACGCGCTCGGACGGCGTACGCGGAAGGTCGTCCTCGAATTGGAAGTAACGCGGAACCTTGAACGCCGCCAGGCGCTCCGAGCAGTACGCCCGCAACTCGTCCTCGCCGGCCGTGCCCACCACGAAGGCTTTGATCTCCTCGCCGCGGATCTCGTCGGGCACCCCGACCACGGCGACCAGCGTCACCCGCGGATGCTCCAGCAGCACCTGCTCCACCTCGGCCGCCGCCACGTTCTCCCCGCTACGCCGGATCATGTCCTTGAGCCGGCCCCGGTGGTAGATCCGGCCGTGCTCGTCGATCCGGGCCAGGTCGCCGGTCGGGAACCAGCCGTGCCGCCAGGGCGGCGGATAGCCGAGGTAGCCGTCGAACATTCCCGGCCCGCGCAGCAGCATCTCACCGTCCGCGCTGATCAGTACCTCGCGGTGCGCGGCCGGCCGGCCGAGACAGCCGGTGCCGACCAGTTCGTCGTGCTCGTCCGGCCCGACCCGGATGTCCGCGCCCGTCTCGGTCATCCCGAACGCCTCGAACCACGGCACGCCCCACCGGGCCTCCAACTCGGCGTGCCGGGTCGGCGGGATCGCCGAGCACTGCACGGCCCGGACCCGGTGCTCCCGGTCGAGCGGGTCGGCCGGCATCGCCAGCAGCAGGCTGGGCATCGCGCCGAGGCAGTAGAAATAGGTGACCCGGTGCTCGCGCGCCTTCGCCCAGAAGCGGGACGGGTGGAAGCCGTCGAGGACGACCAGTTCGGCCCCGGCGAGCAGCGCGGCGACCACGTTCCACTGCGGGTCGACATAGCTGAACGGTTGCGCGGTCATCATCACATCGGCGGCGCTGAGCTGCGGGAACTCGTCGACCAGGCTGCCGCCGAGGGTGAGCCAGTAGGTGTGCGGGAGCAGGCAGCCCTTGGGCGCCCCGGTCGTACCCGAGGTGTACTGCACGTTCACGGTGGTGGCCGGGTCGATCGGCTGCTGCTCGAAGCCGTCGGCGGGCGCGATCTCCTCGGCAAGCAGTACCCGGGGCGGGCCGTCGAGGGTGGCGAGCAGCGGCTCGAAACGCGCGGTGGTGACGACCGCGACGGCGCCGGAGTCGCGCAGCAGGTGCTCGGTGTCGGCGCTGCGATATTTCACGTTCACCGGGACGATCGCCGCGCCCAGCCGGGCCAGGGCCAGCCAGAGGAGCGGGAACTCGGCCTGATTCGGCAGCATCACCGCGACCCGGTCCCCGGCCCGCACACCCCGCGACCGCAGCGCCTGGGCATAGCCGGCGGTCCGCTCGGCAACCTCGGCGAAGGTCAGCGTCGCGCCCGGGTCGAAGCGCCACGCGACCCGATCGGGCCAGCGTTGCGCGGCCCGCTCGATCACCGTGACCAGGCTAGCCATGGACGAAAACCGCCTTCGGCCCCGCGTGCTCACCGGCCAGGCTGGTCAGCACCGCATGGTCGACCTCGACCGCCATCGCCTGCTCCAGCGTGCCGTCCAGACCCAGGTCGAGCACCCGCTTGGCGAGCTGCAACGCGACCGTCGGCCGCTCCAACAGCCGGGCGGCCAGCTCGCCGGCCAGCTGCTCGTGCTGCCCGGCCGGGGCGACCCGGGCGATCAGCCCGATCGCCAGCGCCTCGGGCGCGGACACCCGCTCGCCGAGGAGCAGCAGCTCCCGGGCCTTGGCCAGGCCGACCAGGTGGGGGAGCAGCCGGGAGATGCCACCGGTCACGCTCAGCCCGACGCCGACCTCGGGGAAGCCGAACTGGGCCTGATCGTCGGCCACCACCAGGTCGCACGCCAGCGCGAACTCGCAGCCGGCCCCCAGTGCATAGCCGTGCACGGCCGCGATGACGACGCCTGGGAACGAGCGGATCCGCCGGGTGATCTCCTGGATCGGTTCGAGTCGCAGCCGGGTCTCGGGGACCGTCTCGACCGGGATCGGCTCTTTCAGATCGTGCCCCGCGCAGAACGCCCGCCCGCGCCCGGACAACACGACCACCCGCGCCGCGTCCGCCCGCGCGCTCGCGAGCCCGGCCAGGGTCTCGTCGACCAGGGCCGGGACCACGGCGTTGAGCCGTTCCGGCCGGTTGAAATGGATCTGGGCCACACCGTCGGCGTACTCGTAATCAACCACCACGGGCTCACCCTAGTGCGCACCGAGGTGGTCGCCCTGCGGGATCGCTACGAGCAGATCTGGCCGCAGGCGATCGACTCCGGCGTCACCGCGGGGCGCTTTCGCGTACGCGCGCCCGGGCTCGCCCGTCTGGCCCTGATCCGCACCCACTGATCCGGCGATTCCCCTCATCGGCGGCAGTCAACGACGCGCCCGGCCCGGGTTACCTCAGCTCGCCAGCCCGAAGGCCTGGCCGACCCGGGCGGCCAGCGCCCTCGGTCATCGTGGCATCGGGAGTGATGCTCTCAGAGTCGACGATGTTCGGGTGAGCGGCAGTGCGACGATCACTGAGATTCGCCCAATCCAGTCACTGGTTGGCTGGCAGCGATCGGACGCGGCGACCCGGTCGGTGTCGGAGGTCGCCGCACACAGCGGGCGCATCAGCATGATCCCTGACCATCCATGCGGGTTTGCCTGCCGGGATTCGGGGAAATCTCCGGGCTGGATTTCGAGTAACTCGTGTGAGGAGGCCGCCATGCCCGCCGGATCCAGCCCGAAGAGGGAACGGCAGTACGAGCACATCAAGGACAGCGCGGAGAGCCGTGGCGTGCCGGCCAAGCGGGCTACCGAGATCGCCGCGCGGACGGTGAACAAGGAACGGGCCCGCGCCGGTGAGTCGCGGACCGCCAGCCGGTCCTCGATCAAGGACGTCTCGTCCGGTCATCGCGGCGGGAAACGGTCGCACACCGGCGCCCAGGGACGTACCAAGCAACAGCTCTACAACGAGGCTAAGCAGCGCAACATCAAGGGTCGGTCGTCGATGAGCAAAGCCCAGCTGGAGAAGGCACTCGCCCGCTGATCCCGTCGTGCGCCGCGGAGGGTCCAGCTGGAATCCGTCGGGCCATTGCCCGTGGTTTCGGGTGTTGTGTGGGGGCTGGCTGGGTGTCGGATGGGGCGGGCGGTGCCGGCGGTGCGGGCGGTTCGGTGAAGCTGGCGCCGATGAGGGCGTTGAACTCGGCGCGGACCAGATCGGGGTCGCCGCTGATGAGTTCGGTCAACGCTTCGTCGATTCCGCGGTCCCATTCCGGGGATAACGCGGTGCCCGCTTGTGCGATGGGGTTGCTGGTCATGCCGGTCACTACCCGCCACATCCTGGTTTCCTGTGCGGAGCTGACGTGACCAACCGTCGGGTCAGCCGGTGATCACTTTCTGGTCGGTGTGCTGGCGTCCGGCCACGGTGATCTTGCGGGGCTTGGCCTTCTCCGCGATCGGGATCCGCAGGACCAGCACGCCGTTGTCGTACGCGGCGTCGATGTGGTCGGTGTCCAACGCGTCGCCGAGGAACAGCTGGCGGGAGAACACCCCGAGCGGGCGTTCGGTCAGCTGTGCCGTGGCCTGCTCGCCCAGGTCGATGGGGCGGCGTTCGGCGCGCACGGTCAGTACGTTGCGTTCCACATCGATGTCGATCGCGTTGGCGTCCACCCCGGGCAGGTCGAACGCGATCACGAACTCGTCGCCGTTGCGGAACGCGTCGACGGGCATCGCCGTCGGGCGTGACCAGGTACCGGCGGGCGTGGCGCCGAACAGCTGCTGGGCGAGCCGGTTGACCTCGGTGAAGGGTTCGCTGCGCATCAACATGGTTCCCACCTCCTGTGGTCTCGACTTGGCGGTCAATGCGCGATACCGTCTTTCTAACACGTCATCGTTCCGATGACAAGTAGTTCGTCATCGAAACGATGACGTGTTAGGAGGGGCGCTGATGCCCGACACACCCACCGGCGAGGCGAACCCGCAGCCGGCACCCGAGAGCCGAGATCTAGCTCTGGTCACCGCCGCGATCGCCGCCGCCGCGAACGCGATCGAGCGACCCACCGACAACCCGCCGGTGAGTGCGGTCGAGCTGCTCGATGCCCTGGTGCTGCTGCGTTGGGCGCAGACCGAACTTGCCAGCATCGAGCCGACCCTGATAGCTGCCGCTCGCGCCGCCGGAATCTCGTGGCAGGCCCTCGCACCCGCACTGGGGGTAGCCAGCCGGCAGGCTGCCGAACGCCGCTACCTGCGCAGCGTCTCGGCCGGCACGGGTCAGCCGGGCACCACTCGCGACGCACGCGTACAAGCCGAACGCGACCGCCGCGCCGCACACCGCGCCGTCGCCCAGTGGGCCAACGACAACACCGCCGACCTGCGCCGACTCGCCGGACAGATCACCGCCCTGACCGACCTCGACGCGGCGGCCACCGACGACCTCAGCCGGCTGCACCAGGCCCTCGGCGACCCCGACGCGTCCGCCCTGCCGGCCCTGCTCGCCGCGGCCCAACACCACCTACCCCGCCACCCCGACCTGACCGCCCAGATCGACACCGTCACCGCCCATACCGACCAGATCCGCCGCCAGCCGCCACACCGCGGCAGCGACGCACCCTGAAGCCACACCGTTCGAACGGTCCCCGCCGATCAGTCGAACGACCGGTCGTCGGACCCGATGCCGTTGCCGCCCCGAACACCCGGCACAGGTCCCCGACCTGGCGAACGCGCGGATCTGATCATGGCGGTGTCAACGTCGTACCACGTCCGCCGCGATGCTGTTGCTGGTCGCCACGATCTTGTCGATCTACAGCCGCGCGGTGTCACGCCGTACGGTCAGCGCGCTCCACACGGCAGCACCGGCCGACCGGCCCAGGCCGGGCGACGACGGGGAAGGCCGTAACCTGTTACGCCAGCCATGCGCCGGCCGGGCACGCCTCAAGCAGGTGCAGACGTGGCGCCCCGCCGGGATGCTCCCAGGTGCAACTGCCCTTCCTCTCGTAGCGCGGGCGGGCCAGAGTTGCGTCCCCCCCAAGCCGGACGATCGGCCGACCCGAGTCGGACTACTCCTCCCCGGGCGAGGTGGCGTCGGCGTGCCGACAGGCGCGGCGCAGCAGCAGGTAGCCGATCAGCGCGAGGACGGCGGCGGCGATGGCCCACAGTTGGTAGCGGTGGATGGTCGCGGTGATCGCGTTGAGGTGGTTGCCGGCGAGGTAGCCGCCGGTGGTCCAGACGGCGACCCAGGCGGCGGCGCCGATCGCGTTGAACAGCAGGAACCGTGGCCACGGCATCCGGCTCATCCCGGCGACGATCCCGTTGAGCTGCCGCAGCCCTTCCACGAACCGGGCGATCACCACGACCTTCGGCCCGTGCCGAGTCATGAACCCGTCAATCCGGTCGAGGCGTTGGGGGGTCAGCCGCACGTACCGGCCGAAGCGCAGCACCAGCGGCCGGCCCCCGGTGCGGCCGATCAGGTAGCCGATGCTGTCGCCGATCACCGCGGCCAGGAACGCCACCACACCGATGAGGAGCACGTTGAGGTGACCGCGGCCGGCGGAGGCCGCCCCGGCGATGATCGCCGTCTCACCCGGCGCCGGGACACCGAAGCTCTCCACGAACACCAGGCCGGCGACACCGACGTAGCCGAACCGGTCCACCAGGCTCAGCAGCGGCGCGGCCACCGCTACCAGGCCGGTCACTCGTTCACCGCAGGCCCGTTACGGTGGCGGGAGGCCGCGGTCAGCAGCAGCCGCAGCCGGGTCCGCTGGCAGCGCGCCACCAGGGCGGTGAGGGGCCGCCTGAGCGCGGCGTAGCCGATCAAGGTGACCAGGGCGCCGACGGCGAAGCCGGCCAGGACGTCCTGCGGGTGGTGCGCCGCGATGTGGACCCGGGCAAAGCCCATCAGTACTGCCACCACCGCCGCGATCGCGCCGAGCCACCGGTCGGCCAGGAACAGGCCGGCGGCGACCGCACCGGTGATCGCCAGATAGTTCCGATCGTCCATCTTTGGGTACCTCCTGCGCGCCGGCCGGTGCTGGCTTGGCGACCACAGTATGCAAGTGAGGCTGAAAGCCAGATGAAGGCGCTGACGACACCGGGCAGGGTGCCGAGCAGCAGCAACCGGGTCAGCGGGCCACCGAGGTGCCCGTGGCGGCGGTAGCGCAGGATCGGGCGGGATTCTCGACGGGTGTCCACGACGGATGTCGAATCAGTACAGGTTCGATTGAGCGGCCGGTTTGCGGGGTAGCCGATCATCATGGCTGCGATTACTTCTGAAGTGTTGATTCAGCGGTTGGCCGAGTGGGGCGTCGACACCGTGTTCGGGCTGCCCGGCGACGGCATCAACGGGATCATGGAAGGGCTGCGCCGGCACGCCGACAAGGTGAAATTCATTCTCGTGCACCACGAAGAGGCGGCGGCCTTCACGGCCTGCGCGTACGCCAAGGCGACCGGAAAGATCGGCGTGTGCCTGGCGACCTCCGGCCCGGGCGGCATCCACCTCGCCAACGGTCTGTAGGACGCCAAGCTTGACCACGTGCCGGTGCTGGCGATCACCGGGCACAGGAGTCGAGCGTGCTAGGCACCGGTTACCAGCAGGAAGTCGCGTTGGATCGACTGTACGAAGACCCCGGCCCGGCGCTGGTCGACGTCGCGGTGAACCCCGACGAGCCGCCGCTGCCCGGCAAGTTGAAGGGCTGACGCGATGGCGGTCATCTCCCTGCCGACCCGACCGCGCAAAAATCAAGATCGACGAGTCCTGGGGTACGCGCGAGGACCGCGACCTGGGCCGCGTCCGGCTCGCCCGCCGTGTCCTAGGCGATCGCGAACTCTTCGTCGACGCCAACGGCCGCAAGCGCGAAACGCGTCTTCTGGGTGGTCGACAACGGTTCGTCGCATCGCGGTCAGGCATCGATCGACCGCGGTGCGACGAATACTTCCGGGCAGGTGTCGGGTGTTGGCGTAGCTGACTCCAGAACGGTGCGGGGAGTGCGGGGCTAGCGGTTCAGCGTCGGGCGGATGAGGTCCGGCCAGCGGTTCAGTGCGGTGCGGGCGGTGGGGTCGTTCCAGGCGAGGGTGAACGACCGGTCCGCCTCTTTGCCGAGGTTCCACAGTAGGGCGCCGTCCAGATCGCTGCTGCGGACCGCGCGCCCGGTCGCGGTGAAGAACGCGGCGCGGGCCGCGGTGTCGCCGCCGTCGGCGAGGGAGTAGCCGAGTTCCTCGACGAGGACCGGCTTTCCGAGGCGGTCGGCGTCTGAGCGCCAGCTCTGCAGCAGGCTTGCCGGGCTGGCGGGGGCCGGCGGGTTGTTGAGGTACTTGGGGAAGAGGTGCACCGAGCACAGGGTGATCGAGGTGAGGGTGCACAGGTCGGCGAAGCCGCTGCCGGCCGGTCCGGCCATCGTTGCGACTGTGGGGTAGCCGGGGCGGAAGCCTTCCGCGCCGACGGTCACGAGGTGCCGCTGGTCGATGCTGGAGACGAAGGCGGACATCTGATCCGTCCAGTTCCGCACCGAGTCGGTGGGCTGGCCGGCGTTCACCCGAGGCTCGTTGATCAGGTCCCAGGCGAGGACGCCGGGGGAATCGGCGAGCCGGGTGCCGTCGCCGCCCACGTATTGAAGAACTCGGCGCACTTGGGCCTCGTACCGCAGGCGGGCGGCGGCCGAGACGAAGAAGTCCTCGCCCGGCGGGGTGAAATGAGGCTGGCCGCCGAAGTCGGAGTAGTAGTTCGCCAGCGTGCAGACGAGCCGGACGTCGCGTTGGTAGGCGAAGCGCACGGTGTCCGCGAGCCTGGCCAGCGTGGCGTCGCTAATCCCGCCGTCCTTGTCGAAGCACCATGTCCGGACGGTGTTGTGCCCAGCGTTGGACAGAGCGTCGATCTGTGCGTCGATCGTCGCCTGCGGCTGGGTGAGCAGGTCGTAGCTGTTCACGCCGGCTGCCCGCCAGCGCGTGGCGCCGAGATAAAGGTGCTGGCCCTGCTTCTGCACGAAGCCGGAGGCCGGCGGCCGACGCTTGTACACGAAGATGGCGCCACTGCGGTACACCTCGGCGAAGTGATCGTCCAGAATGGACCGCGCTTGAGGGCCGAAGCCCTTCCACACTGCGTCGGTGTCGCCCTGCTGCAGGATGACCCAGGTGGCCCAGCGGCCCGGGTTGTCCCGGCTCTCCTGCCAGTACGGTTTGTTGCCGACGCCGATGAAGTCGTGCATCGGCACGCCGCTCTCCACCGGTCCGATCGGGCGCCGGTAGTCGTCCATCAGCACCAGGCCGCCGTCGTAATGGCGCCGCAGCCACGCCTCGACCGGAGGCGCGTCGGGGCCCTTCGACACGGTCTGCGACGAGAGCCCGCGGGTGCCGTCCTGGTAGGTCATCACCCGGTGGGTGACGACCGAGACCACCCCTTGCGCCAGGATCACCACCGCGAGTATCGGTCCGAGCAGCTTGGGCTTACGGGCGCCGAGGTACGCGACGAACAGCGCGATTGGCAGCAGGGCCTGTAACCCGTACCGGATGTTCGACATGGTGTAAGGCGCGCGCGGGGCGAAGCGCGGCAGGATCAGCGACGCCTGCCCGAGATAGAGCGACAGGATGTAGAAGGCGAAGCTGGTCAGCGCCACGAAGGCGATCAGGACGGGACCGACCCGCCGCTGCCGGGCCGCCTGGGCGAGCATCAGCAGCAGCCCGGCGGCGGCTACCGCCATCAGCGCGGATCCTGCCACCATCCGGACGTCCTCGATCCAGTACTTCACCGACTTTCCGGCGCTGTGATACGTCGGCAGCAGGCCGCTGGAGAGGAAGAAGCGCTGCTGCTCGGCGGAGCCGTAGACGCTGGACGCGAAATACAGCGGGTCGGAAAAGATCAGCTCGTTCCAGACCAGCCAGCCGGCGATCCCGGCGAAGGCGAGCACGCCGAAGAGGATCACCAGTCCGTCGACCGCGCCGCCGCGGCGGCGCCGGATCACCGCCACCAGCAGCACGACCACAGCCTCCATGCAGACCAGCGCCCAGCCGTCGTAGCGGGCGAGGCTGGCCAGACCGCCGAAGAGTCCGGCGAGCACCAGGCTGCGTACGCCGTCGTGCAGCACCCAGCGGGACAGGTAGTAGACCGAGGTGGTGACCAGGGCGAGCAGCAGCACCTCGGTCATCGGGGTCGCCGACAGGTAGAGCGAGTTGGGATTCGCAATGATGACTATCGGAGCGAGCCAGCTCACCCACACGTTGCCGGTCAGCAGGTGCGCCAATTTGAAGGACATCACGGCCAGCAGGACCAGGGCCGGGACGCTGACCGCCGGTCCGGCGATGCCACTGCGCCACATCGCGTCGTCGATCACGAAGGGCAGCATGGCGACGTGTGGCAGTGGCAGCCAGACGCTGCCGAGCTGGGCGAACCCGCCGGTCAGGCCGCCGACGACGCGCTTGGCGATGTTCAGGTGCGCTTCGGCGTCGCCGTAGGCCAAGACGACGTGGTGCGCGAACGCCCACCAGGTCGCAGCCACTCCTCCCACCAGCGCCAGTAGCCCGACCAGCCGGGTGTGCAGGCGCAGCCGGGTGGCCTCGTACGAGTTGAAGCGGTGCCGCATCGCGAAGAACTCGCGGATCGCCCGCGCGATCACCTGGGGATCGTCGCCCGTGGACTGGCCGTACCTGCGCTCGAAGTGGGTGACCGGCAGCTGCCGCACGCGAAGGCCGGCGCGCCGGGCCTGGTAGAGCAGCTCGGTGTTGATCATCGCGCTGTCGGCGGTGAGCTTCAGCCGGCGTAGCGCGGACGCGCGCATCAGCTTGAACGCGCAGTCGACGTCGCGCACGCCGGTACCGAAGAAGAGCCGGCCGGCCAGGTTGAACAGGTGCGCGTTGCGCCGGCGCGGCCAGGGGTCCCGGCGGTCGCGGCGCCAGCCGGTCACGATATCGGCATCGTCGGTCAACGGCACCAGCAGGGACAACTCGGCGAGGTCGAACTGGCGGTCGCTGTCGGTGAACAGCACCCAGTCCATGTCCGCCGTGGCCAGCGCCCGGCGCACCGTCGGGCCGTAGCCGAGATTCCGTTCGTTGCGGATCAGCCGCACCTGGTCGCCGTGCGCTTCGGCCAGCGACTCGACGATCGCGGCGGTGTCGTCGCGGCTGCCGTCGTCGACGACCACGACCTCGTACCGGTCGGTCACCGCGGCCGCCGCGGCCAGGCTGTCGCGCACAGTGGCGGCGATGTTCTCCGCCTCGTTGTAGGCCGGCATCACGATTGACAGGGAACTGAGCCGCGTCGGTGGCTCGTACCGGAAGACGCCGGGCGGTTCGAGGATGGCGGTGGTCATCGGTCGGCCGCCCTCGGCTGGGCCGGGATCCGCGGCGCGGACTCGGTGCTCAGGTGCAGTCCGTGCACGGTTTTCTCCCAGTAATGCGGCCTGGCGATCAACTGGGCCAGCGCCTTGACCGCCGCTACCGACATGAGCAGCCAATACAACGGCGCCAGCAGCCCGTACTTGATCAGATCGTGGTTGCCGCGGCGCGCGCTGCCGAGCAGGAAGGTGTAGACAAACAGCAGATTGCCGGCGACCAGGGTGAGCACCGCCGGATAGAACACCCAGGCCGGGTAGACCGACTCGATCGCCCCGCCCACTACCGGCCGGAACGCGAAGTAGCCGATCGTCAGCGCCCACATCAGCGGGTTGACGAAGTTCACCAGGACCTTGCCGCCGATGATCAGCAGGAAGGTCAGGAAGTGCGGGTCGCGGGTGCGCCGCAGGTCCCAGCCGCCGCGGGTGTGCACCAGGAAGGTCTGCATATAACCCTTGATCCACCGCGAGCGCTGCCGGATCCAGTTGCGGACCCGCGGATTCGCCTCCTCGTACGTGGTGCTGTTCAACATCCCGGTCCGGAAGCCCTGCCGGTACAGCCGGATGCCCAGGTCGGCGTCCTCGGTCACGTTGTACGGATCCCAGCCGCCCAGGCCGCGCAGCACCCGCGTACGGAAATGGTTGGAGGTGCCGCCGAGCGGGATCGGACCGCCCAGCTGTTGCAGACCGCGCAGCATGAGGTCGAACCAGAGGCTGTACTCGGCGGTGAACAGGCGGGTCAGGACGTTCTGCCGGGGGTTGTAGAAGTTCAGCGGTGCCTGCAGACAGGCGACCCGCGTGGACATCCGACCGAACGCGGTCGCCGCCTTCTTGAGCTGGTCGGCCTCGGGGACGTCCTCGGCGTCGAAGATCACCACGAACTCGCCGCGGGCGATCGTCAGGCCGTGGTTGCAGGCCTTGGGCTTGGTCTTGGGCAGGGCGTCCGGCACGACGACCACCTGGAAGGTGGCCGGCAGCACCATGCCGCGGGCGAAGGCGATCGTCTCCACGTCGTCCGCCTCAAGCAGTAACAGCACCTCGAGCGACTCGGCCGGATAGTCCAGCGCGTTCATCGCGTCGACCAACTGCCCGAGCACGGCCGTCTCCCGGTACATCGGGCACAGCACGGTGTACATCGGCCAGTCCCGGTCCGGCGAGATCGTGGGGTCGATCGGCTCCCGGCCGCGCCACGCCGAGCCGGTCACCAGATAGGCGCAGAAGATCAGGTCGGCCAGGTAGAGCGCGGTCACGACGGCGACCACGACGAGCAGACCGGCCGGATAGCCGAAGGCGGCCAGCGCGATCGTCGCGAGCAGCGCGAGGACGGTCAGCGAAAGGACGACTTCTGGATCGGGGTCACCGTGATTCGTGCGTCATAACGCAGTGGGAAAAGATCAGCCCCGGGTCGGGTCGCGAGCGACATCAGCACGCCACCCGCTGTTCATGGAATTCCCAGCGAATCTCACTACGGCATGGCATGGAGCAGATCCTTTCCCTGAATCTGTCGCGGACAGGCGCACGTTTACCCAGCACACCCGGAATGCGGACCGGGTGCGCTCTTCGGGGTCAGTGGTCCACAGCGGACCGTCACTCGAGCTATGGAAACACGGCGCCCACCCGGCCGCTCGGCGAGTAACAGGTCTTTAACGCAACTCTCAGACCGACAATGGAATGTTTCGTTCCTGTGGCGATTCGAGGCGAAGCTGTCAACGCGAGGCCGGTAGTCGGGGTCGCTGGAAACGCCGGGTCAGGCCGCCGACATTCAGGGCAGTCGCCGTGGGTGGCGGCATGCGCACCGGGTGTAGTCGATGGTCAAGGGTAGCGACACACCGGTTCAATCCGAACAGGAGCCCCTGTGCCCATCGAACGTCAACAATCGCTGCCACCTATAGTCCTAGTCCGCCATGCGATGCAGATTGTCGCTGTTAGTAACCAGGAGAGTCACTTGCGCGAAGTAATCAGGTACACCAGACGACCCTTCATGGCGGCCGCCAGCGCCCTGGTCGCCGTCGCCGTCGGCGTCGCCGTCGTGCAGACGATCGGCATCACGCCGGCGGCAGCGGCCACGATCCCGGTGGGCAGCGTCGAGGTCGTCAGCGCGACATCCGGCTTCAGTACCGGAAGTAGCAAGACTCTCTCCGCGGTCTGCACTTCGGCCAGGCCATTCGTACTCGGGGGCGGATTCACCACTACCGGCTCGCACATCGTGGTCAGCGAGCTGCAGCCGATCGATGGTGCCTCGGTGGACAGCTACCGGGTCACCGCGGGCTTTGACGAGGTGGGTACTTCCGCGTCGTGGAGCCTCCTTGTGTACGCCTACTGTTCGAGCACCGCACCCGGCTGGCAGGTGGTGCCGGTAACCAGCACGACGACGTCAAATTCCTTCAACCAGGTCATTGCCACCTGCCCCAGCGGCAAGGCGGTGGTCGGCACCGGCGGCCGGATCAACGGTGGTGCCGGTCAGGTGCAGCTCGTGACCCAGGGCATCGGATCAGTGGGGCCGAACCGGATGAGCGCTGGAGGCCTGGAAGACATCACCGGATTCGCCGGCTCGTGGAGCGTCACCGGGTACGCGGTGTGTGTGAGCTACGCCAGTCCGCTCGACATCCGTCTGGTGTCGAACCAGACCGCCAGCGACAACACGATCACCAAGAACGTCACCGCGACGTGCCCGAGCGGCATGCGGCTGACCGGCAGCGCCATCTGGTCCAACATTCCCGGTAACGCCATCAACCTACGGCCGAACAACGTCAACCCGACCAATGTGGCCGCGGGTGCACGAAACGACAGCGGCAACGGTTCCAGCTGGGATCTGATCACGTACGCCCTCTGCGCCGTTTAGCAGACCCGCCGACCCGGGCCAACCGCGTATCACAGCGACGGCCCGGGTCATGCGGTTGAGGAAGATCGGAACAACGGTTAACGGTTCAAATGATCTTGGTGTGGTCAGCCGCGGCTGCGGGGTGGTTCGAGGCCCAACCCCAGCTCCGACCTGCCGGGCTCCGACCGCGAGAGCCAGGAGACCGCCGTGTCCATACACCCAACCCAGCTTAAACAGTTGATCAACGAACTCGTTGCACAGGTCATCGTTACTGATCGAGGGCACGTCCAGCCCTACTTCTACCTGCCCTGCACAACCCCAGACAAAGATGAGGAGTCAAAGGTTCGACCCCTGAACGGTTCGGTGCGCCCGCCGAGATTCGAACTCGGGACCGACGGATTAGAAGTCCGTTGCTCTATCCGCTGAGCTACGAGCGCTTTTACGGCAGCGTACCTGCCAGCAGTGTCCGGCGGTTGCCAGGGTTTACCGGCCCTCGTCGGCGCCGGACTGAATGACGGGCCGGAACTCTCCGCCGCCTAGTAGCCTGATTTCGTGGCTGGAGGGGAGCGGGTCGGTCGGCTTCCGGTCGGGGCGGAGATCGCGCTGTCGTCGGCGGCAGGCGCTGGAGCCTTTGCCGCGGCGGCTGTGGCTTTCGCGGGCATCGACAGCGTGATCGTCGCGGCGTTCCTGGGCGCTGTCTTCCTCGTCGCAGTGATCGCGATCGCCAGGTTGGCAAGCATCGCGTACGCGGTCCCGGTGGGGATGGCGGGATTGCTCGTTTTCGACTGGTTCTATCTTGCTCCGACGCACCCGATCGAGTTCCCGGACTCTGCCAACCTGGTGGATCTCCTCATCTACCTGGCAGGAGCGGTCCTGTTGGGGGTGCTGTCCGCGCATGCGGTCGAACGCGCAGCGGGCCGCCGAGCGTGCCCGAGGTGAAATCGCTGACGAGCAGGCCGCGCTGCGCCGAGTTGCGACCCTGGTCGCCCGGGGTGTTGCCGCCGGTGAGCTGTTCGCTGCGGTAGCCGCGGAGGCCGGCACCCTGCTCGACGTGCACGCCATCCGCATCGCCCGATATGAGGACGACGCGGAGCTCGTGCACGTCGCCGAATGGAGCGAGCCCGGACACGATCCTCCTTCCTCCTACGATCGCGCCGGGCTCGAAGGGATGGGTGTGCTCGGCACCGGGCGCGCGGTCCGCATCGATAACTATCAGGACATTGTGGTCAAAGCCAGCTTCGCTCGTGTCTCGGATCTGAAGTCGGTCGTGGGTGCTCCGGTGGTCGTCGAGGGTCGCGTGTGGGGTGTGATGATCGCCTGGTCGATGAGCGGTCTGCTGGCTGGCGACACGGAACGTCGGTTGACAGACTTTGCCGGGCTCGTCGCGACGGCGATCTCGAACACCGATGCGCGGACCGAGCTGATCGCCTCCCGCGCACGCCTGGTCGCCGCGTCCGACGAGGCGCGGCGCCGCTTCGAGCGTGACCTGCACGACGGCATCCAGCAGCGACTAGTGTCGCTTGCGCTGGAGCTGAACCTCGCGGAGGCGGTCGCGCCGCGGGAGAACACGGAGCTCGCCGCCCAGCTGGCGCACGTCCGACAGGGCCTCAGGGATGGGACCGCAATGTGCCGGCAGCGGTGACGGTCGAGCACCCCGCCGTGGTCGTTGCTCGAATCAATCGAGCGGGAGCGAGCCGGTGCCGCCGTTCCGGCTCCGACGGGGCTATCGACGACGAGGGTTCCGCCCATCGCCTCGACTCGGTCGTAGAGGCCGATGAGACCGGAGCCGCGGGCAGGATCCGCGCCGCCGCTGCCCGCAGCCGAGCACAGGCGAAAGGAACCGTCATGGCAGAGGTGAACGGCCGCGCCCGGTTTCCTACAGAGGTCGTGTCCACGGGGCGTTGGACCGGGTCAGCCACCAGGCGACACTGCAACAGGTGGCCAGTGCTGCAGCGGCGAACAGGAGCGGTAGCTCCGGGTGCCCGTGGCGGATGACGAGTGCGCCGCCGAGGCCGCCGAGGAACATTGCCGCCGTCGACAGCAGGCGCCGACCGGCCTTGGCGCCGGCGCCGCCGGCAAGGTGGCTGTCCGCGGCGGTACCGGTGATGGTGAGGGTCAGTACCGTGGTGGTGAGGTCGGGCACCGCCAGCGCTCGGGCCGCGGCGTTCTGCACGCCCATCCCGAGGCCGAGCAGCGCGATCAGCAGGTAGCGGCGGCCGGCTCCGATTGGCCAGCCGGACACCGCGGCCACCAGGAGCGCGCCGGTGACCAGGAGGGTCTCCGCGACGAGGGCCACCTGCAGTAGACGGGCTCGGTGCGACCG
>JAVHVY010000386.1:0-11699 GCA_032160305.1 Actinoplanes sp.
ACGCGCGACTGCGCAGGCTGAGCTAGCGGAAGGAATCAGGAGGCTGCACACATGTATGAAGAGATCCACATCTCGGTGGAGCAGGCCTCCGACGCAAAGGTGCTGATCATCTCGGTCGCGGCGCGGCTGGCCGGCATGCACCCGCAGACCCTCCGGCAGTACGACCGGCTCGGGCTGGTACAGCCGGGCCGGGCGGGCGGCGGCGGCCGGCGCTACAGCGAGCGCGACGTGGGGTTGCTGCGCGAAGTGCAGAAGCTGAGCCAGGACGAGGGTGTCAACCTGGCCGGCATCAAGCGGATCATCGGCCTCGAGCAGCTCGTCGGCGACCTGCAGCAGCGGGTCGCCGAGCTGGAGCAGCAGCTCGACGAGGCGTATAGGCGGGTCGCCGAGAGGGAGGCGATGAGTGCCTATCCGGGCCGGGATCTGGTCCGGCCTGAGCAGCCGTCGACTGCCCTGGTGGTGTGGCGACCGCGCCGGCCGTAGCTGTTGGAGGCGGCTCCGGCCGGCGTCCTGCACACGCCGCGCGCGCCCGTGACGCGGCGCCCGTGACAGATGAGCGGCACGTGCTCGGCAAAGCCTCAGCGGCGGCCGAAGAGGCCCAGCCGGCGCGGGTGGCGGACCAGCCCGCCCTCGATCCAGTCCTCGTAGTCGAAGAGCTCGGGGCGGTTCATCAGGACCCGGCAGTTGTGCGCCCAGATCGACATCGGCTCGTCACCGATCTCTTCGGCCCGCTCGACGTACTTCTTCAGTCGGCGCTTGCGCTGCGACGAAGCGTTCGGCCGGACGCCGTCGGCGGCGTAGATGTACATGCAGTGCTGGGCGAAGCGACGGGCCGGGCACTGCCGGTCCATCGCCAGCTCGAACAGGGTCGGTGCGAGCACGTCGCCCGCGATCAGCAGATCCCAGTCGGGCGGCATCGCGTCCAGCGGGACGGCCTCCGGATGGTAGGCCCAGGCACGCAACTCTTCGGGTCGTGGATCGACCGGGTTGGCAAACCCGAAGAAAGCCGCCTCACGCACGCTCACGGCGCTCCCTCGCTGACCTCTACGGCGCCCGCGCGCCGTCGGCACCGATTACCACTTGTCGAGGCGAAACCGTAGCGCGCCGGTCACGCCAAGCGGAAGGCGTCCGGAGTCACAATGTGGAACTTGTTGGTAGCTTTTAGCTCCCTTTACGCTGAGGCGCGCGTTCCCGCACGGGAAGTGGTTCCGGATCGGGAGACCGAAGAGAAAGAACACCGCGGCGAGGGCCCGGGGTTCACGGTGGCCGGTCGAAGGCGCTAACGTCCGTCAATCGACAAGCGAACGCTGGGAGAATCTCTGTGCCTGCCGCGCGCATCCCGCTGCTGATCACCGCCGGCCTACTGGCCGCGCCGTTCGCCGGCGCCGCACCCGCCCTCGCCGGGCCGGTCACCCCGGCCGCCGCCGCCTGTGCCAAGGTCGCCGGCGACTTCAACGGTGACGGCTACGCCGACCTGGCCGCGCCCGCGTCCGCCCACGACGACTCGGCCCACGACGGCCTGCACGTGCTCTACGGTTCGGCGTCCGGTTTCGGCAACGCCCAGTTCCTGTCCGGCGGAGCCACCTTCGGCGCGGCCCTGGTCTCGGCCTACCTCAACAACGACTGCTATGACGACCTGGTCGTCGGTGAGCCGGGCAGCAAGCGGGTGAGCGTCCGCTACGGCTCGCCCACCGGCCTGACCACGACCGGTTCCGCGGTCTTCACGGCGGCCGACGTGCCGTCCGGCGACCCGGTCGAGCATGGACTCGGCTTCGGCGCGGCGCTCGCAGCCGGCGACTTCAACGCCGACGGCAAGGTGGACCTGGCCGTCGGCGCGAAAGGCACGGACGACGTGACGTCCGGCGACGACACGCCGGCCGTGGACGACGGCGGCGCGGTCGCGATCTACCCGGGCACGACCACCGGGCCGACCGGGACCGGCGCCCGCTGGATCTACCAGAACACCACGGACGTGCCCGGCGACGCCGAGACACAGGACGGTTTCGGCTGGTCGTTGGCGGCCGGCGACTTCGACGGTGACGGCAGGTCCGATCTGGCCGTCGGATCCCCGCGCGAGACCATCAGCGGCGTCAAGGCGTCCGGCGGCGTGATCGTGCTGCGCGGCGGCAGTAGCGGCCTGACCGGCACCAACGCCCAGTGGTGGGACCAGAACGTGGCCGGCGTCCCGGGCACACCGGAGCTGGGCGACCGGTTCGGCGAGACCCTGACCGCCGCCGACCTGACCGCCGACGGCAAGTCCGATCTGGTGATCGGCACCCCGCGCGAGGCGATCGGCACCCTGGCCGACGCGGGCACGGTCGCCGTGCTGAAGGGCAGCGCGACCGGCCTGACCGGTACCGGTTCGTTGTCCTTCGACGAGGGCACGCCCGCCCCGGGCAACCTTTTCGGCAGCACCACCGCGGTCACCGACCTGACCAGGGACGGCTACGCGGACCTGGCCGTCGGCGCGCCGGGCGAGAGTCCCGGCGGCGTGGTGCTGGCCGGCTCGGTGACCGTGGTGCATGGCGCCAAGGGCGGCCCGACCGCGACCGGCACCACGTATCTCGACCAGAACTCGACCGGTGTGCCGGGCGCGAGCGAGGACTACGACGCCTTCGGCACCAGCGTGCGCGGCCTGCCGAACATCCTGGTGGTGGGCGCGCCGGGCGAGGTGACCGGCTCGGACGACGCCGTCTACAGCGGAGCGTTCACTGTGCTGACCGGCGAGACGGCCGGCGTCTTCTGGGGGCCGAGCCAGCTGACCGGCGCCACCACCGGCTACTCGGGCCTGGGCAGCAGCCTCGGCTGAGCCCGTTCACTCGGGTGCCGGCTTCGGCTGCGGCTTCACCATGAGCAGCAGCAGCAGGCCGGCCGCGCAGAGCGCCGCGTTCAATCCGAAGGCGAGACGGAAGCCGAAGTGCTGGGAGAGGCCGAAGAGCGGTCCGGCCAGCACGGCCCCGATCGGGAACGAGTTGGTGAACAACGTGGTCGCCCGGCCGGGGTGCCGGGGCAGCATGTCCTGCATGTAGGTGATGCCCAGCCCGGAGACGGACGCGATGAACAGCGCGTTGAAGAGCTGCCCGGCGGCCAGCACCCCGACGCCGGTCGCGGTGGTCGCCAGCACCTGGTAGGCCACCCCGCAGCCGGCCCCGGCCAGCACCATCGCGCGCAGCCGCACCCGGGTGGTCAGCCAGCCGAGCCCGAGCATCAGCGGGATCTCCAGGAAGGCGCACAGCCCGAGCAGCAGCCCGGCCTGCTCGGGGCGCCCGCCCAGATCCCGGCTGATCAGGAGCGGCAGGGCCTGCACGCCCAGGGTCAGCGGCGCCTGGCTGAGCGTGAAGGCGACCACGGTCAGCCACAGTGTCCAGCGCGGCGAGTCGGGGCGGTCGTCGCTAACCACCGGCGCGTGGTCGCGGACCGGGGCGGGGGCCGCCACCTCGTCCAGCCAGAGAATCGCGACCAGGGCGGCGAGGGCGTACATCGCCGCCGCCATCAGGTAGACGTAGCGGAAGCCGCCGGCGCTGAGCAGCACCGCGGCGAAGGGCGGACCGGCCACCCAGGCCAGCGAGAACACGGTCCGCAGCGAGGAGATGCCCATCGCCGCCCGGCCGGGGCTGTCCCGGGTGAGGACCTGCCTGGCGTACGCGAAGGTCTGCGGGAAGAGCGACCCGGCCAGGGCCGTGGCCGTGACGGCCAGCGCCAGCAGGATCCAGTAGTCCCGGACGAAGGCGGTCACGCTGGTGCCGATCATCCCGGCCGTGGCCGCGGCGATCAGCAGCCGCCGGCGGATCGCCCGGCGGTCCGAGAACCGCGCGAGCGCCGTCGACAGGGTGACTCCGGCCAGCGGCGCGGCGACCAGGAAGACGGTGACCTTCACCGGGCCGGCGTGCACGGACGTGCTCAGAAACAGCGCCAGGAACGGCCCGACCACGGCCGTCGACAGCCCGACGGCGAGGAAGACCAGGCTCAGGGGGAGAAGCGCGAGGGCCAGCGACCGCCGGCGCGGCGGAGAGTCCAAGGCCATAGCTCGCACCGTACGGGCTGTCGGGCCGGCCGTCCGGGGAGATATGGCGACCATCACGGACCATGATGTCGGGGGCGGGCGGTGGACCTGAGGTTGAGTGGAATAGGCTCAAGTCTGAGCGCGCTGACCACTGGTGGACACCGATCAGGGGAGCACATGAACGCCGAACGTTTGACCACCAAGAGCCGCGACGTCATCACCGCCGCGGTAGCCGATGCGAACAACCGCGGCCACGCGACTGTCGAGCCGTGGCACCTGCTGCTTTCCCTGCTCGACACGGGTGGATCGACCGCTCCGGCGCTGCTGCGCGCGGTCGGGGCCAACCCGGCCGACGTACGCCGGGCCGCCGTCCGCTCGGTCGAGCAGATCCCGTCCGCCCGGGGCAGCAGCCTCGCCGAGCCGAGCCTGTCCCGCGAGTTCGTCAACGCGATCGGCGAGGCGGAGCTGATCGCCAAGCCGCTGGGTGACGAGTACATCTCGACCGAGCACCTGCTGGCCGGGCTGTCCCGGGTCGGCGGAGTGGTCGGCAAGGTCCTGCGCGACGTCGGCGCCACCGAGGAGACGCTGGTCGCGGCGTTCCCCGCGGTGCGTGGCGGCGATCGCCGGGTGACCTCGGCCGAGCCGGAGCAGACGTACAAGGCGCTGGAGAAGTACAGCGTCGACCTGACCGCGCTGGCCCGCGAGGGCAAGATCGACCCGGTGATCGGGCGGGACACGGAGATCCGTCGCGTCATCCAGGTGCTCTCCCGGCGTACGAAGAACAATCCGGTTCTGATCGGAGAGCCCGGCGTCGGCAAGACCGCGATCGTGGAGGGACTGGCCCAGCGGATCGTCGCCGGGGACGTGCCCGAGACGCTGCGCGACAAGAAACTGGTCTCGCTCGACCTCGGCGCGATGGTCGCGGGCGCGCAGTATCGCGGCCAGTTCGAGGAGCGGCTGAAGAGCGTCCTCGAGGAGATCCGCAATTCGGACGGCCAGGTCGTCACCTTCCTCGACGAACTGCACACAGTCGTCGGCGCGGGCAAGAGTGAGGGCTCGATGGACGCCGGCAACATGCTCAAGCCGATGCTGGCCCGCGGCGAGCTGCGGATGGTCGGCGCGACCACCCTGGACGAGTATCGCGAGCACATCGAGAAGGACCCCGCCCTCGAGCGCCGCTTCCAGCCGGTGGTGGTCGGCGAGCCGACGGTCGAGGACACGATCGGCATCCTGCGTGGGCTGAAGGGCCGCTACGAAGCGCACCACCGCGTCCAGATCACCGACGGCGCCCTGGTCGCGGCGGCCAGCCTGTCCGACCGCTACATCAGTGACCGGTTCCTGCCCGACAAGGCGATCGACCTGATCGACGAGGCGGCGTCCCGGCTCCGGATGGAGATCGACTCCCGGCCGGTCGAGCTCGACCAGCTGCAGCGCCAGGTCGACCGGATGCGTGTCGAACGCCTCGCCCTGGCCAAGGAGACCGACCCCGCGTCGGCCGCCCGCCTGGACCGGCTCGAACGCGACCTGGCCGACCGCGAGGAGGAGCTGACCGCGCTGAACGCCCGCTGGGAGCGCGAGCGGACCGGCCTGAACCGGGTCGGCGAATTGAAGAAGCGCCTCGACGAGGCCCAGGCCGAGCTGGAGCGCGCGCAGCGCGACGCGGAGTGGGAGAAGGCATCCCGCCTGCAGTATCAGGAGATCCCCGCGCTGGAGGCGGAGATCGAGAGCGCCGCCGAGGCCGAGGAGGAGAAGACCGAGCCGCCCATGGTCAAGGAGGAGGTCGGCGCCGACGACATCGCCGAGGTCATCGCCGCCTGGACCGGCATCCCGGCCGGCCGGCTGCTCGAGGGCGAGACCGCCAAGCTGCTCCGGATGGAGGAGTCGCTGCAGGCGAAGGTGGTCGGTCAGGCCGAGGCCGTCGGCGCCGTCTCCGGCGCCGTGCGCCGGGCCCGGGCCGGCGTCGCCGACCCGGACCGCCCTACCGGCAGCTTCCTCTTCCTGGGCCCGACCGGCGTCGGCAAGACCGAGCTGGCCAAGGCCCTGGCCGGCTTCCTCTTCGACGACGAGCGCGCCATGGTACGCATCGACATGTCCGAGTACGGCGAGAAGCACTCGGTCGCCCGCCTGGTCGGCGCCCCGCCCGGCTACGTCGGCTACGAGGAGGGCGGCCAGCTGACCGAGGCGGTGCGCCGCCGCCCGTACTCGGTGGTCCTGCTGGACGAGGTGGAGAAGGCCCACCCGGACGTCTTCGACGTGCTGCTGCAGGTTCTGGACGACGGCCGGCTCACCGACGGCCAGGGCCGTACGGTCGACTTCCGCAACGCGATCCTGGTGCTGACCTCCAACCTCGGCTCCGGGGTGATCTCCGACTTCACCCTGGGTGAGGAGGAGCGCCGCGAGGAGGTCATGGCGAGCGTCCGGGCGCACTTCAAGCCCGAGTTCCTGAACCGGCTCGACGACATCGTGGTCTTCCACGCCCTGACCGCCGCCGACCTGGCAGCCATCGTGGACATCCAACTCGGCAAGCTGCGCAACCGGCTCGCCGACCGGCGGCTCTCGCTGGAGGTGGCCGGTCCGGCGATCCTGTGGCTGGGTGAGCGCGGCTACGACCCGATCTACGGAGCCCGGCCGTTGCGCCGGCTGGTCCAGTCGTCGATCGGGGATTCGCTGGCCAAGGCCCTGCTTTCCGGCGAGATCATCGACGGCGACACGGTCGTGGTGGACCTGAACGAGACGAAGGACGGCCTGACCGTCAGCGCCCGCCGGTGAGAAATGGGCCCCGGGAGTCCCGGGGCCCATCTTCTACTCTGTCGCCTCCCGCTGCCGGTAGGCGTGGGTCGTGAGAATGTCCGTGAAGGAGTGCTCCCCTTCCTCGGACCAGATCGTGATCCCGTTGCGGACCAGTTGATATCGGACGTCGAAGTAACGGGTCCTCGTGTCGTCATGGTGCACGACCGTCAGGGTGTCTGCTTGGGGCATGGGACTCACCGGTCCTTAACAGGTCAGGGGCGTCGGCCGCGGCGTGCTCACGGGCCGGCGCAATCTCCGAGGGCGCTCGGATCCGGTCTGCCAGGGCCCCGGCGGGATGTGCGCGGGGGCGGCGACGCCGCCGGGCAACGGGCACCGCCGGAGGCTGGAAGTGCTCTCGGCGGGCCACGAGACGGAACTATATGGCGCGGGATCAACTCTGTCGCCCCCTGAACGAGCGACCTGGTTCGTCATCGTTCCTGATGGTGCCACCTGGCTACGCTCCGTGTAGCCAGGTCGCGGAGAAGTGATCCGCCCGATACCGTGAGTCGATCTACCGGGGGGCGAGGGGGCCGTTCCGAGGTATCCGGGTGCGCCGGCGCCGAACACATCGCCATATCTGGTGTATGCCGCTGCCCCGGTGGGCTGAGCTCCGGGGGAAGCTCGGCGGCGAGCAAGGCCGCCGGGTAGGTTCGTGCGCAACGGATTACCCGGGGGGTCGTCAATGTCGTACGCAGTCCAGCCGCCGGTCACCGCGCCGCCGCCCGCGGTCGGGCCGGGGCCACGGCGACCGGTGCCGGTGACGCTTGCCACGGTCGTGCTGGTGGTGATGGCCGGCGTCGGCTTCGGCTACGCGATCGCCACCATGGTCGCCGCGCCGGGCACGGTGAGCCGGTTCCGCCTCGCCGCCGCCGGGGCCAACAGCGCGGACGTGGACGGCTACGCCAGCGTGATCTGGATCGGCGCGGCGATCGGCACGGTGCTGGCCGTCATCCTGATGGCCCTGTACGCAGTGCTGGCGCTCGGTCTGCGCCGCGGCAGCAACGCCGCCCGGATAGCCACCTGGGTGGTCTGCGGCATCGGTCTGCTGGCCGGCTGCGGCTCGACGGTGACCGTGCTCAGCCAGCGCAGCGGCACCGGCGACCCGCAGTCGCTCGGGGCGGCGCTGAGCGGGTCGTACCCGAAAGCCTGGATCGGTCTGAATCTCACCCTGGCTGTCGCGCAGATGGCCGGTTACCTCGTGGTGGCCGGGCTGCTCGTCGCCGCTCGCGGTGCGTGGTTCGGCGACGGACCGGCGCCGCAGCCGGCCGGTTACGCCGCTCCTTACGGGCCCGGACCGTTGCCGGGTTACCCGACCGCTGCCGACCAGGCATATCGGCCCGATGGCGCGGTGTCGTGGGCGCCGGGGAGCCAGTCGGCTTCCGGACAGGGCCAGTCACCCGTCGGGGGCGCGTCCTCGGCGCCGGGTCAGCCGTTCGGGTTGCCCCCGGTGGGGCCAGGGCACGCGCCGTCCGGCCCTTCCGGACCGCCCCGAGCGGGGCCCGACGACGACTATTGGGCACGTCCGTCGAGTTGAACGACGCACGGCATCGACGTTCATGCGTCACCCGAACGGGTATGGTTCGACCCCCTGAGCTGGGCGGCTGTCCGTCGTCCGGATGGTCCGGGCGTACCTGGTCGGTGGGTGTTTTACCGCTGGACGGACAGATGTTTGTCAATGTTGTGTAAGGGCTGAGGATTTGCCACCGATCTGCTGGGTACGTTACCCGCCACTGAAGGACCCCTCGCATAGCTGCTTTGAGCTGCATCTATACCCTGGAAAGGCGGCCCGCGCGGCCTTTCAGTAAACAATACTTCCGGTTCGACGGGCCAATGCCGGTGGTCAATAGTTCCTATTCCGTCCGCCGGGTCCCAGCGTTCCGGTTTCCCGAAAGCCAGTACGCTTCAGGTCATGGAAGCCCACCATGACCTGCGTAAATTCATCACTGAATTTCCCGTCGAGCAGCGTCGTGTCGTGCTTTCATCGGGTCGAGATGCCGATGGCGGCATCGACTCGATCGGCGTCACTGTGCAGAACCGGCAGAATGTGGGGCGGCTCACTCCCTGGGCGGGGATCGAGAGCTCGATGGCAAGGGGGCAGCGACCAGACGGCGGCTGAGGCGTTGCAGGAGACAGAGACCGAAGTCGGCATCGCGGGTAATTCGTTGATCGGGGTGCGTAGCGGGGCCGTGCGGTCTGGTGGCTCGGCGTGCCGATCGGCTGAACCGTCGGCCGGAGTCGGCCTTACGGCCTGAAAGTCAGCCGGTTCGTCCTGCGCATATGCAGGAGAATCGATGCAGTTGGTGGAAGGATGGAGATCGTGGGAACTGCGTTGGCGGAAATGACAATGCCTCAGATCTCGCCCCTGGCGGGCGAGCCTATTGAACGTGCCGACGCTGAGCGTCTGGCGGGAGTGCTGAAGGCACTCGCCGACCCGGCCCGGCTGCGGCTGCTCAGCCTCATCCAGTCCGCAACGGACGGCGAGGCGTGCGTCTGCGACCTGACGGCCCCACTTGGCCTGTCGCAGCCGACGGTGAGCCACCACCTGCGGATCCTTACCGAGGCTGGCCTGCTCGAGCGGGAGAAGCGCGGTGTGTGGGCGTACTACCGGTTGGTGCCCTCCGCGATTGCGACGATCGCCGACCTGCTCACCCCGCCGCGCAAGCGAGCCACCAAGAAGGCTCGCTGACCAGAGAGCGGAAAGCCTGGCGTCACCGATCAAAGGCCGTGACGCCAGGCCGCAAGACGGGACTGTAGGAGTTTGACCGCGGAGAATGCCCTCGCAACCAGCGGGGGCATGTGCTTGTCAGGTCAGCGGCGATGGCCGCGCGGAGTGTGCGGCTCCTCGTCGTCCTCGTGGAACGACTCGGCCAGGCCCGCGATGCTCGCCGCCGCCACCACCCCGATCGCTGCGGCGGCGTCGGGCTCGTCGCTGCTGACGCCCGCGGCGGCAGCCCGCTTCTTGGCGCGGCGCTCGCGGAGCATCTCGATCAGGATCGGCAGGATCGAGATGAGCACGATGACCAAGACCACCGGCAGGATGTAGTGGTCGATCTGGTCGCCGATCGCGTGGTAGATCTGCTGGGCGAGCGCATAGCCGATCAGCAGCACGCCGTCCGTCCACAGCACCGCGCCGACCACGTTCCACAGCAGGAACTGACGGGCCGGCATGCCGAGGGTGCCGGCCACCGGGTTGAGGAAGGTCCGCACGATCGGGATGAACCGGGCCAGCACCACCGCTTTCGCCGGGCCGAACTTCTCGAAGTAGTACTCGGCCTTCGCCACGTACTCGCGTTTGAAGAGCTTGGAGTCGGGTCGCTCGAACATCCGCCGGCCGTACCTCGCGCCGAGCAGGTGCCCGACCTGGGCGCCGGCGATCGCGCACAGCGGGGCTCCGATCAGAAGCCCCACCAGAGAGATCTTCGTGCCGCTGCCGAAGATCGAGTCGGCGACCGGTGACGCCGCGACGCCCGCCAGGAACAGCAGCGAGTCGCCGGGGAAGAAGAAGCCGATGAGCAGGCCGGTCTCGGCGAAGAGAATCGCCCAGACGCCGATCAGGCCGAAGGTCTGCAGCAGATCCTTCGGATCCATCGGGTTGAGGGCGAGCTGCTCGGTGAGCGCATGGGTGTCCACGCCGAGCACCCTACCCAAGTCCGCTGAGCCGTACCTGCACAGAAGTTGCCGTACCTGCACAGAAGTCTCGGGGTGATTTCCCGGACCGGGGCGCGCTGCGGAATACTGCCTGCTGGGGGACAGCGCGGTCCTGCCCTCCCGACCACGTCATGCATGAAGGAGCTTCGATGCCCATCGCTTCCCCTGAGGTCTACCGCGAGATGCTCGACCGCGCCAAGGCCGGCGCCTTCGCCTATCCCGCGATCAACGTGACGTCCTCGCAGACGCTCAACGCGGCCCTGCAGGGCTTCGTCGAGGCGGGCAGCGACGGCATCGTGCAGATTTCCACCGGCGGTGCCGAGTACGCCTCCGGTCCGACGGTCAAGAACATGGTCACCGGAGCGGTCGCGCTCGCCGAGTATGCGACCGAGGTCGCGAAGAACTACCCGGTCAACATCGCGCTGCACACCGACCATTGCCCGAAGAACAAGCTCGACGGCTACGTCCGGCCGCTGCTGGCCATCTCCCAGGACCGCGTCGCGAACGGCCGGGCGCCGCTCTTCCAATCGCACATGTGGGACGGCTCGGCCGTGCCGCTGGAGGAGAACCTGCGGATCGCCGAGGAGTTGCTGGCCCGGAGCGCCGCCGCGCACATCATCCTCGAGATCGAGGTCGGCGTCGTGGGTGGCGAGGAGGACGGGGTTGTCGGCGCGATCGACGACAAGCTCTACTCGACCGTCGACGATGGTCTGGCCACCGCCGCCGAGCTCGGCCTGGGCGAGAAGGGCCAGTACATGACGGCCCTGACCTTCGGCAACGTGCACGGCGTCTACAAGCCGGGCAACGTCAAGCTGCGTCCCGAGATCCTCAAGGAGATCCAGGACGCGGTTGGCGCCAAGTACGGCAAGGAGAAGCCGTTCGACCTGGTCTTCCACGGCGGCTCCGGCTCGCTGCTGTCGGAGATCCGGGCCGCGCTCGACTACGGCGTGGTGAAGATGAACGTCGACACCGACACCCAGTACGCGTTCACCCGGCCGGTCGCGGACCACATGTTCCGCAACTACGACGGCGTCCTCAAGGTGGACGGCGAGGTCGGCAGCAAGAAGGCGTACGACCCGCGGGCCTGGGGCAAGCTCGCCGAGGACGGCCTCGCCAAGCGGGTCGTCGAGGCCTGCGAGAACCTGCGCTCGACGGGCACTTCGCTCGGCAAGTAATCACGTCGTGACGGCCGGTCCCCGAACGAGGGGGCCGGCCGTTCTCGTGTTGCGGGGTTACGGAGAGGCATGGGTACGATCGT
>JAVHVY010000391.1:0-21256 GCA_032160305.1 Actinoplanes sp.
AGCGGCCGTCTGCGCCGGCGACCGGCCCTCGCGCCGCGCGGCGGCGACCACATAGCTCTGGAAGTCGTCGCTGCCGCTCAGGTGCCAGACCTCGGTGCCGATCATGCGCTGGTAGCGCACGTACACGTCGGCGGCGAGGAACGGGCCGGACAGGTGGCCCAGGTGCAGGTCGCCGTTGGGGGTGGGCGCGGAGGAGAAGACGAAGACCGGGCGCTCGCCGAAGCGGCGGTGCGCGACGCCACCGGCCGCGGCGGCGGCGCGCTCGCCGTCGCGCCAGTAGAAGCTGGCGAAGACCAGGTCTTCGTCGCCGGTGTTCTCGACGAAGTGGGTCTCGAACGGTTCGAACTGGACCACCGTGGCGGCGGACACCCGACGGCGTGCGGCGTCGACGATCACGTCGCCGGAGCCGGCGAGAATCACCCAGGTCTCGATCTCATCGTGCTGGTTCGGGCCGGACCGGCCGCCGGGCGCCACGCGGCCCCAGGCGCCGCCTACCCCGAGCTGCGCGGCGGGTCCCAGGTCGACGGCGGTCACGTCGATGCCGTAGGACTCCCGCAGCTCTGCCCCGCTGTAGGTGCTGATTCTCACGGTTGGCTCCTTGGTAGATGCAGCAGGTCAGCGGCCTGAGATGCGATCGCCGGGGCGAGCCGGTAGCCGGACCCGTTGGCTGCGCCGGCGAAGACGACGCGCCCGGCGTCGCCGAGCGCCTGCACCTGCGGCTCGCCGGTGCGGCTGTACGCGTCGCAGAACACGCGACCCGAGGTGCATTGATCCAGCAGCTTGGGGGCGTACCGGCTCAGGCATTCGCGCGCCCGGTCGACGTCGGCCGGCGAAAGCCCGTACGCCGGCGCGTCCGGATCGACGTCCCAGTCCGTGCAGGTGTAGCTGTAGAGCCAGTGCCCCCGGTCGGCCAATGGCAGCAAGAAGGCGTCCTCGTCGTCGAAGACGACCACCGGGTCGTCGGCGGCGGGCGGTCGCTCGATGTGCAGCGCGACCACCCTCTTGACCCGCGCGCCCAGCGGGGCGACCAGGTCGCGCCAGGCCGGGCCGGCGTGCCACGGCCCCGGCGCCAGCACGACCCGGCGGGCGGTCAGCGCCTCGCCGGTGCTCAGGCGCAGCACGACGTGGTCGTCCGCGGCGTCGACGGCCGCCACCGCCACGCCCTCGCGGATGTCGGCGTGCGGGCGCAGCTCCCGGGCCAGCGCCTCGGTCAACGCGCCCACGTCGGCATACTGGCTGCCACCGCCACTCCAGCAGGCCATCCCGTCGGGCACCTGGACGTCACCGCCGGGCACGTCCGCGGCGGGGGTCAGCCGGGCGCTGTCGAGGTATGTCTCGCGCAGCCGCGGGGCGCTGGCCGTCGACGCCAGAACCGACATCCGCACCGGATGGATCGGCAGCGCGGGCACCGCCTCGGCGAGCCGTTCGTAGTAGTACTGACTGGAGCGCGCCATGCGCCGGACCCGGGCTGTAGCGCCGCGCGGCAGGTGCAGGCCGGCCGACCGGCGGCTCGCGCCGCTACCGACCGCGTCGCGGTCGAGCACCACGACGGAGAACTCCGGCGCGCGGGCGCTGATCGTGCGCGCTGCCAGACAGCCGACGATTCCGGCGCCGATGACCGCGACGTCGACGTCGAAGCGCACCGACATCACCGGCCGCGCAGTTCGGCGTTGGGCTTGGACGACCATTCGATGAAGGACGCCAACTGGTCGTTCGAGCGCTGGCCGAGCAGCCGATCGAGGATGCGCTGGCTGCGCCAGGCGACCAGGCTCAGGTTCGGGTCCGCGAGTCCACGCTGTTCCCGCGCCGCGTTCTGCACGAAGATCGAGCGATCCGACGGCCCATCCCATTGGACGGCGAAGTTCTGGTCGATCCGGTATTCGTCGCCCTCCCGCTCGAGCCGGCCCCCGATCGGCGCGAGGAAGTCCATGGCGGCCGAACGGAACCCGGTGGCCCAGACGATCGTGTCGACTTCGACGCGCTCGAGAAGTTCCGGCAGGTCGTTGTTGACGGCCGTGACCGTCCAGCACCCGCCGTCGCCACCGGACACGTCCGTGACGGTGCGGTTGGGCAGCAGCGCCACCAGATCCTCGGTACGGTCGATGAAACGGTGCACATAGCACCGTTGGTAGATCTCCCGCAGCGTCGCCTCCGAGATGCCGTCGCTGGTCAGCACGTTGCGGCTGTTGATAGCGCGTCTGGTCGCGTTCTCCAGCCTGGAGAAGTAGTCGGAGTAGCTGGGCACGTAGTACTCGTTGGTGAACGGGGAATCGTCGATCGGGAAGTAGTTGGCGCGCCGCGAGAGCCAGGTGACCCGTCGCGGGATTTCGCCGGGCGAGCGTGAGATGAGGTCCAAGAACGCCTCGGCACCGGATTGGCCGCCGCCGAGCACGGCGACCCGCTTGCCGCCGAGTCCGTGTGCCCGCCCGACGAAGTCGGCGACATGGAACTGTGTGTCGCCCAGCTGACCGTGCGCCTGCTCGGGGACCCACGGCCGGGTGCCGACGCCGACGACGATGTTCTCCGCGGTCACCACCCTCTCGGTTGTGTGCACCACGAAGTTCCGGTCGAACTCGACCGCGAGCACCTGCTCGCCGAATGCGATGTTCTCGTTGCGCCGGCTGGCCCATTCCAGGTAGTTGCGGAACTCCTGCCGTGGCACGGCGTCGAACTGCGCGTTGACGAAGTGGTACATCTTGCCCTGGTCATGAAGGTACGAGAGAAACGAGAATTTGCTGGTCGGGTCGGACAACACGACCAGATCCTTGAACAGCGAAACCTGGAGCGACGCGCCGGGCACCTGCTGGCCGTCGTGCCAACTGAATTCGATCTTGCGGTCGAGGAAGAGATTCGGCACATCCGGACGGCCGTGCAGTAGCGAGGCGAGGCTCAGGTTGGCCGGCCCGACACCGATGCCGACGCACCGGTAATTCCCTGGCCCACGGCTATTTCGCCCTGGACCAGGAGTTCCGCCGGATAATCCCATTGCGCCCCCTCGGACGATGAGTTTCGCCACATGTTCGCACTGCGCTGTCCCCTGGAATCCATACTCGACACAGCCACCTCGGCACCGCCACGTCAATCAGCGCCGCCTTGCCGATAATCGCCGCATTCCGGCGAGCGTCGCCCGGGTCATGGCTGCGCTGCGCTGCGGACCATTCGCAGGTCGACCAGCTCAGCCGACGAGTTATGGTGCCGGGGCGGCGACCGCAATAGCATCCGTGGAACTACGTAACCTCGGCCCTGCGGTATGGGCTGCCGGTGGTGTTCAGGAACGCGAAGGTGCCTGTACCGCTCGGAAATGCGGTTCGGGCTACGCTGCCTGGGAGTATTCGCTGATTAATCCGTTGAGGATCTTCCTACGGCGTCTGGGCGTGTCCACACTCGACCACAAGCAGCGGCTACCTACCGTGTCCGGGTTGTTACCCGGAAAGGCTCAGTCACTTCGGCGGCAGGTCATGCGGCAGATACGCCCACTGACAACCGGTCCGGTTCTGATAGAAGATCGCGTTCACGATCTCCCGCCACGAGTAGCGGCCCAGATGCCCCGACACCGACGGATGCCGGGCCTTCCACGCCTGAAGGAACGGGCCGACCACCGCCCACTGAGCATCGCTCAGGTCACTGGGATATCTCTTCCGATCGGTCATGACCAGCCCTACGTAGCCGGATCCCCACCAGCATCACGACCAGCCCAAACGCCATGCCATCGAGCGACGACGAACTACGGAAACCTCACAAACCACCCTCTCAGACCCCGTGGATGCGGCGGGTGGGCCGAATACCAGCAACTGATTCACCACGACTTTGGCGGCGACGACCTGAAGGACTTCGAGGCGGCGGCCCGATATCTGCGTACGCTCGACGGGGTCGACCCGCAGCGGATCGGGGTCTTCGGCGGCTCGTACGGCGGTTTCGCCACCCTGTCGTGCCTGAGCCGGCTCCCCGCGTACTGGGCGTGCGGCGTTTCCCTGTTCGGCCCGAGCAATCTGGTCACGCTGGCGCGGACGGCGCCGCCCACCTGGCAGTCGATGATGGCCGGCTGGCTCGGCGATCCCGACACCGAAGCCGACTTCCTGCTGTCCCGGTCACCCATCACGTACGCCGACGACATTCGCGCACCACTGTTCGTCATCCAGGGCGCCAACGACCCGCGGGTCGTGAAGGATGAAAGCGACCAGATCGTGGACAAGCTCCGGGGACGCGGCGTCGATGTTCGATATGACGTCTACCCCGATGAAGGACACGGCTTCACCAAAACGCACAACGAAACCAAAGCAATGAGAGACACGGCCGACTTCCTCGTCGCTCATCTGGGCCGACCACGCGCGTAGAAGCCGTTGCGTAACGACGTCCAGGCGACGCCCGACCCGACGAGCAACTGCTCGGTCGCGGCGTGGTCACGGCCGAGGAGCGGGCGAGGAGGAGATCGAAGAAGTGTTCTCGATCGAGCCGCCGAGTTACTCTCGACCTCCCGCAGGCATTCGGCGGAACCTTTGACGCTCACGACGACATCCTCGCCGGGCTGGCCATCCGCGCAGCGCCGACTGGAAAGCGTTCGAATCCGCGCTGGAGCGATACTGCGAGAACTATTCCGGCGACTATTGGAACGCCAGCGCGGCGCCACCCGAGTTCCGCGAGACACGACGCTAGCGCCCGTCACGACAAGGAGACCTGACGAGTTGAGCCGCGCCTACTTCACCTTGACGCCGGCGCCCGCTGCGGTCGGCGACCCGGTTGCCAAGGTGGGTGGTCAACCGAACTGGCTCGCTGAACCCCAATGGCCCCTCTCACGTGACCTGGGCACACCAATGTGGTTCATCGGCCAGTTCGCCGTTGAAGGCGGGCTCGCCTATGTGTTTCTGAGCGAGGCCACCGAGGCGATCGACTATGCGGCCGAGCCCGACGGCGGGGAGAACGCGGTCATCATCCAACCGTATGGACGGCTGCCGCTGCTGCAGCGCTCATACCTCGAGATCCCAAGCCCGGTCGCCGTCGTCACGCAGGCGCAGGGACCAACCGTCGGGCCGGACCACCTCTTGATCGAGGTGACCCTCGGCCAGGCGGGGCAAGGCGCCCTCCAGTTCCTCGGCGACGAACCCCAGTGGCTACAGGGCGACGAACTACCAGAAGCCGGGTATCGACTGATCGCCCAACTCGACTCGCAGCGGCTGCCGTTCGATGTCGATTTCGGAGACGCCGGTATCGGCTATGTCTTCATCTCGTCCGACGGCCGGGAAGGTCGATTTCTCTGGCAGTGCCATTAACGGCGACGAGGATCAGGTGATTTCCGGGCAGCCGTTCACGGTGGAGGCGATCCCCGCCCTGATCACCGCCGTCGGGCAGGTCGGCGGAACGCTGGACGTCCACGACGACATCGTGGCGGGCTTGGCCGTCCCGAAGGACGTTCCGCAATCGGACGTGGTGGCGGCGGTGATGAGGTACGCAGCTTCGTTCCCCATCGACACCTGGTGGCTGGCCAGCGCCGAAGCCCCGGAGGTGCACTCGTGAGGACCTACTTCACGCTCACCCCAGCGCCGGGGCCGGTCAGGGAGCCGGTAGCCAAGCTCGGCGGCCAGCCGGTCTGGCTGGCCGAGCCGCAGTGGCCGGTCTCCATGGAGCTGGGCAAGCCGCGATCGACTTCTTCCACGTCGACACGATCCTGCTCAAACGGCTCTACGTACTGGTCGTGATGGAAGTGGCCACCCGAGGCGTCCACCTGCTCGGCATCACCACGCATCCGGACACTACGTGGGTCGTGCAGCAGGCCCGTAACCTCATCATGGACCTCGACGAACAGGCCGGCAGGTTCCGGTTCTTGATCTGCGATCGGGACGGCAAGTACAGCAGCACCTTCGATGAGGTCTTCACGCCAAGGGCATCGAGGTGATCAAGATCCCGCCACGCACGCCGCGGGCGAACTGTTTCATCGAACGCTGGGGACGCAGCCTGCGCGAGGAGTGCACCGACCGGCTGCTGATCTACCACGAACGACACGCCCGAGCCGTGGTCGGCGAGTACGTGGACCACTTCAACAACCACCGGCCGCATCAAGGCCGGCAGCAGGTGCCGCCCAACCACGACCCGGCCGTCATCATCGCGATGATGCACCCATACGACGCCGACGACGCCTCGGCGGCGTGATCAACGAGTACCACCAGGCAGCTTGACGCGATCCTCATAGTGCCAGGTCACGGCCATGTACGGGGTTTTGGCACGGTACAGGCCTGTTCGCCGAGCTGGGCGAGCACGCGGGTGATCGTCGCCGCAAGATCGCCGGGAATGGCGATCCCTTCGATGGTCCGGCGGATCTCCGCGCTGAGCGTGCGGATCGCCTTCCGGTCATCGGGGTTCACGCGCGACAGCCGATCGAGCCGATCGTCGATCGGCGGTGTTTCCGCCATGATCCGGCGGAAGGCGTCCGTCGTCACGCAAAAGCCAGCCGGCACCCGGACGCCGTGGATCCGTAACAGCCCGCCCAGGTGCGCGCCCTTGCCGCCAACGACCGCGGCCTGCATCTCGTGAACGTCGTGCAGGTCCAACACGTACTGCTCGATCATTGCGATACCGCCGAGACCGCCGTGCTCGGTCGCACTGCACCAGCGCCTCTTGATGCGCAGGTCCTCATCTCTGGTCGCCTTTCCTTGGACGAGTCGTTCGGCCACTGTGGCCAGTATGGCCGCGAGCACCCGCGCCACCTGGCGCAACACTGGAACGACGTCAGACTCGGCCGGTACGCCACCGTCGGCGAGGTCGTTCGCCGATCTCGATTCATGACTAATGATCAACTCGACGAGACAATAGGGGTTCCGGCGGGCCAGATTGCGTCAATGTTTCGGTGGCATTGATAGAACTCGCCGCGGGACCCGCGCAACACTGTAACGTCGCTCACTGATCGGCTTCAATATTCGCGCCGAAGGTCGCCGCGCTTTCCGACGAACGTAAACCTCTCGGGGGTTTAGCAGCAGGTCAACGTGGGGTCCTGGATGGATCAAGAAACACGGGATAAACAAATAGCGCATGAATTTGTAACTCCGGTTCCGTCATCGGAAAGAAATGTGTCGCAGGTCGCTCGCGCAGCGCCGGGATTTGCTGTACTCTGGACAGCGGCGCCCAATCCGCGGCGCTGACTATCAAGGCTTCTGGGAGAATCCATGACGGCACCGTCCGCACCACCGGCCCGGCCTGGCGCCCGCCTGGCCTGGCGGCCGCTGCAGCGCTCGACGCGCGTCGCGATCATCGGGGCGCTCGCCGCCACCGTGTTCTACCAGTTGTTCCTGCTCAACCCGGCATACCGTGGACCGGGCTGGCTCTGGGTGACCATGCTGGCCGCCGAGGGACTGACCGCCCTGCACCTGATCGGGACGTGGTGGACCATCCTGGCCCATGACGACCGCGCCGAGCCGGTGGACGTCACGGTTTGGCGCAACCGGTTGCGAGCCGGCAGCGACGTCCCGTCCATCGACGTCTTCATCACCGCGTATGGCGAGAAGCCGTCCCTGGTCCAGCGCACCGTGCTGGCAGCCCGCGACATGGACCTCGCGCACCACACCTTCCTGCTCGATGACGGCGACAGCGACGAGCTGCGCCGGATCGCGGACGAGGCGAACGTCGGCTACCTGCGACGCGCGGGCGGCGCGCACGCTAAAGCCGGCAACGTCAACGCCGGGCTGGCCCGGACCGACGGCGAGTTCGTGGTCATCTTCGACGCCGACCACGTGCCCGAGCCGGGCTTCCTGCTCAGCATCCTGCCGCACTTCCAGGATCCGGACGTGGCCTTCGTGCAGTCCCCGCAGTCGTACACGAACAACGTCAACCTGGTTGCCACCGGCTCCGGCGAGGCCCAGCGGATCTTCTACGAGCTCGTCTGCCCGGGCAAGAATCATTTCAACGCCGCGTTCTGCGTCGGCACCAACGTGATGTTCCGGCGGGCGGCGCTGGACAGCATCGGCGGGATCTGGACGGGTAGCAATTCCGAGGACATCTGGACCTCGATCGAGCTGCACAAACGCGGCTGGAAATCGATCTACGTGCCACAGGTGCTGGCCCGCGGGTTGGCGCCGCAGGACGTCCCGTCGTACCTGAAGCAGCAGTTGCGCTGGGCCGGCGGCGGCTTCGAAGTGCTGGTGCGCGGCCGGTTGTTCAAGCGCGGCATCGGCCTGACCATCGACCAGCGCCTGCAATATCTGTTCTGCGGCACGCACTACCTGCTGTCCGTGGCGATGCTGATCTTCATGCTGTTCCCGGCGCTCTACCTGCTGTTCGCGCTCAGCCCGATCCGCGCCGACGGCGTCGCCTGGGCCACCCACTACCTGCCGTTCCAGGCGGCCGTCCTGCTGGTCACCTGGCTGCAGTCAGGCGGGTTCAAACTGTCCGCGATCGTGGCCAGCATCGGCGCCGCACCCGTGCACCTGCGGGCGCTCGGCGGCGTGCTGCTCGGCCGCCCGGCGAAGTGGAAGGTCACCAATGCCGGTGGCGACGGCGCTCGATCGCTGTGGGCGGTCATGCCCCTGGTAGCGCTGCTGGTGCTCAACAGCACCGCGATCGTGGTCGGCGTGCTGGTGATGGCCGACCCGGCGCCGACCTGGCTGTCGGTCGGCTGGGCCACCATGATCGTGCTGATCCTGGGCCGGATGATCGTCGAATCGGTCACCGGCGGCCGGATCCGGCAGCGCGTCACCGCGCAGGCCGCCTCGTCCTCGATCCCGCCCGCCAACGAACAGCTCGCCGGCCAGGCGCCGCCCGGTGCCGAGCCCCAACTCGTCGCGGTCTCCTGACCGGACCCGGCCGCCGACGCCGCACCCGCCGCAGGAAGCTGAGCATCCCGGGGCCCGACACCGCGCCTCGACCTACCCCGGCAGCGCCGCCGACCCGCACCACCCACCCAGCGACAACCGCTGAGCAGGCCGTAACCCGGCCGAGAGAGGCACGACCATGAACACCACGATCGACACCGCCATCGAACGCGACGAGCACCCTGCCACCCCGACGGACCTCGAAGCCAGGCCCGGCCCGGCGCCGGTCGCACCCCGGCGGCACCGGCTCCGCACAGCGCTGCTCTTCCTGCGTACGCTCGTCGTGGTCCTGATCTTGCTTGCGGCGGCCGTCGCGGGCGGCACCTCCATCTTGCGGCACCGCCTCGCCGACCGGGCGTTCGTGGACGCCGGCACGGCCGTGCTGACCGCGCAGCCGATCACCGTGGGCTCGGCCGACGCCGCCGTCGTCGCCCGGGTGCTGGTTTCCGAGCGGCAGAGCGTGACCGCCGGCGCGGTCCTGGCCGCCATCACCCTGACTGCCGGCGGCGGCGCGCCGCGGGTGCAGCAGCTGCGCGCACCCGCCGCAGGCATCGTCACCGAGATCAATGTCGCGCCCGGGCAGATCGCCCGCGCCGGTGAACCGGTCGTCACCCTGTACGACCCGGCCAAGCTGGCCTTCCAGGTCGATGTGCCGCTCGAGACGCTGCGCAAGCTGCGGCTCGGGATGACCGCCTACGTGACCGGTCCGGGCCTGCCCGGCCGGATCACCACCACCCTGCAGCAGGTCGAGCCGAAGGTCGACGCGGGCCAGCCGGCGGGCACGTCGGACCGGCTCACCGTCATGCTCCGGCCCGATCCGGCCGTCCTCACGACCGTGCGGACGCTGGTGCCGGGGCTGCAGTTCGCCGTGGTCGTCGACACCACCACGGCCGTCGGCCACACCCCGGCGGTGAACAGCGCATGAGCAGTCGCCGGATGATCGCGCCCGCGACGGTGGCGCTCACCGTACTGACCGCGTGCAGCGCCGGGCCGGCCACCGCGCCGTCCGCCCCCCGCTCGACCGCGCCGAAGCAGAACATCGGCTCGGTCATGGAGGACGCCGCGACGACGCGGCTCGCCGTACCCGCGGTGACCGGACGTGGGAGCATCGCCGGCGTACTCCCGGCCGGCTCCGCCCCGACCAAGGCACCGACCCAGGCCGGCGGCCTCGCGGGCCAGGCGGTGCCGACCAACCAGTGGTGGAGTTCGGCGCTGACCGGACCCCGGACCCAGCCGCTCTGGGCGCACCCGCTGGCCGTGCAGGCCGCGGCCGGCGGCCTGCAGATCAGCGGCGGTCCCGTCACGGCCGTCACGAACGCCATCACCACCGCGTTCCTGCCGGCCCTCACCGTCGGCACCGCCACCGGCGCGGTCAGCGTCATAAGCTACGGCGCCTTCCACGTCGTCCTGCGGGTCGGGCTGGCCGGCGGCGGCCAGGTCGACGTCACGCTCGTTCAGGGCAGCCCCATACTGTGGCTGCGCTTCCACGGGGCAGCGCCCACCCTGACCGGCGCGTTCCGCGACGTCGGCAGTTCAGCGAGTCGTGCCCGGCTCGACATCGCGGGCGGGCGCTGGGACGTTCTGGGCACCGATCTGACCCTCGCCGGGACCGGCATCACCGGGTCGGGCGAACAGCTCGCCGTCGCCCGAGTGCCCGCCGGGGCCGAGAGGGCAAGCTGGGAACGGGCCAGCACCGGCGATCCGGTCGTGCAGACCACCGCCACGACGGCGTACGACGCGACGGCTGGCACGGTGACCCAGACGCTCACCGCCCGACGGGCCGGCGGCGGCGCCGGGGTCTGGGCCCTACTCCCGCACCAGCAGACCGGTCTGGTCGCCGGGCCGGCCCCGCTGGCCGGCTCCTACCCGGACGCACGCGGGACGATGTCTCTGGTCACGGCCGCTGCGGTGCAGGTCTGGGCGCCGATGCCGGGACTGCTCGCCGGCGTGCCGAAGGTACCGCTGAGCACGGCGGCGAACCGGGCCGTACGGGCCGACCTGGACCGTGACCTGGCCGATCCGGCCGGGGCCGGCGGCAGCTACTTCGGACTCAAGGAGCTCGGCCGGCTGGCCACCGTGGCCGAGGTGGCGGGTGCCGGCGGCGCGGACGCGCAGCGCACGGCGGCGCTGGACCGGCTGCGTCCGCAACTGGTCGACTGGCTGACCTACGCAGGGCCGGCCGACGGACGCTACTTCGGCTACGACCGGATGTGGGGCGGACTGATCGCGGTGCCGGCCGAATTCGGGGCCCAGGACTACAACGACCACCACTTCCAGTACGGCTACCTGGTCCGGGCGGCGGCCGTGCTGGCCGCGGCCGACCCTGGCTTCGCCCACGACTACGGCGACGTGGTCGACCTGGTCGTCCGCGACTACGCCGGGTCGCTGGCGATCGGCCCGCCGAACGGGTTGCCGCCGTTCCGCGCCTTCAACGCCTATCTGGGCAGTTCGGCCGCCTCCGGTTTCGCGCCTTTCGCGGACGGCAACAACCAGGAGTCGTCCAGCGAGGCGGTGGCGGCCTGGGAGGCGGTGGTGCGTTGGGGTCTGGTCCGGAAGAACCCGGCGATGACCGGGTACGGTGTCGCCCACTACGCCCTTGAGGCCGCGACCGCCCGGATGTACTGGCTCGGCGCGGGGCAGACCCGCGAATCCGGCTATGCGCACACCACCGCGGGCATCGTGTGGGACGCCAAGATCGACTACGCGACGTGGTTCGACCCGAAGCCGGAGTCCGTGCTCGGCATTCAGCTGCTGCCGCTGACCTTCGGCTCGTTCTACCGCGGGTCGTCGGCCGCCCGCGAGCGGGAGCTGGGCGACAAGCCCCGGGTGTGGGGCGACCTGTTCGCCGCCGACCTCGCGCTGTCCGATCCGGCGTCGGCCCGGCGACGGCTCGACGCCGGGGTCACCCGGGAGGAGAGCACCAGCCGGGCGCTGGTCCGCTACTGGGTCGAAACGCTGGCGGTGCTCGGGCCACCGCAGCCCGGCGTCGCCGAGCCGGTGGGGGCGATGGCGTTCGGGTCCGCGAGCGCGCCGCGAGTGGTCCGGGCGCCGGCCGGATAGAACGCGGTCGCCGGCACCGGCGCGGTGGCCGCCCTCCGTGGCCCAGGTGCCACGTGGCTGCGCCCCCGCAGCGGAAGGCCACTGACCGAGGGCCACCACGCTCCGGTCCCCTTGGCCCGCGGCCGGCATAGGATCGGGCGATGGCCGCGCCGCTGACGAACCGGGACGTGGATCGGGACCGCTGGCCCGTCACGGAGTATCTCGACGAGGTCTACCGGGCGATCCAGCCCGAGGACGACGCGGTCCTGGTGCATCACTCCGCGTTCTACCGCCAGTTCGCGCCGGGCCGGTTCGGCCGGTCGCTGGAGTTGGGCGCCGGGCCCAATCTGTACCCACTGATGCTGGCCGCGGCGGTCAGCCGGGACATCGAGGCGGTCGAGCCGAGCGCCGCCAGCGTCGCGTACCTGGGCCGGCAGTTGACCGAAGGAGCCGACGAGAGCTGGGCCCCTTCTACCGCCGGTGCCGTGAGCTGCAGCCGGCGCTGCCGGCCACCCTGGCCGGTGCGCTCGCCCGGGTGCGGGTCCGGCGAGCGGGCGTCCAGGATCTGCAGCCCGGCGGCTACGACCTGGCGTCGATGCACTTCGTCGCCGAAAGCGCGACTGAGGACGCCGCGGAGTTCCACGCGATGTGCGGCGCTTCGTCGACTCGGTGCGCCCGGGCGGGTATCTGATCGCCGCGTTCATGGAGAACATGGGCAACTACTGCTGCACCGACTCCTGTACCGCTCGGAAGTGCGGTTCGGGCTACGCTGCCTGGGAGTATTCGCTGATCAGTCCGTTGAGGATCTTCCTACGGCGGACCCGCGCCGAGGCGAGATCAACGATGGCGGGCCCGGTGTCCGTGGTCTCGGGTGGGCTTTGGTCGCGGCCCTGGTCGGGCCGGTGCTCGTTATAGTGCTCGACGAACTCACCCAGGACGCCCAGCAGGTGCCGCGGGCCGTAGATCAGCATCCGGTCCAGACACTCGCGGCGCACCGTGCGCACCCAGCGTTTCGCGTATGCGTTCGCCCGCGGCGCTCGCGGTGGACTCCGCAATACCTCGATGCCTTCGCTGGTGAAGACCGCATCGAACACGGTGGTGTACTTGGTGTCCCGGTCACGGATCAGGAACCGGAACTGAGCGGCCCGCTCCCCCAGGTCGAGCATCAGGTTGCGGGCCTGCTGCGCCACCCACGCCCCGCTCGGATGAGTCGTCACGCCGAGGATCTGCACCCGACGGGCGCCGATCCCCATCAGGAACAACACGCAGATGCGGGTCAACCCGATCGTGTCGACGTGCAGGAAATCGCAGGCCAGGATCCCCTTGGCCTGAGCACCCAGGAACTGCGCCCAGGTCGGCCCGGTACGCCACGGTGCCGGATCCACCCCGGCCTTGGTCAGGATGCACAACACGGTGCTGGCCGCCACCCGATAGCCCAGGCCGACCAGTTCACCCTGAATCCTGCGACGACCCCAGCCCGGGTTCTCCTTCGCCAAGCGCAGCACCAGGGCCCGGGATTGCGTCGGTAGGTGCAGTACCGATAGACGATCCCGTGGGTGGAGATGTCCGACCATGCGAAGAGGAAGTAGTCCTCCTCGGTCGGGATGAGCTGCAGGCTGTCCTGGTGAGGAAACGCGTCGCCGGGGATGCCGGAGTCCGCCGAGTTGTGTGAAACGCTCAAGCCGACCGTGACATTGGCTTTACTGTTGAGTCGCAGGTCACGCGCCGCCTCGACCGATCTAGCGCAGGCGGCAGGTGGGACAGCACGGTAGACGCCATCGGTTCAAAACCCTGTGCTCCACCATCAGTACGAAACATGCCGACGGATTGTAGCCGTTTCACCTGGCTGTGTTGAGCATCGGTCTTTGCATTCAGCCCGAACGGAGCAGCTCATGAGCAAGATCGATGCTATCCAGACGTCCGCGGCCATCGCAAAGCCGAACCTGGGCATTCTGTACACCGCACTAATCGGCGCGGCCGGCCTCGCGGTGCTTCTCCAGGCACTGTGGGCGGCCATCTTCCTCGAGCACGACGGCCAACGCGACGACGCCGCGGGCTGGATCGATGTGCACGCCCGCGGCGGTGAGGTTGCGATCGTACTCGCGCTCGCCTCAGCGGCCGTCGCCTTCGTCTGGATGCGCGCACGAAAAGATCTGTGGGTCGGCAGTTCCGTGCTCGCGGTCCTGCTGATGGGGGAGTCTTACCTTGGCGGCCTGATCAGAGACGACAGCAAGGACGCGCTGACCGTCGTACACATCCCGCTCGCGATGGCGCTCATGGGTCTAGCGGTGTGGCTCCCGTTGCGGGCGGCCAGGCGGCCGGACCGAGCCCAACCCGCCGCCGCCGGGTCACCGGTGGCACCTGTCACCAGAACGGTGGACATCGCAGAAACGCTCCAGGCGGTGGCCACAACGGTGGAGAAGATGGCCGTCACGGTCAACGCGTTCGCTCATCATGGGAGCGAATCGGCGAACGCCGTCGACGCGGCGACGTCAGTCGTCGACGCGGCGAGAGCCACGCTGACTGACCTCGCCGCGACGTCCACCCGGATCAACGAGGCCGCCTCCACAATCTCCCAGATCGCCAGCCAGACCGGTCTGCTCGCACTCAATGCCACCATTGAGGCGAACCGGACCGCGCCGGGCGTGCCGGCGTCGGAACCGACAGGGGCCAGCGGCGGCACCGGCACGGCGCCGAGCAGAGACACCGCCATCCGCGGAGGCTGACGGCATCTGCTTGACCCTCACCACCGCGGCGCCGCGGAGGTCGTGCGATTTCGACCGTTGTGGTGCGGCTCGGTGGCGACGGCCAGCACGGCAGCGGCAGAGTACGCAAATGCCACGGCACATCGGTAAACCAAATGAACGGCGCATCCGATGTTTTCTGAACAAGTAGCCCGAAAATTCGCCCGACCGGCTAACGGTGGAACTCACGCGGCATTTCGCATATCCGCGGGATCCCGCTGTATGACGGTCAGAAAACGCGTCATCCGAAGTGGGCGAGGTCGAGCGCGCCTTGCAGAGACCGCTGGTATCCCGCGCTGGTGTAGGTGGCGCCGCTGACAGAGTTGATCTGGGCGCTCTGCGCGGCCAGCGTTTTGGAGCGGAGCTGAGGAAGCGCGTCGTCGGCGATCTGGATGCTGCGGTCGTCACCGGACGGATGTTGGAGCGTCTGGACGCTGCTGATCCGCTTGCCGAAGATCGTGACCTGTACCTGCACTGGGCCGTAACTGGTCTGTTCAGTGGGGCCGTTGACGGTGATCGAGGCCGGTTTTGTCGGTGTCGGCTTCGTCGTGCGGCGGCCTGGTTTGCCGGTTCTGCTGACTGTGGCGGGCGTCGGTGCGGCGCCGGTGACGATGCCGGGGGGTGCTGCCGGGGCGGCGATGGCATTGGTGCTGCGGGTGCTGGTGCGGTAGCTGAGCAGCAAGATGACGGCGGCGAGGGTGGAGGTGATGATCAGGGTGATGCGGCGCATGGTCCGTGGTCCCCTCTGTCGTCGGTCGCGGTCACCAGGCGAATTCTTCGATGTGGATGTGGTCCGATTCCACGCCCGCCTCGCGCAGCGTGGCGCGGGCGGCGTTCATCCAGGGCGGAGGGCCGCACAGGTACGCCTCGTGGTCGGCGACGTCCGGTACCAGCCGTCGCAGCGCGTCGAGCTCGTTCAGATGCGCGTACGGGGCGGGCAGCCAGCAGTCCCGGCGCGATCGGCTGCCGTGGAGGTAGATGACCCGGACCCCGTAGTGCTGGGCGTAGGCGTCGAGTTCGGTACGGAACACCGCTTCGTCGTGGCTGCGTACCCGGTAGAGCAGCGTCGTCTCGGCGGCGGCCGGCACCAGGTCGTCTAGCAGGGCCCGCATAGTGGTGATGCCGACTCCGGCCGCCATGAGCAGCACCTTGCGCCGGCTGCGGCCGGCGGCGGTCATCACCCCGAACGGCCCCTCGATCAGCACCCTGGTGCCAGGCGGCACGGTCGCCGCCCGACCGCTACCGTCGCCGAGGTCCTTCACCGTGATGCGCAGCAGGTCACCGCGCGGTGCGGCGGACAGGGTGAAGGGGTGTGCCCGGGACCAGCCGGGCCCGTCGAGGAATCGCCAGAGAAAGAATTGCCCGGCCCGGGCCGGTAGCCGGTCCAGCCGGTGCCCCGTGAGGTGCAGGGACACGACACCGGGCGCCTCCGGAACCACGGCTGCCACCCGTAGCCGGTGGTAGGACGAGCGCCAGATCGGCAGTCCGAGCCTGAACACCAGCACCGCGCCGAGCGTGGCGGCGTAGGCGGTCCACCAGTACATCTGCGCGAGAACGGAGGGAGCGAAGTCGGCGCCGGTCCACAGCTGATGCGGCAGGGCGAGTCCGACGCCGAGGTAGGCGTACAGGTGGATCAGATGCCAGGTCTCGTAGCGCTGCCGGCGGCGCGCCGCCCGGATGGACGTCACGACGACCAGCACGAGCAGACCGGTTCCGGCCGCGGCCAGCAACATCCCCGGGTACGTCACGACGAGGTTCCATGCCTCGCCAGCTACACCGCCGTGACCGGCCTGCGCATAGCCCACGGTGATCAGCAGAACGTGGGCCACCATCAGCCAGAACGACGCGAAGCCGACCAGCCGGTGACGCCGGGCCAGGGTGTCCTGACCATAACTGCGCTCGACCCAGGGAATCCGCGCCATCAACACCACCTGCAGCAGCAACAGGTCCGACGCGATCAGCCCGGTCAACCGGCCGAATGAGGTCGCCGCCCCGCCCGGGCCGGACAATGTCACCGCCGCGCCGTCCGTCGTCACCGTCCGCGAAATCAGATCCAACTCCGGCCGGCCCACCGCCAGGGGCGCTGCCGATCCGGCGTGCCGCCGCAACAGGACCCGGACGCGGGCCAGGAGTTCGTCCACCTCGAACGGCTTGACGAGGTAGTCCTCCGCGGCGCTGTCCAACCCCGCGACCCGGTCGGACACCGTGCCGAGCGCGGTCAGTACGAGCGCCGGGGCCGTCACCCCGGACCGGCGCAGCCGGCCCAGCAGGTCGAGGCCCTCGATGGCCGCGAGCTCGGTACGTTGCTGCTGCGCCTGTTCCGTGGCGCCGGGTACGCGCCCGACCTCGCCCCCGACGGCCAGGCCGGGCTGCATCTGGCCTTGACCGGCCGCTACAACGCCATGATCGTCGACCGGGGCCTACCGGCGGTCGTCCTCGACCACCAGCACCCTCGCCGGCAGGGCGGCAGCGTCCGTCATGGGTGTCACTGTCGCAGGTCGTGACGCCCATCCGAAACGTGCCGCGTCGAACGCCACCTGCCTCAGCCGACGGCCGGCACGAGCGAAGCCACGATGGGTCGGCTGGGTGCCGCGATCGTCACCGTCGTACCGCCACCCGGTCGGCTGTGCACTCTGATGTCACCGTCGATGGCGGTGACCACAGATCGCACGATCGCCATGCCGAGGCCGGTCCCGGTGGCGGTAGTCCCGGGCAACCGCCCGCTGAGCAGCACCGCGACCTGGTCGGCGGTCATGCCCGTACCGGTGTCGATGACCTGCACCTGCCAGCCTTCCGCGCTGGTGCTCCCGACCAGCGTGATGCCGTCTCCCGGACCGGTGAATTTCACGGCGTTCTCGACGAGGCAGTCGACAGCGGCTTCCAGGCGTTCGGCGTTCACCAGTCGGGTGCCAACGTCCGAGCGAACCGACCAGCGTCGATCGGCGGTTGGCTGCCACCGGCGCCCGATGCGGATCAACTCCGCGTCCAGGTCGGTGGGGTACAACGGGTAGGGCTCCTCCATCTGCATCAGTGTCACGACCCGGTGCGTGATGCGGGTGAGCTTGTCGAGTTCGTCGAGGACGACCTCGGTGTCCTCCAGGGTCGCCGCATCCTGATGCGTTTTGCGTACGAGTTCGGTGAAGCCGCGGGCCACCGTGATGGGTGTGCGCAGCTCATGCGACGCGAGACGCAGGAACAACTGCTGCACCTCGAGCCGACGTCGTTCGGCGTCGGCCATCCGCCGAACCTCGTTGAGCGCCTGGTTGCGTCGCTGGACGTGCCAGACCATGACGCCGAAGAGAGCCGCCATGAGCGGCACCTCGGCGGTCTCCTCCCAGCCGATGCGCCCCTGGGCTGCGTGGTGGCACAGGATCAGTCCGGTGACCAGGGTGACCGCCACCACGGCGGCCACCATGCCGGGCACCGGCCACCGGGTGAAGCCGTAGACGAGGGCGAGGCAGATCCAGATGAAGTGGAACGGCACCGTTTCCTCACCGGGCATGAGGAACATCAGCGCAGCCCAGATCACCGCGGCGGCCGTCCAGCCGCCGATCAGGATGCGGTTAGTCCGAAACGATGCGATAGCCGACATTGCGTACCGTCTCGATGCGGTCCGGCCGGTCCAGCTTCGCGCGCAGCCGCCGGATACCGACGTCCACCACGTTGCTGCCCGGATCGAAGGTGATTCCCCAGACGTCGCTGAGCAGCTCGCCACGGCTGCACGCCTGACCCGCCCGCTGCATGAGGTGCTGCAGCAGGAGGAATTCCCGGAACGACAGGTCGACCTGGCGCCCCATGACCTCTACGCGGTGCATCCGGATGTCGAGGACCACCGGTCCGGCTCGCATCCAACGCGTGGCGGCACCGGGCGCGGGTGCCCGGATCCGGGCGCGAACCCGGGCCAGCAGCTCGGCGATGGCGAAGGGCTTGCCGAGGAAGTCCGCCGCCCCGTTCTCCAGCGCGGCGACCCGGGCACCGATTTCGGGAACGGCGGACAGGATCAACACCCGCTGTTCGGGCCGCATGTCGACGAGGCGCTCGAGTACCTGCTCGCCGGACATATCGGGCAGCATCAGGTCGAGCACCACCAGGTCGAAGTCGTTCGCGAGCGCCTGATGGAGTCCGTCCGCACCTCGTGGGCTGCTTTCGACGGTGTACCCGTCGCCCTCGAGCGCTCGGGTGACGAACCGCGCGATGCGGTCGTCGTCCTCTATGACAAGCACCTTGTTCACAGGCGGTCTCCCGGGCGCAGCAGGAAAGTGACTATGCCCCTACTACGGCCACTACTAGCGGTTCATAAGCATTTCGACCGGGTCGGACGCGGCGCCTGCGGTCCGTTCGGCGCAGGTGGTGGAGCCGCCCCGGGCTGACCCGTCCGGTTCGTGGGCGATGTCGCCGCCGGACGCGTACGCCCGCCGCCGACGTAGCCGCGAGACCACCGCACCGGCGATCACCGCGGCGAGCAGCACGACCGCCAGTGCGGTGGTGGCGGGTCGCAGGGGGGCGGCCGAGATCACCGGTGGCGCTCCGCCCGCGACGGCCCAGGCGTGGGCGTCGGTCACGGCGGCCAGGCCCGGGCGGAGCACGGTGACGGAGACCTGCCAGCGGCCGGCAGTGCGGATGTCGTCGACAGCCACCGACCAGACGCCGTCTGAGCCGCGGGTCACCGGGTGGACCGCCTGGGTACCGTCGGGTCCCCGCAGGACCACCGAGACGCCGCCGACCGGCGCCAGCGCCGGGCGCCGGGTGTCGTTGACGGTGATGGTGACGACGTTGCGGCCGGGGCGGTTGGGACGGATGGCGACCGCGTCGACCAGGTCGGCGGCCTGGCCACTGACCTCTGGCACGGTCCGGGGCGCGGCGTCGAAACGCGGCCCGCGGGCCACCCCGGCGGAGGCCAGCGCGGCCGCCAGCGCCACGACCAGGACCAGGCTACCGGCCTCCGCGAGCAACGTGCGTATGGGGACGACCGGTTCGCCGCTCCTGGTCCGCAGGCGGCGTGCGGTGCGCAGGCCGAGCCCGCCGGCGACGGCCGCCAGAAGCAGTTTGGCGATCAACAGCCATCCGTACGGGGTGGTGAGCAGAGCGTCGACGGTGGCGATCTGAACGCCCGTCAGCCACAGACCGGACACCACCAGCAGCGTGACGCAGGTGCTGGCCACCACCGCGAACGAGCGCAACAGTGGGGCCACCTCCTGGCGCGCGACCCGCGTACGCCGCGGCAACGGGGTCAGCAGGAGCACCACGGCGAGCAGGCTACCGGCCCACCCGCCGGCCGCGAGGACGTGCACGGCGGTCGCGGCGATCGTGGTGACCGAGGCACCGGCCGCGTGCCCGAGAAGCGCGGCGCAGACCGCGGTGGCCACTGCCGCCGGCGCCCCGACCATGAGCCCCCGCCGCAGGTCATGGCGGGCGGTCACGGTGGCGGCGGTCAGCGCAGCCAGGCTCAGTGCGTAGCCGAGCCACCGCGGGCTGCCGGCCTGGGACAACAGCAGGGGTCCCCACTCGCCGGCGCCGGCCGCGACCTGTGCCGCGAGCAACGCCGGCGCGGCGACGAGCGCGACGACTCCACCAGCGGTGGCCGCCCGCAACAGCCGGCGCCGCAGGTTCGCGGCCCCGGCCAGCAGGGCGAGCACCGCGCCGCCGAGCAACAGCGAGAGACCGAGCAGGCCGACTCCGCGCAGCGTGGCCTCGGCCGGTGCCGGGCCACCGGGGCCGGCGGGCCGGGCGGCGGCCCGGACGGTACGTTGTACCCCGATGACGAGGTTGCCGCTGGTGACGTGGAGATCGTCGAAGGACAGGGTGCGCCACCGTACGTGGTAGACGTCGGGCGGCAGCGCGGGCAGTCCGACGACCACGTCCTCCGGCTCTTCGGTGTCACCATCGACCGGGTCGCCGGACTTGGTCCGCAGGGTGATCGAGGTGGGTGCGTACCGGCGGCCGTTGCCGTCGACGATGTCGACGTGGCTGGCAGACAGCTCGACGTGCTCGGTGAACGTCAGGGTGAGCAGTTCGGGGGCGTGTTCCAGGACGGCACCGTCGGCGGGTGCGCTGGCGGCGAGGTAGGCGTGGGCGCTGGCGGGCGTCGCCGGAGTCGCCAGGGTGGCGATGCCGGCGACCAGCAGAGCGGCCAGAGCGAGGCGGAGCGGACGCATGGCTCAGCGCACCGGGACGTGGACGAGGTGGCGGGCCGGGGTCGCGATCTCGATCTGGTCCCCGGGCCTGATCGCGTTCTTGTTGTTCAGATAGAGGATGTAGTAGGTCTGCCCGGGCCGCAGGGTGTGACCCTGCTTCATCAGGGCGGCCCGCCAGGCGGTCTTTCCGGTGCGCTCGTTCTTCAGCGTCGGCGGGTGCTTCACGTCGTTCTGGAATGCCGAGGCGCGCTGGGCGTCGAGCACGGTGTAACGGATCTCCACCAGCCCGCCGTCCCCGACGACGGCCGCCTGCGTGAAGCGCACCCCGAGCGAGTTCTCCAGTTGGCCGTCCTGCGGGACGGTGTATTGCGCCTTGGCCGTGGCGGCGCCGTCGAATCGGATCACGACGGCGGCGATCAGGCCGAGGGTCAGCAGCCCGATGATCAGGCGGTACGGCAACTGGCGGAGGGAAAGTCTCATCACAGTCTCCTTGCGGCGGTGAGCGGTCGGATCGGCCGGGGGGGGGTGGCCGTGGGGGGGAACC
>JAVHVY010000108.1:0-5069 GCA_032160305.1 Actinoplanes sp.
ACCGGTATCCCGGACTGGCTGACGCTGAGCATGCTGGTCGTCACCATGACCGCCGGCACCGGCGTGGTCATGTGGCTCGGCGAGTTGATCACCGACAAGGGTGTCGGCAACGTCATGTCCGTCCAGAACATCACCTCGATCGCGGCCCGCCTCCCGGGTGACGGCGGGACGATCCTGCAGGCCAACCACTGGGCCAAGTTCATCCTGGTCATCACGCTCGTCATGGTCGTCATCTGTGCGGTCGTCTTCATCGAGCAGGCCCAGCGCCGCATCCCGGTGCAGTACGCGAAGCGCATGATCGGCCGCCGGATGTACGGCGGCACGTCGACCTACATCCCGCTGAAGGTCAACCAGGCCGGTGTCGTCCCGGTGATCTTCGCGTCCTCGCTGCTCTACCTGCCGCAGCTGTACCTGCAGTTCTTCGACCGTAACAACCTGAACACCTACCAGACCTGGATCTCCAACAACCTGGCGAACCCCAGCAACTGGATCTACATCACGACGTACTTCCTGTTGATCATCTTCTTCACGTATTTCTACGTGTCGATTACGTTCAACCCGACCGAGGTGTCGGACAACATGAGGAAGTACGGTGGCTTCGTCCCGGGCATCCGGCCGGGGAAGCCGACCGCCGACTACCTGGACTTCATCCTCAGCCGGATCACCCTGCCCGGTGCGCTCTACCTAGGTCTGATCTCGGTCCTGCCGAACTTCTTCTTCATCTGGCTGAACAACAAGCAGTACCAGAACTTCCCGTTCGGTGGTACTGCTGTGTTGATCATGGTCGGTGTCGGACTGGAGACGGTGAAGCAGATCGAGAGCCAGCTCATGCAGCGTAACTATGAAGGGTTCCTCCGGTAGTGGGGACGCGGAGCCGGGGGGCTCGCGCGTCGGCGGTTTCTCGTTCTCACCGAAGCGAGGCGATGTAGGTGCGGCTGGTACTGGTGGGCCCTCCAGGGGCCGGCAAGGGGACCCAGGCTGAGTTCATCGCTGCCCACCTCGCCGTACCGAAGATCTCGACCGGAGACATCTTCCGGGCGAACGTGTCGCAGGGCACGCCGCTCGGGGTCGAGGCCAAGCGCTACATGGACGCCGGTCACCTCGTTCCCGACGAGGTGACCATCAATATGGTTCGAGACCGGCTGGCCGAGCCCGACGCCGGTGAAGGCTTCCTGCTCGACGGCTTTCCCCGTACCGTCCCGCAGGCCTCTGCCCTCGACAAACTCCTCGCCGACCTGGGCACCGCCCTGGACCTGGTGATGGAGCTCGTGGTGGACGACGACGAGGTCGTCCGCCGGCTCTCCGGCCGGCGCACCTGCCGCGGCTGCGGGAAGATCTGGCACATCGAGTTCGACCCGACCAGCAAAGAGAACGTCTGCGACAGGTGCGGCTCCGAGCTGTTCCAGCGCGATGACGACAAGGCCGAGACCATCGAGGCCCGCCTGATCGAGTACGCGGACAAGACCGCACCCCTGGTCGACTTCTACGGCGCCCAGGGCAAGCTCGTGGGCATCGACGCCACCGGACCGGTCGAAGACGTGACCGTGCGCGCCATCGAGGCGCTGCGGTCGTACGGAGGCTGACATGCGCCCACAGCTGGACATTCAGCTGAAGACTCCCGAGCAGATCGAGCTGATGCGCGGCGCCGGCCTGGTGGTCGCCGCCGCACTGGACGCGATGCGCGACGCGGTCGCCCCCGGTGTCTCCACGGCCGACCTGGACGCGATCGCCGAGAAGGTGATCCGGGACGCCGGCGCGGTCCCGTCCTTCAAGGGCTACCACGGCTTCCCGGCCTCGATCTGCGCCTCGGTCAACGAGCAGGTCGTGCACGGCATCCCGGCCGCCGAGCAGGTACTCAAGGAAGGCGACCTGCTCTCGCTCGACTGCGGCGCGATCCTGCACGGCTGGCACGGCGACTCGGCCATCACGGTCGGGGTCGGCGAGACCGATCCGGCGCTGCTGACCATGGCCGAGGTCGCCGAGGAGTCGATGTGGGCGGGCATCGCCGCCGCGGCCCGGGGCGCCACGAACGGCCGGGGCCGGCTCACCGACATCTCGTTCAACGTGGAGAAGGCGATCCGCAAGGCCGGCCGGTACGGCATCGTGGACGGCTACGGCGGGCACGGCATCGGCACCGAGATGCACCAGGATCCGCACGTGCTCAACCACGGCAAGCCTGGCAAGGGCCCGAAGCTGGTGGTCGGTATGGCGCTGGCGATCGAGCCGATGATCACCATGGGCTCGCCGCGTACGGTCGAGCTCGAGGACGGCTGGACGGTCGTCACCCGTGACGGTTCCTTCGCCGCCCACGCGGAGCACACGATGGCGATCCTGGCCGACGGCGTGTGGGTGACCACGGCGCCCGACGGTGGCCGCGCCCAGCTGGGTGATCTCGTCACCTCCCGGCAGCCGGTCGCCGACCGGGTCGAGTAGCTTCTGCGGGGATCGCGGCCGCGCCGAATGCCGGCATGCTGAGTCTCATGGGGCGTGCGGACATGCGCGCCGGCGACAGTGACCGCCCCGGTATCGGGCGCAGCACAGCAGAGCACGGCCCGCCGGTTGGGGTCCTGGGTCGGACCGTACGGCAGCGGGTCCCGGGAAGGGCCACCGACTGACGTGATATCGGCTAGATTATCCGCTTTTGGGGGGCGCGACACACCCGACTCCGGGTTAAGGCGGGCGGGAGGCGACCTCGGTTTGGTGTCGATGCACGGGCGCGCGTACACTGGCTAGCTGGCGCGCAGCGTCCACTCCGGCATGTCCATCACGCGCTTCCCGATGACTGCCCGGAGCCGCGGCTGGTCCGGTCCCGCAGGGGCCGGGTAAGGCGTTGCGAGTCGACCCCAAGTACCCGATGTCAGGTAGCGGAGGACATGCCAAAGAAAGACGGAGCCATCGAGATCGAGGGCCGAGTGATCGAGCCCCTGCCGAACGCTATGTTCCGCGTGGAGCTCGCAAACGGTCACAAGGTGCTGGCTCACATCAGCGGCAAAATGCGGCAGCACTATATCCGCATCCTGCCCGAAGACCGGGTCGTGGTGGAACTCTCGCCATATGACCTGACCAGAGGGCGCATCGTCTACCGCTACAAGTAGAGGGTCGCGGGGATACCAACATCCCGTCTGACTGAGAGTTAAGGCAAACCGTGAAGGTCAAGCCGAGCGTCAAGCGGATCTGCATGAACTGCCGGGTCATCCGGCGGCACGGCCGCGTCATGGTCATTTGCAAGACCGACGCGCGCCACAAGCAGCGCCAGGGCTGATCCCAGCCCAGGCACCGCTGGATCCGTACGAAGAGAACAAGCTCGTCCCAGCCGCGGTCTTCAAGACGTGGCCGCACCCCCGGTCGGAGGCCGGGGCCCGCCCGGGCAGGTGGGATGGGAAGGGCACAGACCTCCGTGAGACACACGAGGAGTACGCCCACTTATGGCAAGACTCGTCGGCGTCGACCTTCCCCGCGACAAGCGGATGGAGATCGCGCTCACTTACATCTTCGGGGTCGGTCGCACCCGCGCTGTAGAGGCGCTCACCGCTACCGGCATTGACCTGAACAAGCGCTCCAAAGACCTCACGGACGAGGAACTGGTCCAGCTCCGCGACTACATCGAGGGCAATTTCAAGGTTGAAGGCGACCTGCGCCGCGAGGTCGCCGCGGACATCCGCCGCAAGGTCGAGATCGGCTGCTACGCCGGCATCCGTCACCGCCGGGGCCTCCCCGTGCGTGGTCAGCGGACCCGGACGAACGCTCGTACCCGCAAGGGCCCGAAGCGCACGGTTGCCGGTAAGAAGAAGCCAGGTCGGAAGTAAGACTTAAAAGGAATTGGGGTCCAGGCTCGTGCAAACTCGCCAGGGCTCCAAGCAATAGGGAGCGCACTGACTTATGCCACCGAAGGCACGCACCGGGGCCGCAGTAAAGAAGGTCCGGCGCAAGGAACGCAAAAACGTCGCCCACGGGCAGGCGCACATCAAGAGCACCTTCAACAACACCATCGTGTCGATCACCGACCCGACCGGTGCTGTCATCTCCTGGGCCTCGTCCGGCCAGGTGGGCTTCAAGGGCTCCCGCAAGTCGACTCCGTTCGCCGCTCAGCTGGCCGCTGAGGCCGCTGCTCGCCGGGCCATGGAGCACGGCATGCGCAAGGTCGACGTGTTCGTCAAGGGACCCGGTTCCGGCCGGGAGACCGCCATCCGTTCGCTGCAGGCAGCGGGCCTCGAGGTCGGTCAGATCTCGGACGTCACGCCGCAGCCGCACAACGGTTGCCGTCCACCGAAGCGTCGCCGGGTCTGAGGGATAGAGAGAGAAGATGGCTCGTTACACAGGAGCGGACTGCAAGCGCTGCCGCCGCGAGAAGATGAAGCTGTTCCTCAAGGGCAGCAAGTGCGATGGTCCGAAGTGCCCGTTCGAGTCCCGGCCGTTCCCGCCCGGGCAGCACGGTCGCGGCCGGACCAAGGAGACCGAATACCTGCTCCAGCACCGCGAGAAGCAGAAGGCCCGCCGCGTCTACGGCGTGCTCGAGAAGCAGTTCCGCGGTTATTACGAGGAGGCTGTCACCAAGCCCGGCAAGACCGGTGAGGTGCTGCTGCAGATCCTCGAGTCGCGCCTCGACAACGTGGTCTACCGGGCCGGCCTCGCGCAGTCCCGGGACATGGCCCGCCAGCTGGTCAAGCACGGCCACTTCCTGGTCAACGGCTCGAAGGTGGACATCCCGTCGTACCGGATCAAGGACCACGACATCGTCACGGTCCGCGAGAAGTCGAAGGAGATGACCCCCTTCGTCATCGCGCAGGCCCAGGCCGGTTCCCGGCCGGTGCCGGCGTGGCTCGAGCCGATCCCGAGCGAGATGAAGATCCTCGTGCACTCGCTCCCGGCCCGCCAGGTCATCGACACGCAGGTCCAGGAGCAGCTGATCGTCGAGCTCTACTCCAAGTAGAGATCAATTGCCCGGCGCCCGGTCACGGCTGCCGGGCAAGCAACACCCCAGGACGGGCGTCAAATAGCGGATGCCCCGAACGAAAGAAGAAAAGCGTGCTCATCAGCCAGCGCCCGAGCCTCTCGGAAGAGTCGCTCAG